>JASGDF010000074.1:0-13917 GCA_047607345.1 Pseudomonas sp. | reverse complement strand
GCGGCCGTCGTGGCGGCCGCCGCCGCCGCCGTGGTGCCGGGGCGCCCGACGAGAGCACCTCCGCCGCGGCCGATGATCTGGATGACGGCGACCTCGACACGGACGACATCCTGGAAGTGGATGCCGGCGATATCGAGCCGTCGGCCGTCGCGCCTGCGCGCGGTCCGCAACCAGAATTCGACTTCGACGACGTGCCGGCCCCCACCCCGCGCCGTGAGCCGGCACGCCCGGCGGCCGCCGTGGTAACCGACAGCGACGTTCCGGCGCCGGAAAAGGCCGTGGAAACTGCCCCCGGCAAGAGCGGGGCGGAGGCGGAGACGACGGTGGTCGCGGCCGCCGCCAGCGTCGCGGTAGCCGCGACCGACGTGAAACCGGAAACCGCTACCGTGGTGGAGGCTGCCGCAACGCCATTGCCGGTGGTGGCCGAACCGGTCCGCGTCGAGGAAGCGGCAAAAACAGAAGCCGCCGTACCGGCCGAGACAGCGGTTCCAAAACCATATGCGCCGGTACAGACGACATTGCTGGACGCACTTGCCCCCGACGAGGCTTCGCCCCGATCCGAGCCGGTGATCGCATCCACGCAAGATCCCGAGGCTTCCCGAACCACGAGGACGGCCGTCACGCCAGCGCCCATCGACGAGCAGGCGCAGGTAAAGCCTACTGTCGAGCCGGAGATCGTGCCAAAAGACGTCGCGAAAATCCGCGAGCAAGCTCCGGTGATTCAGCCGGATGATGACCTGGCAACGGCAGCCGACAAGCCGCAGGCAGGCTGAGGTCGGACATGGAAGAAAGCGGCCGAAAGGCCGCTTTCTTCTTGCAAAGCCCTTCAGATCATCCGTGCCGGGTCGGCCAGGCCATATTGGTTGGCCAGGCGTGCCAGCGCGATGTTGTCCTGGATCCCGACCTTTTCGAACAGCCGTGCCTTGTGCGTGTTGACGGTCTTCGCACTCAGACTCAGGCGCCTGGCGATGTCTTCCTGACGCAACCCCTGGGTGAGCAGCAACGCCACTTCCAATTCCCGCGGCGACAATGCATCGAATGGCGAGGCTCCGCCCTCGAGGTTGGCCAACGCCATGTTCTGAGCGATGGTATTGCCCAGGTAGCGCTTGCCGAGCGCCACGTCGCGCACCGCCCTGAGCAGTTCGCGCGCATCGCCGCCCTTGCCGACATAGCCCGAGGCCCCCACTTCGAGCAGCCGCTTCGGCAGTGGCCCGTCTTCCAGCACCGACACGATGATGACCCGGACAGCATAGCTGCCCTTGACCAGGCGCTCGGTCACTTCCAGTCCACTGACCCCCGGCAGGCGCAGGTCGCACAGCACTATGTCCGGCCGCAGACGCCTGATCTGCGGCAGCGCGTCCTCTCCCGTTTCGGATTCACCCACGACCTCGATGTCCAACTCACTGGAAAGGATCATCCGCATGCCGGTACGCACCAGCGCATGGTCGTCGATCAGAAAAACCTTGATGGTCATTCGTTCAGCCCCATTGACGTGTGACGTCAAGCCGTTTTGGCGAGCCTAGCCCCATGGATAATTCATAACAAGACACTCATTGTCATTTGATTGACAAATAAGCGGCGGCACGCTGGCCATTCCCTGCAAGGCACGGCCCCATACGCCGGCCCGTCAGCACGAATCATCCCAAACGACCGCCATGGCGCCTCGCCGATCCCGCGACGACACTTCCCCACCCGTCGCGTAAACCGATCTTGCCGATGCCGGACCGGGCCTAGCCATCGGGCATCCGGCAAAGAATCGGTCAGACTTTCCCGACCCCGGCAGCTGCATCAGGATCGTGCAGCGGACGCAATTGCGGATCCAGCGCGACCCGGCCGTCGAACACGAAACAGCCACCGTCGTAGCCCTCGCCCCCCACCTCCTCGAAATACCCGAGGATGCCGCCGTCCAGTTGCAGCACGTTGGGCATGCCGCTGGCGCGCATCCACAGCGCCGCCTTCTCGCAGCGGATGCCACCGGTGCAGAAGCTGACGACCGTCGCGTCGGCCAGTGCGTCGCGATGCGGTTCGAGCGCCTGCGGCAGGTCGGTGAACTTGCCGATCGGCAGCGTCAGCGCGCCGGCGAACGTGCCGTACTCGACCTCCTGCTGATTGCGCGTATCGAGCATCACCACGCGCCGCCCCTCATCGTCGTGACCATCGCGCAGCCACTGCCGCAGCACACTGGGCGCCACCGCAGGCGCGCGCGCCTGCAGCGGCGAGGCGTCCTCGCGGCGGAAACTGATGATCTCGGGCTTGACCTTCACCTTGAGCTGGCCAAACGGCAGATGCCGGCTGTGGCTGTACTTGACGCGCATGCCGGCGAAACCCGCATCCGCCTGCAACCAACCGTAGAAGGCCTCGATATCCGGCTGGGGACCGGCCAGGAACAGGTTGATGCCCTCGCCCGCCACCAGCACGGTGCCCATCAGTCCGGCGGCGGCGGCGCGCTCGCGGATGCGCCCGGCAAGCGCTTCGGGATCGGCGATGGCGACGAAGTGATAGGCAGCGGTATTGGCGAACATCCGCTCATTCTACCCGCCGGCGGCGCTCAACCCCGCAGCAGCAGGAACGGCAGCAGGACCAGGGCGGCGACCAACAGCATCGCAAGCAGCGTTGCCAGCACGAACAGCGGCCGGCGCCGCAGCAGCGACCCGAATGTCTCGGCGCTACCGTCGCGCAGCGCCAGGCGCCGCTGCGCACGCGCCGATTCGCCCCGCTGCCACTGGTACTCATCCAGCAACTGGCGCGCGCGCGGATGCGTCTGGACGTCGGCAAGCCAGATACCGCCGGCGGAAATTCCGAATGCGCTCGGACGCGTCTCGTAGAAAACGACACCGTGCTCCCGCAGCAGGCGGCGCACATCTTCGGCCTCGTCTTCCGGAACGTTGCGCAGGTTCATCAGCAATTTCGCCATGCGCGGATGATAGCCGGCGCGAATGCGATAATCCCCGCCCCTTCGCAACGGAGGCAGCCATGCTGCGTCTTCTGCTTCTGCTATCGCTGTGCCTGCTGGCCGGCTGCACACCGCCGGGACCGCCTGCAGGCGGCACGATCGCGCAGTTCGAGAAGATCGACACCGTTGTCGGTGGCGGCGCCGAGGCCAAGCCCGGCAATCTGGTCAGCGTGCACTACACCGGCTGGCTCTACGACGAGCACGCCGAGAACCGGCATGGCCGCAAGTTCGACAGCTCGGTGGATCGCGATGAGCCGTTCCAGTTCCGGCTCGGCGGCGGCCAGGTGATCCGCGGCTGGGACGAAGGCGTGGCCGGCATGAAGGTCGGTGGCAAGCGCACGCTGATGATCCCGCCCGACTACGGCTACGGCGAGCGCGGTGCCGGCGGCGTGATCGCGCCGGGCGCGTCGCTGGTATTCGATGTCGAACTGCTCGACGTACGCGCACACTGATGCCCGAGTCCGCTGCTCTCTCCCGCGTCGCCGTCATCGGTGGCGGTCCCGCCGGCCTGATGGCGGCCGAGACCCTGTGCGCGGCCGGCCACCGGGTGGACGTCTACGAGGCCAAGGGTTCGGTCGGACGCAAGTTCCTGATTGCCGGCAAGGGTGGGCTCAATCTCACCCACGTCGATCAGCCCGCAGCATTCGCCGCGCGCTACCGCGAGCGCCAACTGGCGGTTGCCGGCTGGTTGTCGGACTTCGACGCGCGGGCGCTGCGTGACTGGGCGCGCGGCCTGGGCGTGGACACCTATGTAGGCAGTTCCGGCCGGGTGTTCCCACTGGATCGCAAGGCCGCGCCACTGCTGCGCGGTTGGGTCAGCCGGCTCAGGGACAGCGGCGTGCAATTCCACGTTCAACATCGCTGGCTGGGCTGGGACGAGAACGGAGCGCTGCGCTTCGCCAATCCCGAGGGCGAGGTCCGCGTGGATGCCGCCGCCACCGTGCTCGCGCTCGGTGGTGGCAGTTGGCCGCAACTTGGATCCGATGGCGCCTGGGTCGCCACGCTGCGCGCGCGCGGCGTGGATGTCGCAGCACTGCAATCGGCGAACTGCGGTTTCGACGTCGACTGGACACCATGGTTCGCTGAGCGCCATGCGGGTACTCCGCTCAAGTCAGTGGTTGCGCACTGGTGCGATCCTGAAGGCCCGCACCGGCAGTTGCAGGGCGAATGCGTGATCAGCACCTACGGCATCGAGGGCAGCCTGATCTATGCCGCGGCCGCGGACCTGCGCGAGACGATCAACCGCGACGGCCATGTGTTGCTGCACTTGGATCTGGCACCCGGTCGTGAACTGGCCCGGTTGCAGGACGAACTGGGTCGGCCGCGCAAGGGCCGCAGCTTCGGCGAGCACCTGCGTCGCCAGGCCGGACTGGACGCGGTCAAGACCGCTCTGTTGTTCGAGGCACTGGGCCGGGATGCCGGTCAGGATACGGACCTGGCTGCACGTACGCTCAAGGCGCTGCCGCTGCGCCTGTTGCGCCCGCGGCCGCTGGCCGAGGTCATCAGCAGTGCCGGTGGCGTGCGGCTGGAGGCGATGAACGCGCAATTGATGGTCGATGCCCTACCCGGCGTGTTCTGTGCCGGCGAGATGCTGGACTGGGAAGCGCCGACCGGCGGCTACCTGCTCACCGCCTGTTTCGCCAGCGGGCTGCGCGCCGGTCGCGGCGCGGCGGCCTGGCTCGCCGGATCGGGTGCCACGCTGCAGTAGCGCGGCGCTTCCATCTATACGGAGCCATCCTGCCTCATCGGCGAAGGCAGGCTATGGCGTGACGGCTACAGACGGTCGGTCACCAGTTCCCGTGGCCAGACCGACTTCACATCGTAGACGACGACGCCTGGCTTGCCGAGCGCGCGGATGCGGGCGGCATCGAACTCAAGAAACTGTCGGTGCGCCACCGCGAGCACGACGGCGTCGTAGTCACCAGCGACCGCTTCGGCTTGCAACACCACGCTCGCCTTGTGCCTGACCTCCTCGGGCAGCGCCCAGGGGTCGACCACATCGACCATGGCGTCCAGCCGGGCGAAGGCATCCACCAGTTCCAGCGCACGGCTGTTGCGCAGGTCCGGGCAATTCTCCTTGAAGGTGACGCCAAGCACCAGGATGCGCGCCTGCGGCATCGCCACGCCGCGTTCGGCGAGCAGCGCCTGCACTCGCTCCACCACATGCTGCGCTACGCGGTTGTTGATGCTGCGAGCGGTGTGGATCAGGTCGGGGTGATAACCGACGCTCTCGGACTTGTGCAGCAGGTAGTACGGATCCACGCCGATACAGTGACCACCGACCAGGCCGGGCCGGAACGGCAGGAAGTTCCACTTGCTGCCGGCCGCCTCGAGCACGTCCTGGGTGTCGATGCCGAGCCGGTCGAAGATCAGCGCCAGCTCGTTGACCAACGCGATGTTGACGTCGCGCTGGATGTTCTCGATCACCTTGGCCGCCTCGGCGACACGGATCGACGGCGCCGGCCAGGTGCCGGCCGTGATGATCTGCGCGTACAGCGCGTCCACCGCCGCAGCCGCTTCCGGGGTCGAGCCGGAGGTGATCTTGCGGATGTCCGGAAGACGTCGCTGGTGATCACCTGGATTGATCCGTTCCGGGCTGTAGCCGCAGTAGAACCCCTCATCGAAGCGCAGTCCCGACAGCGCCTCCAGGATCGGAACGCACACTTCCTCGGTCGTGCCCGGATAGACCGTGGATTCGTAGATCACCAGGTCACCGGGCTTGAGCATCGAGGCGATCAGCCGAGTGGCGCTGCGCAGCGGCTCCAGGTCGGGCTGCTGGTGCGCGTCGATCGGCGTGGGCACGGTGACGATGAAGATGCCGCAGCCGGCCAGCGCGGCCGGATCGGCGCTGTATTCGAGCAGGCGCGCCTGAGCCAGTTGCTCCGGGCCGAGTTCGAGGGTGTCGTCGTGCCCGGCCTGCAGCCGGGCCACGCGCGCCGCGTCGATGTCGAACCCCACCACGCGCCGGTGCCGTCCGAACTCGGCCGCCAGCGGCAGTCCCACGTATCCCAGCCCGATCACGCCAATGGCGGCCGAAGCGATGTCGACAAGCTTTGCGGCCGTCATGCCTTTTCCTGGTGGGGGCTCGCGGTCCGTGCGACAGGTGCCGCGCAGACGGCTCGCCATGATTACGTGCCCGGAGTGGGGATCGAACCCACATGACCTTGCGGCCGAGGGATTTTAAGTCCCTTGCGTCTACCGGTTTCGCCATCCGGGCATGGGCGATAGCGTGCCTGATCGCTGCCCGGATGGGAATGCTTGGCTTGGCCGCCTCCTGTAGGAGCGACTTCAGTCGCGATGGGGCTTTCCCGATAAAGCCCCATCGCGACTGAAGTCACTCCTACAGGGGTTTCGATGTTGGCTAGATCGCCTTGGAGTAGCGCGCCGGCTGCTGCGGGGACTGCAGGTAGCGGTCGAAGCACATCGCGATCAGGCGGATCAGCGGGCGGCCTTGTCCGGTCGCGCGCACCCTGCCCGGCTCGACGACGGCGAGGCCATCGTCCTGCAGCGGCGCCAGCACCTCCAGCTCGGCGGCGAAGTAGTCGCGGAAGTCGATGCCGTGCGCCGCCTCGATCGCCGCGAAGTCCACCTCGCCCAGGCACATCAGCCGCTGGATGACGTCCGCGCGCAGGCGGTCGTCCTGCGACAGCGCGAGCCCGCGCGCGGTCGGCAGCCGGCCCTCGTCGATCGCGGCCTCCCACTGCGGCAGCTCGCGCGGATTCTGGCTGTAGCTGTCGCCGACATGGCTGATCGCGCTCACCCCCAGCCCCAGCAGGTCGCTGTCGGCATGGGTCGTGTAGCCCATGAAGTTGCGGTGCAGGTCGCCGCGGCGCTGCGCGCGGGCCAGCTCGTCGCCCTGCAGCGCGAAGTGGTCCATGCCGATGTACTGGTAGCCGGCCTCGGCCAGCTTGCGTACCGCCACGCCCAGCAGCGCCAGCTTGAGTTCCGCGTCCAGCAGCTCCGCCTCGGCGATCCGGCGCTGCGCGCGGAACAGCTGTGGCAGGTGCGCGTAGCCGTACACCGCGAGCCGGTCCGGGCGGGCGTGGATCACCGCGTCCAGCGTGCGCGCGAAGCCGTCCAGGTTCTGCCGCGGCAGTCCGTAGATCAGGTCGACGTTCACCGAGCGGATGCCGTGCCGGCGGCAGGCGTCGATAACGCCCAGCGTCTCCTCCACGCCCTGCACGCGGTTGATCGCCTGCTGCACGTCGGGGTCGAAATCCTGGATGCCGAGGCTGGTGCGGTTGAAGCCGGCCATCGCCAGCGCCTCGATGTCCTCGCCGGTGACGTGGCGCGGATCGAGCTCGATCGAGAAATCGCGGCTGGACGAGGTGTCGAAGCGGAAATGCTCGCCCAGCCCCCGCACCAGCTTGCCGATCAGCGCCGGCGAAAGGAAGTTTGGCGTACCGCCGCCGAGGTGCAGCTGCATCACCTCTCTGCGCGGTTCGACCGAGGCGGCGACCAGTTCGGCCTCGCGCAACACGCGTCGCACGTAGGCCTCGCCCTTGCTGCGGTCACGCGTGACGATGCGATTGCAGCCGCAATAGAAACACGGACTGGTGCAGTACGGCACATGCACGTACAGGGAAAGCGCGCGCCGGGATTGCCGCGACTGCGAGCGGATGATCGCCCGCTGTAGCTGGGCGCCATCGAAATCCGTGCCGAAGTGCGGCGCGGTGGGATACGAGGTGTAGCGCGGGCCCGGCCGGTCGTAGCGGCGCAGCAGAACGGGATCGAAATTCCACGCCAGCGCGGCGTGCGGGAACGGGAGATTTTCCATGCCGCCAGCATGCGCGGAAGGCGCCCTGCACCGCCTTGACCTGGATCAATCGCCGGACCGGCGCCAGCGCCGCACACGACAAAACCCGCCTGGGCGGGTTTCGATGGAGGCCTGGGTCGGAATTGAACCGGCGTACGCGGATTTGCAGTCCGCTGCATAACCACTCTGCCACCAGGCCGGTGACTTCAGTCTATCGGAAAACCCCGTGCCGGGACGCCGATACATACGACAAGGCCCCGCGAACGGGGCCTTGTGAAACTGGAGCGGGAAACGAGACTCGAACTCGCGACCTCAACCTTGGCAAGGTTGCGCTCTACCAACTGAGCTATTCCCGCGTGAGCTGCGCATTGTACATGAATTTCCCGCCTGTGCCAGCCCTCCGGAACATTTTCCGGTCCGGCAGGTCGTTGCGCGCCATGCGTGCGGCCGAGACGCCCGACTCCGCCCCCCGGCTATGCAGGCAAGCGTCCGCGCTTGCGCACGCTGTCGCGTACGTCGACCTCGAATACCAACAGCAGCCTGTCCGCGGGCCGCGCTGCGCTCGCCAGTGCGAACTCCAGCCCTTTGCGGGCAGGCAGGGTCCGTACGTAGGCCTGTACCTGAGCACGCGGCAACTGCGCACGCCAGGCCGCGTGCGAACCGACCAGCACTATTGCGCCATCGTGCAACTCGATGACCTGCTCGCTGTAGCCGATGCCGGGCAGCGGGGTCAGATTGCTCACCGCCCGTCCGGCCAGCAGCGCATCCAGCTCGCTCTCGTCCACGCGCAGGCGCAGCGTCTGGCCTTGCAATTGGATCTTCATGCGCGAATCGCCCTCCACTGTTCCGGGGTGTTGCAGTTATCGAATCCGGCGGCGCTGCCGGGCGGCAACGGCAGCCAGGTCGCATCCAGCGCCCGCTGCAGCGCGCGCAGCGAACGCATGGCCTGCGGTGCGGCGGCGAGCCGGCGCAGTACCTCGCGGCTGTCGCTATCCAGGCGTAGCCGCATCGGCAGCACATGGTCTTCGAACGCGACGCAACGCGCTCGCGCGGCCAGCAATCGGTGCAGGCAGGCCGGTGTCAGCAGCGGCATGTCTACTGGAACCACCAGCAACTCCCCATCCGGCAGCACCGTGGCCACGCTCAGCAGCCCACCCAGCGGCCCCAGTCCGGGCTCCAGGTCCTCGATGCCGGCGTAGGCCGGGTAATCCCCGCTGACCGCGACCCGGGCCGCGCCGGCCGATTCGAGCAGCCCCCGCATGTGCTCGATCAGCGGCGTTCCATGCCAGTCCAGGGTCGCCTTGTCGCGCCCCATTCGTGAAGATCGGCCACCGGCCAACAGTACGCCTGTCCAGGTTGATGAACTTGAGCCCGTCATGACCGCGGGCTGTTTTGCGACCTGCCGATCGCGACCACGTCGTCGCCACAGTGGCAAAACGCGCGGCATCGGCGGAGCTGGATCGTCATCGTCATCGTCATTGCCCCTCCAACTGGATCGATTGCCAGTGCCCGAGCCCGTGGACGTCCACGGTCTGCCCGGCCGCCAGCTCCGCCGCGCCGGCCTCGGCCACGACCCAGGCATTGGCGGCCAGCAGCGGCATCAGCCGGAACGGCTCCTGCCGCGGTAGCAACGCCGCCGACAGCGCGCCCTGCGCGTCGCAGGCAACCACCGCGCGCGCGTGGAAACGCAGGTGCTCGGGCTTGCGCAGCGCCGCTTGCAGCGGTACCCGCAGCGCTCGCTCGCGCGGCAGCCCGAGCATGGCGCGCAGTGCCGGCTCGACGAAGAAGCGCTGGCCAACCGCGCTGGACACCGGGTTGCCCGGCAACCCGAAGTACAGCGGTCCCTCCTTCATTCGCGCGAACAGCAGCGGCTTTCCGGGCCGGATCGCGACCTGCTGGAACCCGATCTCGGCACCGCGCGCGCGTAGCGCGTCCGGCACGAAGTCGTAGCGCCCAGCCGAGACCGCACCACTGCTGATCAGCAGATCCGGCGCCTGTGCCAGGGCCTGCTCCAGCGCCCGCTGGTAGGCCGCAGGATCGTCGTCCACGCAGCCGTGCCAGACCACCTCGGCCCCGGCCTGACGCGCCTTCGCGCACAGGAACGGGCGGTTGCTGTCGCGGATCTGCCCGGACTGCAGCGGCCGCTCCGGATCATCCACCAGCTCGTGGCCGGTGGAGATCACCGCCACCCTTGGCCGCCGCCGCACCGCGACCCGGGATACGCCGAGCGCGTGCAGCAGCATCGTCTGCGGCGCGAGCAGGCGCTGTCCGGCGGCGATCACCAGATCGCCCGCCGCCACGTCCTCGCCGCGCAGGCGCACGTGCTGGCCCGGACGCACCGACGCCACCAGCCGGATCGCGCCGGGACGGCCGTCGTGGCAGGCCAGCACCTCGACCTGCTCCACCGGGACCACGGTATCCAGCCCGTCGGGCATGCGCGCGCCGGTCATGATTTCCCAGACCCCGGCAGCGCCGTGGCGACGCGGCGCGCCGGCCGCCTGCGAGCCGTGCACCGTCGCCTCGGTCGCGGCGGCCAGCCCGGTACCGCCGCACGCCAGCGCGAAACCATCCATCGCCGCGTTGTCGAACGGTGGCAGCCAGGCCGGGCTGTGCAGCGTCCGCGCCAGCACCCGCCCATGCACGTCGGCCAGCACCACATCCTCGGCAGGCAGTACCGGCGCGGCGTCGAGGATGATCGCAATGGCCTGTTCGTAGTCGATCACGGGTGGGTCTTCCCGCCGGGCATCGATAACTCGCGCAGCGACAGCTGGATCAGCATCCGCCGATCGAACGCCGCTCGGACACGTTGCCCTGCGTCATCTGGCACGCCTCGGCGAGCGCGCCGCCGACCAGGATCACGCCCGGCGCCGGGCCGGCCGCCAGCGCCTCCCCGGCCAGTCCGCCGAGCGTGGTCAGGTGGACCCGCTCGCTAGGCCGGCTGGCGTCGAACACCAGCGCCGCCGGGGTATGCGCGGGCAGGCACGCCGACAGCCCGCGCGCCACCGCGGCGATCCGGCGCACGCCCATGTAGATCGCCAACGTGGTGCCGGTCGCGGCCAGCGCGGCCCAGTCCGGCTCGCCGTCGTCGTGGGTGTGCGCGGTGACGAAGGTGACGCCATGGCAATGCCCGCGATGGGTCAGCGAGATGCCGAGCGCGGCGGCGGCGGCGAACGCCGCGCTGACCCCGTTGACGATGCGGACCCCGATGCCGGCTCGGCGCAGGAACGCGATCTCCTCGCCGGCGCGGCCGAACATCAGCGCATCGCCGCCCTTGACCCGGACCACGCGCAGGCCCTGCAACGCGTAGCGGCGCATCAGCCGGCAGATGAAGTCCTGCGGCGTGGAGCGGCAGCCGCCGCGCTTGCCGACCCGGATCACCCGCGCCTGCGGCGCCAGCTCGACGATCGCCGGATCGACCAGCTCGTCCAGCAGTAGCACCTGCGCGCTGGCCAGCGCCCTGGCCGCCTTGAGCGTGAGCAGCTCCAGGTCGCCGGGACCGGCGGACAGCAGCACGACCTCGCGGTGAAGGGAATCAGTGGTGGACATGGCGAAGGCTCCTGGCATGAAGGCTGGGGATCAGGCCGGTTGGGCCTGCTGGTACATCCGGGTCAGTTGCGGCACGCACGAGCCGCAGACGCTGCCGCAGCCCAGACGCTGCTTGAGCGCGGCGACATCCGCCCCGCGCCGCAGTTCGGCCTGGATCGCCGATTCGCTGACCTGCTTGCAGCTGCACACCACCGGGTCGCGGCGCGTCTGGGTGGCCTGCGCGAACACCGACAGGCGCGGCCCGGGCCACGCTTGTCCGGACAGTGCGGCCTCGAGCAGGCCCTGGCTGGCCGCGCTGCGCTGGACCTCGGTCAGCAGCAGGCCGTCGATATGGCTGTGGCCGTCCTGCACGCGCCAGCCCACCCGGCGGATCAGGCCACGGCGCAGGTCCCGGTACTCCAGCGCATCGGCCCCGGCCGGCAGCGCCAGCGCGGCCTCCAGCCGCTGCATCCAGGCCGCCTCCGGCGCGGTGGCGCAGGCCGCGCGCAGCACCGCCCAGTCGCCAGTCCCGCCGGGCTCGGCATGCAACGCCAACCCGGCGTAGCCGCACTCGCGCAGCAATGGCTGCAACGCGCGCTGCAACGCCAGCGCGTCGCCGCGCCGCGCCGCGAGCAGGTGCCAGCCGAACTCGGCCTTCTCGACCCGCACCGCGGCATGCTTGAGCTCGGGCTGCTGCGAGCGCGCGTCCACCGCCGAAATACTGACCTCGTTGACCCCGCCGCTGGACAGGTGCTGGCCGCTCCAGTGCATCGCCGCGAACACGCAGCCCGAGCGCACCTCGTCGGACAGCTCCAGCGGCAGCACCAGCTCGCCGCGCTTGCTGCTCACCCGCACCAGCTCGCCAGCCTGCAGGCCGCGCCGCGCGGCGTCGTCCGGGTGCATGCGCAGGCCCGGCTCGGGGCTGTGCGCGTACAGCGCCGCTACCCGCCCGCTGCGCGACATGCCGTGCCACTGGTCGCGCAGCCGGCCGGTCAGCAGCCGCAGCGGGTAGCGCGCCGAGGTCGGCTCGGCGACCGGGCGATAGGCGGTGACGTGGAAGCGCGCGCGGCCGTCGGCGGTGGCGAAGATGCCGTCGGTGTAGCGCCGCGCCTGGCCGCGCCCGGCGCCGGCCGGGAACGGCCACTGCTGCGGGCCGTCGTGTTCCAGCCGCGCGTAGTCGAGACCGCCGATGTCCAAGTCGCGGCCGAGGGTCAGCGCGCGGTGCTCGTCGAAGATCGCCGCCGGGCCGTCGAAGCCGAACAGCGTCGCTCGTTCCGGTTCACCGCCCTGACCGGCGTCCGTGCGCAGGCGGGGATCCAGCGATGTTGCCGCGCTGGAAGCGAAGTCACTGGATCCCCGCCTGCGCGGGGATGACGGGTCAAGGGGGGCGCCGGGCGGTCGCGCCAGCTTCGCTTCCATCCGCCGCGCCACCTCGCGCGCGATCCACCAGTCCGCGCGCGCCTGCCCCGGCGCCGGCGCCGCGGCGCGCACGCGGGTGATGCGGCGCTCGGAATTGGTCACCGTGCCCTCCTTCTCGCCCCAGCTCGACGCTGGCAGCAGCGCGTCGGCATACGGCACGGTGTCGGTATCGGCGAAGGCTTCCTGCACCACCACGTACTCGGCACGCTGCAAGGCCTCGCGCACGCCGGCGATGTCCGGCATCGAGTGCACGGGATTGGTGCAGGCGATCCACACCGCCTTGATCCGGCCTTCGCGCAGACCCTCGAACAGCTTCACCGCCGCCGCGCCCGGCCGCGCCGACAGCCGCCCTTCCGGCACGCCCCACAGCCGCTCCAGTTCGGCGCGGTCGGCGTCGCTGCCGATCTCGCGGTGCGCGGCCAGCATCGTCGCCATGCCGCCGACCTCGCGCCCGCCCATCGCGTTGGGCTGGCCGGTCAGCGAGAACGGCCCGGCGCCGGGCTTGCCGATCTGGCCGCTGGCCAGATGCAGGTTGATCAGCGCCAGGTTCTTGTCGGTGCCGTGCGCAGACTGGTTCAGGCCCATGCAGTACAGCGACAGCGCCGCCGGGCTGCGCCCGAACCACTCCGCCGCCTGGACCAGGTCTTCCAGCGCGATGCCGCAGATCTCCGCGCTCATGCGCGGGGTGTAGTCCCGCAGCAGGCGCTTGAGCTCGGCGAATCCCTCTGTATGCGCGGCGACGAACGGCGCATCCACCAGGCCCTCCCAGATCAGGTGGTGCAGCATCCCGTTGAACAGCGCCACGTCGGTGCCCGGCTGGATCGCCAGGTGCAGGTCGGCCATCGCGGCGGTGTCGGTGCGGCGCGGATCGATCACGATCCAGCGCACCTGCGGGTCGTCGGCGCGCGCCTGCTCCAGGCGGCGGAACAATATCGGGTGGGCATAGGCCATGTTGCTGCCGGCGAACAGCACGGTCTTGGCCTGTTCCAGGTCCTCGTAGCAGGTCGGCGGGCCGTCGGCGCCGAACGCGAGCTTGTAGGCCGACACCGCGCTGGACATGCACAGCCGCGAGTTGGTGTCGATGTTGTTGGTGCCGATCAGGCCCTTGGCGAGCTTGTTGAAGACGTAGTAGTCCTCGGTCAGCAGCTGGCCGGACAGATAGAACGCCACCGCGTCCGGCCCGTGCCGGCGCACCACGCCGGCCAGGCGCGCGGCCACGGTCTCCAGCGCCTCGTCCCAGCCCACCGCGCGGCGCGGCGCCTGC
>JASGDF010000073.1:0-7504 GCA_047607345.1 Pseudomonas sp. | reverse complement strand
CGGCCGAAAACGGCGCACTCGTCCGCTGCGCGGCCGAGCCCGGGGTAGTCGCGCGGCGACTGCCCGCCCGCCGGGGCGAAGCAGTGCTTCGCCTTTTCCCGGCGGGCCCATGTGCGCCACCCCTGCGGGGTTATTCCCGCTGGCTCCGCCGCTTCGGAGGGGCCCCGGTAGATCAAAGGCCAACAGCAACAGCAACAGCAACAGCAACAGCAACAGCAACAGCAACAGCAACAGCAACAGCCCTCTACGTCGTCATCCCCGCGAAAGCGGGGATCCAGGGACTTTCGTGCCGATCGCGGAAGGCGTCAGGTCTCCGCCTTCGCGGGGACGGCGGTTCGATGGAGAAGCCCAACGCGACCGACGTCGGGCGCTCAGTCCTCGATGCCCAGGTGCTCGCGCAAGGTCGTGCCGGCGTATCCGTCGCGGAACAGGCCCTGTTCGGCCAGTCGCGGCACCAGTTCGTCGAGCAGTAGCTCCAGCGAGCGGAGCGCGCCGCCGGGCAGGGCGATGAAACCGTCGGCGGCACCGGCCTGGACCCGCGCGCGGATCTCGGCGAGCGCGTCCTCGACCGTGCCCACGACTCGCCAGTGCGCCGAGCCGGCCACTTCCGGGCGCGCCAGCAATGTGTCCACGGTCGGTCGTTCGCGCGCTATCAATCGCCGCACCAGTTCGGCATGGGTGTGGCTGCGGACCGGCTGGGCCGGATCGGGCAGCATCTGCGCGGTGACCGGCTGGTCCGGCGCGAGTCCGGACAGGTCCAGCCCGATCAGCTCGCGCAGGTAGGCCAGGCCGCGCGAGCGGTCCTGGCGGGCGTGGGTCGCCTGGTAGAGCTCGCGCGCCTCCTCGGCGCTGTCGCCCAGGTACAGGCTCAGTCCGGGCAGCACCCGGATCGCCTCGGCGCGGCGGCCGTGTGCCTGCGCGCGGGCACGCAGGTCCTGGCGCAGTTCGATGCCGGCGGCGAGGTCTGGACTGGCCGCGAACACCGCGTCGGCGACGCGCGCGGCGAAGTCGCGGCCCCAGGGCGAGGCGCCGGCCTGGAACAGCGGCAGCCGCCCGGACGGATGCGCCGGGATATTGAGCGGCCCTTGCACCTGGAAGAACGCCCCGGCGTGATCGATCGGCGCGATCCGGCCGGCATCGGCGAAGCGGCCGGCCTCGCGGTCGACCAGCAGCGCCTCGTGCGGAAAGCTGCGCCACAGCCGCAGCACCGCCTCGGTGAATTCCAGCGCCTGCGCGTAACGCTGTTGCGACGAGGACATCGCGGCCGCGCCGAAATTGCGGCCGCCGTCGAGCGAGGTGACGATGTTCCAGCCGGCGCGGCCGTCGCTGACCCAGCTCAGCGATTGCAGCTGGCGTGCCACCGCATAGGGTGGATTGAAGCGGGTCGATGCGGTGGTGACCAAGCCGATGCGCGCGGTCGCGTGCGCGATCGCGGCGAGCAGCACGGTCGGCTCCAGGCTGCTGAAGCCGGGACCGCGTTCGAGCGCCTGCGGATCGAGGAACAGCGCGTCCGGGCGGAACAGGAAGTCCAGCCCGGCGCGCTCGGCCCTGCGGGCGATATCGAGGTAGAAGCCGGCGGTGTGGATCCGTTCCACATCGCTGTCGGCGCGCCTCCAGCCGTCGCCGGTCAGCCAGGTGATGGCCAGCGACAGGCCGATGCACAGCGGTCTTTGCAGTGGGGTGCTCATGCGTTGGGAGGCGCGCTCACCAGCTGAACCGAGCGGTGGCGGTCAGGGTGCGGCCGCTGCCGTAGTAGCACGAAGTCAGCGCCGAGCAGGTCGCCACGTAGCGCTTGTCGGCCAGGTTGCTGGCGTTGAGCGCGAAACGCACCTGGGTGTCGCCGAAGCGGCCGGCGTCGTAGCGGATCGCCGCGTCGAACAAGGTGTAGGCAGGGATCAGCAGGGTATTGGCGAGGTCGCCGTAGGTGCTATCGACATAGCGCACGCCGGCGGCCACGCTCAGCCCGGCCAGCGCGCCGCCCTGGAAGCCGTAGTCCAGCCACAGCGAGCCCAGCCAGTCGGGCACGCGGATCATGTCGTTGCCCTGGTAGCCGTCGTTGTTGCGGACGACCTCCGAGTCGAAGCGGGTCAGCGCGCCGATGATGCTGAAGCTCGCCAGCGGCGTGACCCGTCCCTCCAGTTCCACGCCGCGCACCCGCACCTCGCCGGTCTGCACCTGCCAGCTCTCGCTGGCGCTGTTGAGCGGGTCGGCGGTGAGCACGTTCTGCTGGCGCAGGTCGTAGGCCGAGAGCGTGAGCATGCCGTCGATCGCGTGCGGCGCGTACTTCACGCCGACTTCCCATTGCTTGCCGGTGGTCGGCTCGAACGCGCTGCCGTCGCGCGCGCTGCCGCTGGCCGGCTGGAACGACTCGGCGTAGCTCAGGTAGGGCGCCAGGCCGTTGTCGAACAGGTACAGCACGCCGGCGCGGCCGGAGAACGCCTCGTTGTCGGTCAGCGCGCGCCGGGCGGTGGTGCGCTCCAGCGAATCGACCTTGGCCCGGTCGTAGCGCCCGCCCAGGGTCAGGCGCCAGTTGCCCAGCGCGATCTGGTCCTGCAGGTAGACACCGTTCTGGCGGTCGGTTTCGTCGGTGTCGAGTTGGGTGGTGGTCAGCACCGAGGCGAAGTCGTAGTAGGTGTAGACCGGCTGGTAGACGTCGATGGCGATGGTGTTCGGGTTGACCCCGGCCATCTTGCGCAGGAATTCCCAGTCGGTCTTCTGCCAGTCGAAGCCGGCCAGCAGGGTGTGTTCGAGCGCGCCGGTGGCGAAGCGGCCCTCCAACCGGGTGTCGATCGCGCGGCCGTCCGAGTCGCCGATGCCCTGCACCGCGCGCCGCGGCAGGAGGTGTCCGTCGGTCAGGGTGTTGGGACTGCTGACCGAGGCGCCGCGCACGCCGTAGACCACGGTGGCGCGGTACAGCGAATCGACGTGGGTGGCACGCGCGCTCTGGCTCAGCTTCCAGTGCTCGTTGAAGCGGTGCTCGAACAGCCAGCCGGCGTTCCACACGGTGCGGTCGTAGACGTTCCAGTCCGGTTCGCCGAGGAAGGTGCTGTTCTTGATGTAGCCCTGCGCGGCCGGGATCACCGAGCCCTGGTAGGGCAGGAACTGGAAGGTGCTGCCGCCGTCGTCGCGCTGGTACAGGCCCAGCAGGGTGAGCCGGGTGGCGTCGTCGTTGAAGCGGAAGGTCGCGCTCGGGGCCAGGAACCATTGCTGGTGCTCGACGTGCTCGATCTGGGTCTGGCCATCGCCGTACAGGCCGACCAGGCGCCACAGCACGTCCTGGCGATCGCTGGCGCCGCCGGTGTCGAACGCGGCCTGGTAGCGGCCGTGCGCGTCCAACTGCAGTTGCAGGACCTGATCCTGGTCCGGGTGCGGGGTCTTGCTGAGCTGGTTGACCATGCCGCCAGGGGCGAGCTGACCGTACAGCACGCTGGACGGCCCCTTCAGCACCTCCACCCGTTCCAGGTTCCAGCTGTTGAACGCGGTGCGGTTCCAGCTGTTGCTGCCGTCGGAGGGCGCGCGCAGGCCGTCCAGCATCACGTTGCCGCCCCAACTGCCGGCGTCGAAGCCGCGGATGTACAGATCGTCCAGGCGGTTGTCGATGCCCTGCGGCTCGGGCAGCACGCCGGCGTTGTAGCGGGTGGCCTCGTTGAGGTTCTGCACGCCGCGCGCGTCCAGTTCCTCGCGGGTGACTACCGAGACCGATTGCGGGGTCTGGATCAGCGGGGTGTCGGTCTTGGTCGCTGCGCCGATGGTCTGCGCCGGGCGGTAGGCGTTGACCTGCACACGTTCGAGTTCGACCGGATCGGGCGTGTCCGCCGGTTCGGCGGCGTGTGCCGCGCCGATGCCGGCCAGGGCGAGTGCCAGCAGGCTCGGGCGCGCGCTGGCGCGGGATGCTGGACGAGGACGAAATTCGACGCGCATGGACACTCTCCTGGAAGTCATGGGAACGATTCGCATTCCCATGACTATTTTTCCACGCGCCCGCCACGCTGGCCTTTGCCAGCGCGGCGAAGCTGTTTGCGCGGCAATCATCCTCAGGCGCGGTAGCGCACCTGTCCGGGCGAGAGTCCGTAGTGGCGCTTGAACGCGGTGGCGAAGTTGGCCGGGTTGGAATAGCCGGCGATCAGCGCCGCCGCGCTGACGTCGGCGCCGGCGTATTCGAGCGCGTGCCGGGCCTGTTGCAGGCGTGTGCGCTGCAGGAACTCGAACACGCTCATGCCGTGCGCCAGGCGGAAATGGCGTTGCAGCGTGGCCGGGCTGGTGCCGGCGTGGGCGCAGATCCGTTCGATGCTCAGCGTGGCGGCGGCATTCTCCTGCAGCCAGGCCTTCAGTTCGCACATGCGTCGGAACGCCGCCGGGCGCAGCCCGCGCGCCGGCGGCGCGGCGGTGCCGGTCAGCGCCCCCTGCCGCGACCAGGCTTCCAGGACCAATTCGATCGCGCGGCTCTCCAGGTACATGCCGACGAGCCCGGATGGCAGCGGTGGTGGGTTCAGCATCTGCTCGGCGATCGCCCGCGCATGCGGCGACGCGCGCCAGCACGACGTGCTCAGATGCCGGCGCAGGAAGCGCTCGGACTCGGTCGCGGCGACCCGCGTATCGCCGAGCAGCGACTGTTCGATCCATTGCCGCTCCAGGCCGATGCTGATCCGGCGCGCATAGTCGCCGCGGTGGATGACACGGCGGAATTCCTCGGGTTCGGACAACGCGACGACGGCCGCATCGGCGCGGCGCGGACCCTGCGCGGCCAACTCGAGCGGGCTGTCGCCGTAGGCGATATCGAGCGCGCCCTCCAGCACCAGCACGATCCGTACCTGGTCCTCGACCCGGCCGCAGCCGACGCGGTCTTCGGATTCGGCCTCGCTGCCGAAATGGAAGCTCAGGCCAGGCCGCAGGATCCGGTTCTGCGACAGGTGCGCGGACGATGGCGGTGGGTAGCGTGCGGAGCGCATGGCGAGAAGGCCTCACAGGCAGTGGCGGGCGTTCTCTGGCGGCGGCTGGAACTGGGGGCGCGGTGCGAATCGGCGCAATGCGCTGGCGCCGAGGATACTACGGGGCGGCTAAGATCCCTGCCGCATCGATCGTCGCAGGCGTGGCCTCGGCATGCCGGGGTCACGCCTGCGACGGCGTTCCGCGCGTGGAGCCGGATCGGGATCAGCTGGCCTTCAGGCAGGTGCTCATGAACGCCTTGCGCTCGTCGCCCTTCTTGCCGGTGGCCTGGGCGTTGCAGTTCTTCATGCGCTGCTGCGAGGTGCTGCCGGAGGTCTTGCTGGTGGCACTGCCGCCGCTCAGACAGGACTTCTGCGCGCTCTTGTAGGCGTCGCCGGTCTTGCCCTTGTTCTGCGCCGAACACTTCGCCATCAGTTCCTGCTGGGCGGTCCTGGGCGCGGCGCTGGCGAGCAGCGGGGCGGCGGCGAGGGCGGAAAGGGTCAACGCGAGGACGAGATTGCGCTGCAACATGGGGAGATTCCTCAGCTTGGATGGACACGCCATGGTGCCGGCACGAGCGCGCGCCGATCATGGCGGAGGTGACATAAATTGCGCTGGCGGTCAGGTGTCAGTCGGGCTAGCGCGCCGGGGCTTCGCCGACCAGGATCAGCTTGCCGGTCTTCGGATCCCGGTAGACCTGCCCTAGCGGTTGCATGCCGCTGCCCTGCGCGCCCTGGCCGAGGCCCTCGGGCAGCGACTCCAGTTCCTGCCCGCGGGTGATCTCGCGCGGCTGGGCGCGGGCGTGGAAGCTGTCGGGATTGGCCGCCACCAGCGCCACGATCAGCGCGCAGATGAACACCAGCATGATGTCCACCAGGTTGACCAGCGCGGCGGCCGGGTCCTCGCCGCCGTCGTCGAAGCGCGAGCGCGACCAGCGCCGGCTCATGCCTGCCGCTCCCAGCGCTCCAGCGCCTCGTCGTACCAGCGCCGGCGCAGGCGTCCGATCACGAAGCCGACCACGCCGGCCGCCAGGCCGATCACGGTGGTGTCGAACGCGGCCTGCATCGCCTGCGCCAGCAGCGTGAGGTTGCCGTCCGACAGCGCGCTCAGTCCGGGGCCGAGCGAGATCAGCGTGGCCATCAGCCCCAGCATCGGCGGGATCCGGGTCAGCACGTCGGCGCGCTCGATGCGCCGGCGCGCGGTGCGCTCGATCGTCGCCAGCGTGGCCGGCGCGGCCGGGCGGCGCAGCCGCAGCGCCTCGCCCAGGAGGATGCCGATGTCCACGCAGGCCACCGCCAGCGCGGCGTACAGCGCGACCACCACCGGCACCAGCAGCAGCGGCACCAGCAGATGGGTGGCCTCGATCAGCGGGGTGTGGAACAGGGATGCGGAACTCATCGGTGGCGTCCTCTCCAGAGGCCTGCCAGCACCAGGCAGGCGAAGATGGCGATCAGCGCGGCCAGCACGAAGCGATGCTGCGCGGTCGTGCGCGGGGTTTCGTGGATCTCGGCGATCGCGGTCGCCGAGGCGTTGCGCGCGGCATTTTGCGCGGCGGCCTGGCCGGCGTCCGCGGTGGGTGCGCTGGCATCGGCCGCGGCACGTTGCAGCACCTGCTGCAGCGCCGCGCGCTGCTCGGGGCGCAGGTGCGGCATCGCCCATGCGAACACCGGGTGGTCCGGGCGGGTGTGGCCACTGCCGGGCAGGCCGTGGGCGATCAGCAGGTCGGCCCACTGCTGCGCCAGCCGGTCCAGCGTGGCCGCGTCCGGTTTCCAGAAGCCCTTCTGCGCGGCCACCATCAGGATCGCCATCATGTTGGTCTTGACGTGGACGTTGCTGCCCTGTTCGAGGAACGCGGCCACGCCCAGGTGCTGGCTGTCGTCGAGGTAGGTCGCCTTGACCTGGTCCCAGACCTCGCTCTGCACGATGTCCGGGTTGGTGACCTGCCAGCCCCACAGGTACTCGACGAACTCACTGCCCATCGTGCGTGCGCCGGCATAGCCGTGGCCCATCAGCGGCTTGATCCAGGCCGGGTTGAGGTAGCGCCCGTGCAACTCGGTCAGCAGCGCCTCCTGCAGCGGGCGGGTGCGGATGCGCGCCGGGTCGGCGTGGTCGATGACGTGACTGGCCGGCGGCTTGCCGGTCAGCGTCTCCACCGCCAGGCTGAGGCCGCCGAGGTAGTCGAAGGCGTCGTTGTTGTCGATCAGCCCGTACAGGTTGCTGGCGCGACCGAGGTAGGTGTTGTCGACCTTGCGCAGTTGCGCGTCGAGCAGCGCGTGCTCGGGCCGGCCCTCCAGGCCGACGCCGTAGGCGTGGCCCATCCGGGTGAGGTAGGTCGCGCCCAGCTCCTTGCGGTCCTGCCAGCTGCCCGAGCGCTCGGCCAGGCGGTTGATGCCGGCGCCGTAGTCGCCCGGCGCGGTGCCGAACACGCGCAGGCTGGCCTCGCGTCCGGCCTGCGCGGCGGGCATGCCCTGCTTGAGCAGCGCACCGGTCTCATCGATCCAGTGGCGGGCGATGTGGTTGCGCGCCAGCGGCTCGTCGCCGGCGGCGGCCAGCGGGCCGAGCGGGGCCAGCGCGCCGG
>JASGDF010000072.1:0-11584 GCA_047607345.1 Pseudomonas sp. | reverse complement strand
TGCTGGCCGACCAGGCCGTCACGGTCACCGCCACCGACACCCGGATCGAGGTATTGGCCCAGCAGAAGCTCGTGCTGCAAGCCGGCCAGAGCCGCATCACCCTGGAGGGCGGGAATATCACCTTTGAATGTCCGGGGGACTTCACGGTCAAGGGCAGTGAGCATGCGCTTTTGGGCGGGGAAAACAAGCCAGTAAAACTTCAGCCGCTGCCGGTTAACTTGGTGGACATGTTCAGTGAGCAGTTCCACCTCGTCGCCGACGAAAACGAAACTGCGCTGGCTGGAGTCCGTTATCGCATTACGGGTTCTGATGGCCAAGTGTGGGAAGGCATCACCGATACTAATGGGCTGACTGAGCGTGTGTATACACATGACAGTGTAAAGCTCACTGTCGTAGTCATCGAAGCAGAATCAAATGAAGGGAGGATCATCGAGTGACTGGACAAGCCGCCATCGTGAAAAAAACAGCGCAGGATGCTGCCTCAACCAATAAGACTAAAAATTCACTAGTAAAGCTTGTTGTCACGCAAGACTCAGGGAAGTGGATTTCGCCATCAGCACAAGAAGAATATTTAATTAACGAAGACGCTACGTTTCCTACGATCAATTTCGAGATAGAAACCGATAAGCCTAGTCCATATGTTTGGTCGTGGAAGATAACCTGGGAGGCCAAACAGCGCACTAAAGAAACAGGAAGTCGTGGAAGCACGGCTCTAAGAACTTTCACAGAAAATGGGAAGTTCGAGTCCAATGATAAAAAATGGACTGCCGACTTGGGGGGTAAAGTTATTGGCGGCAAGCTCACCGTGGAGGTGAAGGTTGGCTCCGATATATTCAAGCGCTCTGTCGTCATCAAGGCAAAGAATCCCGAAGAACAGAAAGTAATTGAGCTACTAGGGACGATTGACGATGTAAAGGGGTTTGAGAAGATTATCGACAAGGAAAGCAGCTTCAAACAATTCATAGCTGCGGATGGCGAGCCAGTCCTCTCCTTTGATGGCGGATATGGACTTACGCAGATGACCAATCCAGAACCTACATATGAGCAGGCATGGAATTGGAAAGAAAACGTCAAAGGCGGATCTTCTCTCTATCAAGAAAAGCAAAAATCCGCTAAAAGCTACTTAGGAAAAGATGGTCGAACTTATACTGATGAGCAACTCAAACTAGAAACATGGTCGCGATGGAACGGAGGCTCTTATCACGTATGGGATGACAAGACCAAAGTTTGGAAACGTAATGACGATCTCTTATGCGACTCCAATACAGGAAATATTGGCTGGGATACAACAGATACTGATAATAAGGATAAAACGGAAGCCGAACTTCACAGGCGCGATAAAGACACATATGCAAATCCCAAGAAAAACAAAAAATCAGGAAACAAATGGAAATATACGGGGGTTTGCTATGCGGATCATCTCAGTAAGGAATAGCTTGGTGCTGATCAGCGTTCTGCTTTTTTCAGTATTGCACTCTCTGCATGCGGCAGAATTAAAATCTGCCTTCCCAGACGGCACACAAGTAAATATCCCTGCTGGCAATAGCTATTTCACAAGAAAATCCCGCCATAATTCAAAAAAAAATATAACGCGTGCAGATGCGGCACTGCTGCAAAAACTATTAAAAGCCAGCGAAACATTCGTTTTAAGCAAGAAAATATTTAATATTTATGACTCGCCGGCATTCGCCATCGTCATTCGTATTGCCTCTGCTCCAGATAAGCCCGAAGGATATTGCGGAGCAGGCTATGAGGACTATATTTTACTTATTAAAATTGATGGCCATGTAGCTAGGTTACAAGATTCACTTCTTGTTCAAAGTTGCTTAAAATCGATTTCACTTGTCTCTGATCGAGGTACCACGCCTCAAGATGCTATTCTCCCTTCTGATTATCCAGAAATAGCAAATTTTAAATCCGCATCCCCTCCGGACTTCGAGATAAAAACCCAGCGGATAATAGTTAGAGAAGGCAAATTGGCAATAATTGAGTGAGATAGATGCGGATACCTGGTCAACTCCCCGGGTTCGACCGCGCTGCTCACCCTGCGCCGCAACGCGGTGATCTTCCAGGACCTGGACGCCCGCGCGGTGTGCGAGCGGATCTTCGCTCAGTACCCGCAGGCCCGCTTCCGCTTCGATGTCCAGCAGGTGCTGCCGGCCCGGCCGATCACCACCCAGTACCGCGAGAGCGACTGGGACTTCGTCACCCGCCTGCTGGCCGAGGCCGGCCTGGCCTGGCGCTACGATCACGCCCTCGGCGAGGACGGCGGCGAGCACACCCTGGTGGTGTTCGACCCGCAGGCGGCGCTGCCCGATGCCGGCACGCTGCGCTTCCATCGCAGCGACGTCGCCGAGGCGACCGACGCGATCGGCGCCTTCGGCGCCCAGCGCCGGGTCACCCCCAGCGCCGTGTCGGTGGCCAGCTGGCATTCCGAGAAGCTGGCCGCGAGTGGCGGCCACAGCCAGGCCGAGGCCGGCGCGCTGCCGCCGCTGGAGGTCTACGTGCAACCGCGAGCGGGCCGCTTCGGCGAGGCGGCCTGGGCCGACGACGCGGCCCGGCACCGGCTCGACGCCCTGCGCGTGGCAGCGGTCCTGCACGCCGGGTCGGGCAGCGTGCGCGCCCTGGCCAGCGGTGGCAGCTTCACCTTGAGCCAGCATCCGCAGTACGGCGGCCAGCGCTTCACCGTGCTGGCCGTCGAGCACACCGCCCGCAACAACCTCGACACCGGCATCGCCGCGCTGCTCGGCCGCGACGCGATGGACACCGGCGGCTACCGCAACCGCTTCGTGGCGGTGCCCGAGGGCACCGCGCTGCGTGCGTTGCCGCGCGAGCGCCCGCAGTTGCACGGCCCGCTGAGCGCGCGGGTGGTCGGCCAGGCCGACGCGGCGGTCACGCCCAGCCGCGACCACCAGGTGCGCATCCAGTTCCCCTGGCAGCGCGGCCGCGCGCCCAACGCCGGAGGACTCGAGGACGACCAGGGCCATGCTCCGGGCGATGCCCGCAGCGGCACCTGGGTGCCGGTGGCCGAGTGGGTGGCCGGGCCGAACTGGGGCAGCCACTTCCTGCCGCGCGTGGGCACCGAGGTGCTGATGAAAAACGCCTCGATGCGGTTCCTGTAGTAACCGCTGCAGGAGGGACTTCAGTCCCGACAGGCGTTCCCGGTGAAGCCTGTCGGGCCTGAAGTCCCTCCCACAACCGCAGCGTTCATTCCCAGCAACGATCCTCGCGTCCCTTCGGCGAGAGCGGGCGCGCGCAATCGCGCGGCGCGATGCGGCCCTGCTCGCGTTCGACAAGGCGCTTGCCCTGGCCGTCGCGGACCAGTTCGAACGCATCGTAGAGACGCCCGGTGGCGGTGCGCGATTCGTAGGCCAGCCGCTGCGGGTCGATGCGCAGCACCTGGTAGAGCTGGGTGTCCTCACCGACCGGTTTCATCGTGCGGCGCGCGAAATCCGACAGCCGGTACTGCTTGGGGCCGGCCACCGAGACCACGAACACCGGCGTGGCCGCCCCGCCCTCGTCGCCACGGCGGCCATAGGTGTGGTCGTGGCCCTGCAATACCAGGTCGACCCGGTGCCGGCGGATCACCGGCAACACCTGCTCGACCAACTTGGCGTTGTCGCGCTCGGCGCGCGGCGAATAGAACGGCTGGTGGATCAGCACGATCGACCACGGATGCGGGTTGCCGGACAACACCGTGTCCAGCCACTGCGCCTGCGTCGCGCCGCTGCCCAGATCCAGCACCGAGGTGCCGTCGAGCACCGCCACGCGCACGCCCTGGTAGTCGAACCAGTAGCTGGTGTGGTCGGCGGCGGCGGCGCCGTTGCGCGGCAGCGCGAAGGTCACCGGCCAGTGTCCACCGAGCACGCGCCGCTGCCGCGGAGTGTCCTCGAATTCCTCGCGGTACTCGTGGTTACCCGGCGCCGGCGCGACCGCGGTGCCTTCCAGCAGCCAGCGCCCGGCCTCGAACCACTCGCCCCACTCGTTGTCGTCCACGCCGTCCTTGCCGCTGACCAGATCCCCGGCGAACAGCGCCAGCCGCGCTTCCGGCGCGCTGCGCCAACCCTGGCGGATCACCCGCGAGACCAGGCTGAGGTTCTTGTTCTGGGTGTCGCCGAAGTACAGCAGGGTCAGCGGCGCGTCGGCACCGGCCGCGGTGCGCAGCTGCGTCCACGGCCCCCAGGTGTCCCTGCCCTGCACGCGATAGGCGTACAGCGTGTCCGGCTGCAGGCCATCGACGTCGGCGCGGTGGTGGTGCGAGACCCCGTTCTCGCCTTGCAGCACGGCGGTCGTGGCGACGATCCTGCGCGGCGTGCCCAGGTCCGGCGAGTCGCCGGCCACCACCAGTTCCAGCAGCGGCCGCTCGACCGACGCGTCGGTCCGCCACATCACCGCGAAGCCGTGCGCGGCGTCCTGCGCCGGCGAGGCGACGATGCGATCCGGGAAGCCGCTGGCCGCATAGTGCCGGCTGCCCGCCGGCACCTGCGTGTTGGGCTCGGCGGCCGGCGCGGCACCGACCGCGCCAGTTGCCAGCCCCAGCAGCAGTGCCCGAGTCCATCGGCGGGCCTGCCGCCTCATCGGGCGCACTGCTTGAGCTTCAGCGCGCGGGCGATATCGCGCCAGTCGAACGCAGCCAGTGCCTGATCATCGTGCACCGCGTAGAACACGCCCTGCGGGAAGCGCGCATCGCCGCGCTCGTCGAGCCACACGCCATCGGTATTGGCGGTGACCTTGCCGGCGAACGAGCCGACGTACTCCAGCGTGGCGCGGTCGAATAGGTGGAACACGCTGCGGTCCTTGAACTGGTCGGTGCCGATCCACCAGCCACTGCCGTCGGCGCAGCGCATCAGCGCGATGCCCTCGGCCTGTGCCTTGTACAGCCCGGCGCCGACGTCGCGGCCACGGTAGCGCCCGTCCAGGCCGTATTCGCGCAGGCGGGTGCCGGTGGCCACGTCCTCCTCGGCGATCAACAGACGATCGTGCTGCGGATCGCCCCACAGCGACTCGGCGATGCGGATGGCGCCGGCCTGGCCGGTATCGCCGAAGCTGCCAGTCAGCTGTGCACTCCAGCCGGCCTGACCGGGCTGCACCCGGTAGCGCCGGAAACGCTTGTCCAGTTCGGCCAGCGGCGGCGGCAGATCCTCGTTCTGCGGCGACATGTAGTTGTCGCTGACGATGACCTCGTAGCCCTCGCCCTGCGCCTGCACCCACAGGCCGTAGGGCTGCTTCAGATCGGCCTGGCCGAAGCTCAGCAATGGCTTGAAGTCCGGCAGCTGGAACAGCTGCACGCGGTGGTTGTCGCGCTCGACCACCCAGAGGTGATCGCCGGTTACCGCGATGCCGTTGGGCCGCTCCAGCTGGCCCGGTCCGGCGCCCTTGCCACCCACGGTACGCAGGCGCTGGCCGGTATCGCCGTCGTAGATCACCAGCTCGCCGCTCTTCTTGGCGGTGACCGCGACCCTGAGCCGGCCGTCGGCGTCGCGCCAGCTGGCCGGCGAATCGACGTTGTCCTGTGGCGTGGAAACACTGACGAAGGCTTCCGGCACCACGACATGCGCAACCTGGGCCTCGCTCAGCAGCGGATCCTTCCCGGCGCCCTCGTCCGGCTCGCGATCGACCGGTGCCGGCGCGGCGGCCGGCGGCGTGACCGGATCGGCCGGAGGCGCCTTGGCGCAAGCCACCACCAGTCCGCAGGCCAGCGCCAGCGTGCCCATGCGCAACATCGGCAGCGCGCCCATCACAGCTTCACCCGCACGCCGGCGGCGAAGCTGCGGCCGTATTCCTCGTACTGCTGGGTATGCGAACGCGTGCCCTGGTAGCGTTCCAGCGGCTTGTCGAGCAGGTTGGAAGCATCGAAGTAGATTTGCACGTTGTCGGTGAGCTGGTAATCGAGGCTGAAGTCGAGCTGGGTGTTGGGCGCCACGAAGATGTCGTAGTCGCGGGACGTGCCCAGTTCATCGAGGTATTCGCTGCGGTAGACCGCCGAGACCCGCGTCGAGAAACCGTTGCGCTCGTAGCCCAGGAAAGCGGTGTAGACGTTCTTGGAGGCACGCGGCAGGGTGAAGTCCTCGCCTTCGCGGCCGGAAAGGCCCGGATCGAACTCGGTATGCAACCAGGTGCCGCTGACGCCGGCAAGCAACCCGTTCCAGCCTTCCGGCAGGAAGTCGAGCTGCTGCTGCCAGTTGAACTCGGCACCGTAGACCCTGGCGCTCTTGCCGTTGATCGCCATGCTGACGTCATAGCCGGCGTACTGCGCATCGTTGTCGACCACGGTATCGACGATATAGCCATCGATCGACTTGCCGAACAGGCCCAGCGAGACGATGCCGCTCTTGCCCAGGTAGCGCTCGAACGACAGGTCGAGGTTGGTCGACTGGTACGGATCCAGGTCCGGATTGCCCAGCTCGACCTCCTCGTCGTCGTTGTTGATCGTCGCGTGCGGCGCGATCTGGCCAAAGGCCGGTCGCGACACGGTCTTGTTGAGCGCCGCGCGCAGCGCCCAGTCATCGCCGCCGTTCCAGCGCAGGTGCACACCCGGCAGCACGCTGGTGTAACTGGCGCTGGCCTCGAGCGGGCTGACCGTGAACGACTCGCCATCCTCGGCGACATCGACTTGGTAGCCGGACGCCTTGAACTGGGTGTTCTCCACGCGCACGCCGGCAATCACCCGCAGTGCACCAATGTCCCAGGTGCCCATCGCATAGGCGGCCAGGATGTCCTCGCTGGAGACGTAGTCTTCCGACAGCGCGCCCACCGCATTGCTGCCGACGTCGCCGTCGTCGGCGCTGTACAGGCTGCCGTACTGCGCCCAGTAGGCGCGCATCGCCGAGGAGCTGAGCGCCTCGCCGAGACTGTTGTGGCGATGCGCGGGCGCCGCCACCGTCCAGTCGGCCAGGTCGATGTCGGGGCCTTCGGACAGTTCGCTCTCGTCGTTGTCGACGCTGCGGTCGCGCCAGCGCCCGAGCAGGCCGAACTTGTAGCTGGCATTGTCGCCGTCGAAGCGCACGTTGACCTTGGCGCTGTACTCGTCGTCGTCGGTGCGGCCCGGCGAGATCACGAACTTGTCGAACGTGTAGTTGCCATTGTCGGTCCAGTCGTCGCTGGACAGGTCTATCGTCGGCAGCCGGCCGTTCTGGTCGATGGTGGCATCGAGGTCGTCGCCGTCATACTTGAAGCGCGCCTCCATCTCGTCGTTCACCCGCTCGCGGGTCTTGGTGTACCCGAACTGGTAGTCGAGCACCGCATCGCGCAGGCGGTTCTCGCCGCCGAAGCTTGCCGCCAGCGTGTCCTGCTGCTTGGTGCGATAGCGCACCCGCTTGGTGATCTTGTCGACCGGCGCGGAATAGGTGCCGTCGCCGTTGGCCTCGATGTCGTCGGCATCGAAGGAGATCACGGTGCTCTGGCGGGTCTCGGCGTCCTTGAAACTGCTGAACAGCGTACGCAGGTAATAGCGGTTGTCATCGTCCGGACGCCAGTCAAGGTTGAGATTGGCACCGATCCGCTTGCGCTCGATGTAGTACTTGCGACGCTGCTGCTCGGTCATCACCAGATCGCCGTTGTCGATCTGCTCGTAATCACCCTCGGTGTTGTCGGACTGGAAGGTGCGGTCCTGGTAGTTCACGCCCAGCGCGATACCGAAACTGTCGTCGGCGAAGATATCACTGTAGTTGAACGAGGCCTTGGGACTGGTCTTGCCGCTGAGCTGCTGGTGGTTGGCCTCGAGCTTGGCGCGGATGCTGCGCCCATCGCGGTCGAACGCCGAAGCCGATTCGACCTGGATCGCACCGCCGATCGAGTCGCCCGGCATGTCCGGGGTCGGCGACTTGACCACCTTCAACCGTTCGGTCGACTCGGACGGAATCACGTCCATTGGCGCGGCGCGGTTGTCGCTCTCCGGCGTGCCGATCTCGATGCCGTCGACGCTGACGCTGTTGAGCGCCGCGTCCAGGCCGCGCACCACCACGAAGCGGCCCTCGCCCTGGTCGCGGGTCACGCTGACGCCCGGCAGGCGCTGCAGCGACTCGGCGACGTTCTGGTCCGGATAGTCGCCCACCTCATCGGCCGAAACCGCATCCAGGATCGCGTCGGACTCGCGCTTGAGGTCCACCGCGCGCGCCTGCGCTTCCAGCAGCGGGCGGACCTCGACCCGATCGAGGTCGACCGCGGTGGCCGGCGCGTCGGCATCGATTGCCGCCTGCGCGGCCGATGTCAGCAAAGACGCGCCCAGACCTATGGCGATCGCCACGAACAACGGATGCTTGCTGTGCACTGCCGGATTCCCCATGTTGATCGATGATGGGGTGGCACCCTATGTCAGAGAGATTTCATGCCCGTGACATTTGGACAGGAATTTAACGAATTTCCGACGCTGCGCGGACGTGCGCGCGGGTGTACACGCGCGCAGCCGTGGCTGGAAAGCGATGCCGGCGCTGCGGCACACTGTGCCCGTCCCCCTCCGCGAAGCGCCCATGAAGATCGTCGAAGTCCGCCACCCTCTCGTGCAGCACAAGATCGGCTTGCTGCGCGACGCCGAACTGAGCACCAAGGGTTTCCGCGAACTGGTGACGGAGCTGGGCACACTGCTGGCCTACGAGGCCACCGCCGGCCTGGAGACCGAGTCGCACATCCAGCCCGGCTGGGCCGGCCCGGTGCAGGTGCAGCGCATCGCCGGCGCCAAGATCACCCTGGTGCCGATCCTGCGCGCCGGGCTGGGCATGCTGCCGGGCGTGCTGGCGCTGATCCCTGCCGCGCGGGTCAGCGTGGTCGGCCTGCAGCGCGACGAGGAAACCCTGCAGCCGGTGCCCTACTTCGAGCGCCTGACCGGCCGCCTGACCGAACGCGATGCGCTGATCCTGGACCCGATGCTGGCCACCGGCGGCACCCTGATCGCCACCATCGACATGCTCAAGCGCGCCGGCGCGCGCCGCATCAAGGGCATCTTCCTGGTCGCCGCACCGGAAGGCCTGAAGGCGCTGGAGGCGGCGCACCCCGACGTGGAGGTCTACACCGCCGCGATCGACGAGCGCCTCAACGAGAAGGGCTACATCCTGCCGGGCCTGGGCGATGCCGGCGACCGGATCTTCGGCACGCGGGTGGAGTAAGAACCTGTCATCCCCGCGCAGGCGGGAAGGTGCCTTTCAGCAGCCGCATGGCTGATCTGTGGACCGTGCCTTGCCAGATCGATGCGGTTGGCGGCGGCGGGGGCACTCACTGCTCCGATAGCACGCGCGGCGCGTTGCCGAACATCGCGCCGCCATCGAGCTTCCGGGTATTGCCATGGATCGACCCGAATCTCAGCTTTGAAATATCGATGAACCGGCGTCGAGGCTTCGGAAACCACGCCGCTGAAGCCATCGTCCCTGCGCAGGCAGGGACGATCACGGTGGATACCGTCAGCGCGCCGGCGTATCCAGCTGCACCTCGGCCGCGCCGACCTCGTTGCGCGGATCGCTGCCGCCGGCCAAGGCATTGCCGCGCCGATCCCATTCGACCGTCTGCAGGTTGCCCCAGACATGGCTGGAACCGCGTCCGCCGGCGGCGCTGTCGCCCGGCAGCTTGAGCGTGTGGCCCATCGCCTGCAGGGCCTGCACGGTGGCATCGTCGAAGGTGCCGCTCTCAGCCTCGATCACGTCCGGCAGCCACTGGTGGTGGTAGCGCGGCAGCGCGGCGACCTGTTGCGGAGTCAGGCCGTCGTCGTAGCCGAGGATGCCCAGCAGCACCATCGTGATGATGCGGCTGCCGCCCGGCGTGCCGAGCACGATGGTCTTGTCGGCGTTGCGCATGAAGGTCGGCGTCATCGAGCTGAGCGGACGCTTGCCCGGCTTGGGCGCGTTGGCCTCGTAGCCCATCACTCCGAACGCGTTCGGCGTGCCCGGCTTGAGCGCGAAGTCGTCCATCTCGTCGTTGAGCAGAACGCCGGTGCCCTTCGGGATCAGGCCCGAGCCGTACAGCAGGTTCACCGTCTGGGTGGCGCCGACCAGGTTGCCCTCGCCGTCGATGATCGAGAAGTGGGTGGTCTCGTCGTCCTCGAGCGGGGTCGGGTTGCCCGACAGCAGGTCGCTGGGCGTGGCCTTGTCCGGGTTGATCGTCGAGCGCAGGCCGAGCGCGTAGTCCTTGCTCAGCAGCACGCGCTGCGGGATCGCGGTGAAGTCGGGATCGCCTAGGAAGAAGGTACGGTCGCGATAGGCACGGCGCATTGCCTCTACCACTAGGTGGGTGCGGTGCGCCGGGTCCAGCGCCTTGAGGTCGTAGCCCTCCAGGATCTGCAGCATCGCCGCCAGGGCGATGCCGCCGGAGGACGGCGGCGCCGCGGTGGTGATCTTCCAGCCCTTGTAGTCGAACTGGATCGGCGTGCGCTGCTTGACCCGGTAGCCGGCCAGTTCGGCGGCGGTCCACTTGCCGCCAGCCTGGTTGACCCCGGCGATCAGCTTCCTGGCGGTCTCGCCCTTGTAGAAGCCGTCGAAGCCCTTGTCCCCGAGCAGGGTCAGGGTATGCGCCAGCTCGGGCTGTTTGAAGATCTCGCCCTCGGCGATCGGCTTGCCGTTGCGCAGGTAGACCTCGCGGGTACCGGCATAGCGCTCCATCACCTCACGCCGCTGCGCATAGCCGCGCGCCATGCGCGCGTAGACCGGGAAACCCTCGTTCGCGATCCGGATCGCCGGCGCCAGCGACTGCTTGAGCGGCAGCTTGCCATGCTGCGTGGCCAGCTCGACCAGCGCCGCAGGCAGGCCCGGGATACCAGCCGACCACGGCCCGTTGACCGACTTGTTCGGGTCGAGCTTGCCGTCCTTGTCCAGGAACTTGTCCGGCGAGGCCGACTCCGGCGCGACCTCGCGCGCGTCGAGCATCACCTCCTGCCCGCTTTTCGCATCGTGCAGCAGGAAGAAGCCGCCGCCGCCCAGTCCCGAACTGATCGGCTCGACCACGCTGAGCGTCGAGGACACCGCCACCGCCGCGTCGAACGCGTTGCCGCCCTCGCGCAGGATCTGCAGGCCGGCCTCGGTGGCCAGGCGGTGGCCGCTGGCGACGGCCGCGCCGGGAGGATGCGCGGCGGCGGCCGAGGACGGGTCGGCCCAGGCGGCCGGCGACAGCAGCAGGCCCAGCAGCAGGGCATGACGGACGAGCGTTCTCATGGGGCGGGGGGCTCCTGGTCGTACAGTTCGGGATGGTCGCGCTGCAGCCGCAGCAGCTTGGCGAGCAGTTGCTCGTGGGTCTCGGGGATGTCCGGGTCGGGATCGATGCACTCGACCGGGCACACCACCACGCACTGGGCCTCGTCGAAGTGGCCCACGCATTCGGTACAGCGCGCCGGATCGATCAGGTAGATCGTCTCGCCCATCGAGATGGCATGGTTCGGGCAGGCCGGCTCGCAGACGTCGCAATTGACGCAGAGCTCGTTGATCTTGAGGGACATTTCGGCAGATTCGGCACCAACCCGGCCATCTTACCGGGATCGGCCGGCGCTGTTCCGGCGGAATCCGGAACGCTGCGATGTCGCCATATGCGAAGGGCTCCAGCCCCGACGGACTGCACAGGCAGGCCCCTCGGGGCTGGAGCCCCTCCACAGAGGCCGGCGCGTCCGTAC
>JASGDF010000071.1:0-3070 GCA_047607345.1 Pseudomonas sp. | reverse complement strand
TCGAGCACCAGCAGGCCCCAGCGGTCGCGGCTGGGCAGCGGCGCGGCGAAGTAGCGGCCGCTGTCGGAAAAACGCGCCGACGCGCCCAGGCCTATGAGCAGCACGCCCTCGGGCAGCAGGTAGCTGCCGTAGGTTGGCCCGCCCATGCCGATCTCGCTCCAGCCAAAGCTGCGCACCGGCTCGCCCTGCGGGGTCTGCAGGTCACCGCCCCGCCAGGCGCTCGTGCCTTTCCAGGGCGGCGGGTCGATCGGCTCCGGCTCGGCGGGTTTCAGCCCCAGCCGCCGGGACAGCCACCCGGCCAGGGCCAGGCCGGCGAGCAGCAGCACGACGGTCAGCGGGATGCGCCACCAGCCGATGGCCGCATGCCGGAAGACGGACAGCGCGAAGCCGATGACGCCGACCGCGAGCAACTCGTCGCACCCACTGGCCGCGCGCATCCAGCCCAGCCGCGCGGCGAGCCACGCGCCCGCCGCCGCCAGCAGCGCCGTTCCCAGTGCCCAAGGAGGCGGCAGCCAGGCCAGCACGGCGATGGGCGCGACCAGCCTGAACAGTATCCAGAACAGTTGGAGCAGCAGGCTCAGCAGGGAGGGTCTGGGATCAGCGTCGGACATGGTTGATTTCGAGCCTTCTATCTATCATCGCAGCATGAAGCACCCTTGGACGACCTTGCGCGGCGCGCTGCTTTTCGCCGCGATGATCCCCCTGGCCGCCACTGCCGCCGCCGGCATGCCCTGGCGGCTGGAGCCGGCGGCCAGCCACCGCGAGCAGGCGCCGGTCGCCGCCGACCATGGCGAACAGGTGTTGGTGTGGCAAGGCCCCGGCGGCGCACAAGTCGCCAGCGTCGCCTATTTGCTGGCCGAGGCGCCCTTTGCCCAGGTGCAGCCCGCGGTGGCGCGGGCGCTCCAGCCGCAGGGCCGGCTGGAGATCGATGCCGGCCGGAGCCCGCTGGCGTACCAGCGCGATGGCTGGGACAAGGTGCTGCTGTCGCGCCGGCCCGATCTGCGCGCCGCCCTGGTCGAACGCGACGCCCTGCCGTACCTGCGGCAGGCCGTCGCGCAGGGGGCCATCACGGCGGACGAGATGCGGCAGCGGCTGGCGCTGGCCCACGCCTCCCTGGAATCGGCCCCGCAGGACCGCATCGAGGTGGACGCATTCCAGCAGCCGTACGCCTACTGGCTGGCCAGACGGGAGGACAGCCACGGATTCATCGGGCGCCAGAAGAGCCGGCTGGAGGTCTACGTCTTCGACGTGTCGGCCGCGTTCGGGCATCCTGCGACTGCCGTGCGGATCTCCCGCAACGACAGTTATCCGAACCCGGACGCCACGCTGCTCAAGCAGCTCAAGAACTTCGACATCCTGAGCACGTCGCCAGCCAGCCGCATCGACGGCGGCGTGGTGCCCGCATCGGTCTTCAAGGCGGTGCGCGGTGCGCTGCTGGCGCTGCCCGGCCCGGTCACGGTGGCGGTGGCGGACGCGCCCCAGGCCTGGATCCAGCCCCCCGCATTGCCGCCGGTGCCCGCGCTGGCGCTGACCGCGCCGGCCGCCGATGTCCCTGCCCTCCAGCCCGAGGCGGTGCCGTGGGGCGCGCTGGTGATCGGCGGGGACCCCGCCCGCTATGCGCCGCTGTATCCCCGCGAACTGCTGGCGCTGCCCGGGGGCGACCTGCTCGTCAGCGCCGAGCTGATGGACGACACCGGTCCGCCCGTGCGCGTGTGGCGGCTGCACGCGAAGGACGGGGGCTGGCAGGCCGAGGATGTGTGGCGCGGCGCCGGCGGCGCGGCCACGCTGTCGCTCAGCGCCGATGGGCGCACCGTGTGGTTCGACGGCAGCGCGCAGCGCGACGCGGCACCCAGCCTGATCGCGTACGACGTGGCGTCGCGCCGGCTCGATGTCCGTCGCGTCGCCTGGGCGGGCGGTGATCGCGACGACTTCAAGTTCGAGGGGCAGAACTGGGTGCTCGACGGCCGGCAGCAGCCTGCGATCTTCACGTACTTCACCCGGCCATACAGCGAGCGGACCGAGGGTGATGGGCGCTTCAACGACTTCCTGCGCGTGCTGCAGCCCGCGCCGGCCGGCCGCTGGTCGTTCGCGCCGCGCTTCGACGCGCCGCGCCAGTCGCTGATGCAGGACGTGCGTATCCTGCGTGGCAATTCGCTCATCCTGCCGGTGCGCTGGCGCGAGAGCTCCGCGTTCTGGATCGAAGACCCCGCCGGCATCGCCCGGCTCGATGCGGCCAGCGGCCGGGTGCTGCGCGCCATCGCGCTGCCGCAGCGCTTCGGCGAGCCGAACCGCGCCAACGCCACCGGCATGGCGCAATGGGTGCCTCGGGCGCTGGGCTCGCCGCAGGCGGGCTGGATCGCCACCGGCTTCGTGCTGATGCTGCACGACGGCGGCAACGCCATGCCGCCGCCTTTGGACGGCAGCGCGGGCGAGGTCGAGCGCTTCGTGGGCATGCACGTGGTCGATCTCCAGAGCGGCGAGGTGCTGTCCGCCCTGCTGGGGCGCTCGGGCACGCTGGAGGCCGCCGCCCGTTCGGCGAACGGCCGCTTCCTGGCGTTGGGCTCCCAGGCTGACCGCAGCCCCAACGTGGCCGGGGAGAGTTCCCGCGGCTTCCCGCTCGCGCTGTGGGAGGTCGCGCAGCGCCGCACGCCCGTTCGCCTCGACACCTCCGCCACCCGGGGCGACGCCCATGCGCTGGCGTTCTCGTGGAATGGCGAGGACCTGTGGGTGCTGGGCGACCGCCAGATCTATCGCTGGCGCCTGCCGCCCGCCCTGCGCGACGCCGCCGGGCAGGGCGCCTTTCCCGACCAGTCCCGCAACTGAAGGCACTTGCAGTCCATGAGATGCTTCCCTGTCTTGCATGGTGCGCTCGCGGCGCTGGCGCTACTGGCCGGGGCACCGCCGTCCGCGCGCGCGGATGTGCCGCCTGAGCCGCCGCCGGCACCGCTGTTCGCGCTGTGCGAGCGCTGGTGCGCGCTGGTGGATGCGCAGGGCCATGCCGTCACGCCGCGCGTGTTCGACCGGCTGGGCGACAACGGCGATCCGCTGCGCACGCGCGCCATCGCCTACG
>JASGDF010000070.1:0-35548 GCA_047607345.1 Pseudomonas sp. | reverse complement strand
CCCGTCCGCGGCCGGGCCATGCCCGAACGGAGAGGGCAGGGTGTCGATCGGCCGGTTGCGGTCGGTGGGCCGTATGTCGGCGTAATCGAAGGGATCCGGGCGAGGTTCGGACATGTTCGGGCGATGCGTGGGAGGCAATGCCAAGTCGGCACGCGATGATTATCCGCCATTGGCGGGAGGCCGTACCGGGTACGCACGGGGTCATGCTCGGTTCCATCCGAGATGAGGCGGCAAACCGGGAAGCGGACTTGCCCCTTCAGGCTTGAGCTTCCGATCCGTGTACCCGGTCGGTTCGGCATGGACGGTTCCGGGTTCTGAAGCCCGCTGCGGCGCGATGGCGCGGTGTTCGCCGACGCAGTGAACTACTTCGACCTCGATGGCGGGTGCCTGCGCCTGGCGCGGGAGCGCAGGCCGATCTGCCAACCGCAGGAGCACCGGTCCAGTGGGCTTCACCTGTTTACTTCGGCTTCCATGATCGTGTATTGGTATGGAAAATATTGCATGGTCGAGAATAGATGGGCAAAGCCAACAATCCCTCATACCGTGTCCTGCTGCCAGAATGGAAAGAGGGCGAGCCCTGGTTTGAACTGACCCCCCAACAGCGCAAGACCATCTTGGGCGGCAAGCCTCATCGCGTGGCGCCGACGGATAAGAAGCAGCCTGTGCATGAGCGCGCAAGCACTTGCGAGTCATTGCTGGCGGTTTACCCGAATGCGATCAGTGTGGGGGGGGTGATGGGGTCGGCAGTAGATCGCGGGGATGTTGGTTTTGGTGGAATAATGACTGTTGGTTTCTCTCTTGTGTTGTTCTGGACTGCCTTTGCCATTGGGCTTGGGCAATGGGCGACATGGTTGATAGCAATTCCGGGAGGGTTTTTTTTCTTATTGGTGGAATTTATTTGATCAAAAGCGGCTACTTTTTACCCAAAGATCAGCCTGTTTTGTTTGATAAAAAATCCAAAACGGTGACATTTTCACAAATAAAATTTCATCCGTTCTGGCGGTTTTGGGAGACATCAAGGTTTATTTCGCCGGTTACTGTGACATGGGATTCATTGCAGGCGCGCAGCTACAAGTTCAGGCAGGCCATGGGATCGAGCATGCGTGATTCGTATCGTCTGGAGTTGTGGGCGCCAGATCCTGATCATCCCAAGAAACTACTGGTCAAGGAGCCGATAGGCTATCTGGGCTGGTACGAAGACGAAATGCTCTGGCAGTTGTACGAGCATATTCGCCGCTACATGGAAGAGGATGGTCCTGCGATCCAGCACGGGGAGAAACTGCGCAAGCCGCGCAAGGGTCGTGATCTGCCGCCTTTCCCGGACTCTGTCCTGGCGACCTTGGGCGGTCCGGCCTTGAGCGACGAGGAAGTCCGGCAGCTTGCCAAAGTGACGCCGCCGCAGACGTTTTCATCCTGAGCAGGATGCTGTAAATGCCATATGGAGAAGCGATGAAAAAAGTCATCGATCGATGGCGGACATCCGCGCCAGGGCGGCGCAGGTCGCCGGCACTCGCCATCGTCGAGCACCCTGGCTGTCCAAAAATCGCTGAGCGGGAGACCATATTGCAAACGCGCTATCTCAAACGCTATCCCTTGTACATCGAGCCGTTTTGGCAGTTGTTTTGCCTGCTGTGGTGGCTGGCGTGTGCCGCGCGGCGCTGGCTGATCCGGCCTTCGCCGCTGAAGTGGGGCTGCCTGGAGGGCCGCATGCAGAGCGTGGAAATCCAGGGCGGCGCGGAGCAGGAGCATCAAAGGCTGTACCCGCTGGGCGAAGGACTGGCGGCGCACTCGATGGCCGGCGGTCCATTGCAGCCCGCCGCGCGGATATGCGCGCGCAAGCGCGGGCGTGGCTTCCAGCCCTATCGTTACTGGAGCTACGACGGCCACCATCGAAGCGCCTGGCTGCGCGCGCAGGTGGAGACGCCGGCAAGCGCCGTCGAACCGGTATGCGAATACTGACCTGGCTGCTGCTGCCGCTGGGGTGGTGGCTGCTGTGGCGCGGCCACCCGCTCACCGGCCTTGCGTGCCTGGCCGGCTTCGCATGGTTGCGGATACGCGACCACGAGGGTCGGCACGGACCGGCACTCGGTCGCTGGATCGGACGGGCGCAGCGGCTGGCGGACGCCCCCGCTGCCGGTACCACCGCCACCGTCCAGGCCGCTGTCCCGCCAAAGCCGGCCGACGTGGCGGAATTGGAGGCATTCTTCGCGGTGACCAGCAATTACGAGGGTCGCCATGTCGACCAGTTGGTGTCGGTGATCGGTCCCTGGAGCGCGTACGACGACTGGGACTGGGGCCGGGTTGTCTACGAGTGGATCCGTCCGGGCCTGCGCATCCGGGTAGCCACCCAGGCCGGTCATGTACGCGTGGTCGCACGGCTCGATCCGAATGATCGCTCGCGTTTCGGCACCGTCGTGCAGACGCTGCTGGAGAAACCGTTCGCCTTCGAGATAGCGGCCGACATGAAGGCACGGACGCCTGACGCCGAGTAAGGTCGCTGCGCCGGGCCGGAACGGAGACTGCTGGGGCTGCGCAGAAGACACAACGGCGATGCCCTCCGTGGCTGCTGCATTCGGATCGCCGCATGCTGGTGTTCGCGCTGGCCTGCGGGCTGCTGCTCGGGCTGCTGGGCGCGATGGCGCTCCTGCCGATCCTCGGCGCTGCTGGCGCGAGAGCCTGGACGCCTGCGTGGAGATGGCGCTGTGGAGCGGGCTGTACCTGGGAATATGGGGAGTGTTGATCGGCTGGCCGATCGGGACCGTGCTGGTCTACCTGGGCGCCAGCTTGCTGCGAACCTGGCTGGAGCGATGGATAGCCTATGGAGGCGGCGACAGCTGAGCGGATGCGAAAACCATCAAGACGACGCGTGCCTCGTTCGGGCAAGGTCAGGGAGATCCGGGCTGGCAGGCGATGGCGGGCTGGCTTGGGATCGGAAGCTGGCTTGCGGGTGGGCTGGCTCGCTGTGCGGCGCAGTGTAGCCACTCGTTCGGCGGCATGCGGAAATGCGAATTACTCGCAGGAAGTGGCCGGCTCGGCAGGAGGTGCGCGGCCTGCAGGTTGTCCAGCGAGGGCGTCGGCTCGGGCACGCGATAAGGCACTTCGGCGCCGGGATGCAGGCCGGCACGCCAGTGCTCCAGCACCTTGCCGATACGCCCGCCGCGCCATACCTGGGGCATCGACGGCGGTTCGCCCTCGGCCTTCTCGCGCGCGGCGATCTCATCGACGGCGAGCCGGTAGGCCTGTTCGAAGTCATCGGTCTGGTTGAGTGCATCGACCAGCCAGGCCTGGCCGAAATAGGTGGCGTCGGCGGTGTTGCCGCAGCCGAAGGACGCGCGGTCGGCGCGCGCGGCGGTGATGATCATCGTGTCCGGGCTCTTGAGTGCCGGAATGAACCCGCCGGAATAGCAGGCCGACAGTACGATCACGCGGTTGCGGATGCCGGCGTCGTCCAGTGCCTGGCGCAGGTCCTTCGGCGTGATCCAGTCCTCCTCGTCCGCGCTGACCTGTACGTAGAGCGTGTGGTCCTCGGTGCCGTGGGTGGTGACGAACAGCAGCAAGGCGTCCTCGTCCGGATCCATCAGCTGCCCGATCCGTGCCAGCGTGTCGTAGAGGTTGTCGTAGGTGGCGAGCGGGGCGTAAGGGCGCTCGGTGAGGTTGTCCGGATGGTTGATCAGCGTCACCACGCGTCCGTCCGCGGCGAAGCGCTGGTTGAACAGTGTTTTCAGGTAGAGCGCCTCGTTGCGGAACACGTCCTCGCTGGCATCGCCGGCGAAGCCCACCGCGTACAGGTCCACGATGCCGGCACGCTGTGGCGGCAACGCATCGAGCGCCTTGCGCAATGCGGCCTCGTCCTCGGGGTCCTGCGGCGGCGATTGCGCGGTCTCGTCCTGCACGGCGGCCGGAGGCGAGGAGCAGCCGGCGACAGGCCACAGCAGCAGGCAGGCCAGCAGGACGATGATGCCGCGCAGCGGGCATCGCGGATCGGAAGGGAGCGACGGCATCGAGCGCCAGGCGGCAGATAGGCAGGGCGCAGGTTTACAGTGCATCCGGCGGATTGGCAAGGCGGCCGTGTCGTCCCCGCGCAGGTGGGGATTCAGTAGCGTTCGTGCGGATCGCGGCAAGGCACTGGGCTTCCCGCCTTCGCGGGAGCGACGATTCAGGGCTTTCCCGGCCAAGCATCTTCTCGTCATCCCCGCGAAGGCGGGGATCCAGTGGCGTTCGTGCGGATCGCGGCAAGTCGCTGGGCTCCCGCCTTCGCGGGAGCGACGGTCGAGGGGGGCCTTGCAGCACTACGACTCGGCGATACCGGCAACGCTGCGCCGGCAGGCAAGGTCGCCTGCCGGCAGCACGCGTCAGGCCGGGAACACGATCTCGTCGAAGTCCTGCACGCGCGGGTGCTTGCCGATCTCTTCCAGCGTGCGCGGGGTCGGGTAGTCCTGCGCGCGGTCGAGCAGCGCGGTCTTCAGGCCGGCGCGGGTGGCCGCGTCGAGTTCCTCGATCACGTCGGACAGGAACAGGATCGCGCCGGCCGGCACGCCGATCTGCTCGGCAATGTGGCGATAGCTGTTGCTTTCGCGCTTGCCGCCGATCTCGGTGTCGAACCAGCCGGACACCAGGCCGGACAGGTCGCCGGCGTCGCTGTGGGCGAAGAACAGCTTCTGTGCCGGCACCGAGCCAGAGGAATAGACGTAGATCGGGATGCCCGCGGCCTGCCATTCGCGCAGGCGCCGGGCGGCGTCCGGATAGATGTGCGCGGTGAAGTCGGCGCTGCGGTAGCCGTCCTCCCAGATCAGGCCCTGCAAGGCCTTCAGCGCGGTGTGCTTGCGATCCTCGTCGATCCAGGTCTGCAGCGCGGCGACGATCGCCTCGTCGTGCGGATGCTCGTCGACTTCGCCGATCTCGTCGGCGACCTGGTTCAGCCAGTGCCGCACCTGCGGATGGTTGCCATGCTCGCGCACGAACACCGGCAGCGCACGCCGCGCGTACGGGAACAGCACGTCCTTGACGAACGAGATGCTGCTGGTGGTGCCTTCGATATCGGTGAGGATCGCCTGCGGTCGGGTCATCGTCAGCTCGCCTTCTGGGCCTTCTCGGGTTCGTAGCGGGGGAACTGTCGTGCGATGTCGGTGCCGGTGAAGTGGCCGACCCAGCCGTCCGGCTCGGTGAAGAAGCGGATCGCGATGAAGTGCGGCTCGGCGCCCATGTCGAACCAGTGCAGGGTACCGTCCGGCACCGCGATCAGGTCGTCCTTCACGCACTCGATCTCATACACCGAGTCGCCGACGTGCAGCGTGAACAGGCCCGAGCCAGCCACGAAGAAGCGTACCTCGTCCTCCTTGTGGAAGTGCTCGTCGAGGAACTTGGCGCGCATTTCCTCGCGCTTGGGATTGTCCGGCGCGATCGAGACCACGTCCACGGTCTTGAAGCCGTGCTGGGCGACCAGCCGGTCGATGTCCTCGCGGTAGGCGGCGATCACCTGCTCGGGCGTGGCGCCCGGCTCGATCGGCTGGTTGGCCTGCCAGCGTTCGAAGACCACGCCGATCTTTTTCAGCTCGGTGGCGATCGCCGCGCCATCGCGGCTGTCGAACTGCGGGGTGCGCGGGTCGGTGTCGGAGAAGATGCGGAGTCGGCTCATGGCGGTAGGGTGTCGGCTGTGAGGGAAGGAAGGGACGCGCTTCAGCGCGGCCCGCGCAACTTGATCAGCTCCAGCTCGCAGCCGATCAGGAATTCGAAGGCCTCCAGGTGCCGGCGCGCCTCGGCCATGTTGCGGCCCCAGGCGTACAGGCCGTGTCCGTCTATCAGGTAGCCCCACAGCGGCCGGTCCTGGTCCAGCAGCGCGTCGACCTGCGCGGCCAGCACGTTCATGTCCTGAGTGTTGGCGAACACCGGCACGTCGATCGAGGTCTCGTGGGTATGCTGGCCCTCGAAGGCCTTGAGCAGCTCGTAGCCTTCCAGGTGGACGTGGCCGGCGCCGGCGAACAGGCGCGAGGCAACGGTCTGCGCCGGCGAGTGCGTGTGCAGCACGCAGCCGATCTCCGGGTAGCGGCGGTACAGCTGGGTGTGCAGCAGGGTCTCGGCCGACGGGCGCAGCTGGCGGCCGACCGGCTGGCCGTCGAAGTCCACGACCATGATGTCGTCCTCGACCAGCCGGCCCTTGTCGCGGCCGGAGACGGTGATCGCGGCATGGCGGTCGTCGAGCCGGTGCGAGAAGTTGCTACTGGTGGCCGGCGTCCAGCCGGCCTGGGCCAGCTCGCGGATGTTGCCGATCAGCAGCCTGGCCAGTTCGTGCAGCCGCGCGGCGCTGTAGGGGAGAGGGGCGGTGATGGCGTTCATCGGCCTATTCTAGCGCCGTGCCGATACCGGCTCATGACATTCGGTTATGGCGCAATTGCCGCAGTGTGGGAGGGACTTAGGGGGTTGTAGGAGGGACTTCAGTCCCGACGGGCTTCACCGGTAAAGCCCATCGGGACTGAAGTCCCTCCTACAAAGGCAAGGCCGATCAGCGGTGCAGCTTGCTGTGGCGGTAGCCATAGCCGAAGTAGATCACGATGCCGCCCAGCGTCCACAACACCATCAGCATCCAGTTGTGCGCGGTCATCGCCGACAGCAGCGCCAGGCAGCTGAGCACGCCGGCGGTACAGATCAGCCTGGCGGCCGGCATCCGGAACGGGCGCGGCAGGTCGGGCTGGGTACGACGCAGCACCAGCACGCCGGCGCAGACCGCGGCGAAGGCGATCAGCGTGCCCATCGAGGTCAGCTCGCCCAGCACGTCCAGCGGGAACAGCGCCGCCAGCAGCGCGATGCCGATGCCGGTGATCACGGTGTTGACGTGCGGGGTGCGGTAGCGGGGATGGATCCGGGTGAACACCGGCGGCAGCAGGCCGTCGCGGGCCATGATCATGAAGATCCGCGGCTGGCCGATGATCATCACCAGCACCACCGAGGACAGCCCGACCAGCGCGCCGACCTCGACCACCACCCGCAGCCAGCCCAGCTGCGGATGCGCGGCGACCGCGGTCACCACCGGCTCGTCGGTGCCGAGCAGGGTGTAGGGCACCAACCCGGTCATCACCGCGGCCATCGCGATGTACAGCACGGTGCAGATCACCAGCGACAGCATCATCCCGATCGGCAGGTCGCGCTGCGGCCGGTGCGACTCCTGCGCGGCCACCGACACCGCCTCGAAGCCGATGTAGGCGAAGAACACCATCGCCGCGCCGCGCAGTACGCCGTCCCAGCCGTACTTGCCGGGACCCTCGCTGGCCGGGATGAACGGGTGCCAGTTGGCCGGGTCGACGTACTTCCAGCCGACCGCGATGACCAACACGATCAGGCCGCTCTTGAGCAGCACCATCGCCATGTTCATCGCCGAGGACTTGCGGATGCCCACGTAGCACAGCCAGGTCAGCAGCAGCACGATCGCCGCCGCCGGCAGGTTGGCGATCGCGCCGGTCGGGCGCAGCTTGGCGTCCAGCGGCGCGTTGACCAGCGCCGCCGGCAGGTGGATGCCGAAGTGGTCGAGCAGGCTGAGGAAATAGCCGGTCCAGCTCACCGCCACCGCCGAGGCGGACACGCCGTACTCCAGCACCAGCATCCAGCCGATGAACCAGGCGGCCAGCTCGCCGAAGGTGGCGTAGGTGTAGGTGTAGGCGCTGCCGGACACCGGCACCATCGCCGCGAACTCGGCGTAGGCCATCGCGCAGAACGCGCAACAGACCGCCGCCAGCACGAAACTGAGCATGATCGCCGGGCCGGCGTGGTTGGCCGCGGCCTGGCCGGTGATGACGAAGATGCCGCCGCCGATCACCGCGCCGATGCCGAGCGCGGTCAGCCCCCACGGACCGAGCGCGCGTTGCAGGCCCAGGCCACCGGCGTCCTCGTGGCTGGCGTGCGGGTGCTTGGTGGCCCAGAGCTGTTTGAGCATGTCAGGCGTTCCGGTGTTCGAACGAAAGGAGAAGCCGGCGCGGGCGCCGGCTTCGTTGGATCAGGCTTTCTGCTTCTGTGCCAGGCGGCTGTTGCGGATGCCGTAGAAGAAGTAGATGAACAGGCCGATCACGGTCCAGCCGATGAATACCTTCCAGTGCTCGCGGAATGCCAGGAAGAACAGGGTCAGGCACAAGCCCGCGCCAAGCAGGCACACCCCCCAGGCGAACGGCACCCGGAACGGGCGCGGCAGCTCTGGGCGGGTATAGCGCAGCACCAGCACGCCCACGCAGACGGTGGCGAAGGCCAACAGGGTGCCCATCGACACCAGCTCACCCAGCACGTTCAGCGGAACCAGGCCGGCCAGCGAGGCGGCAATGACGCCGACCAGGACGGTGCCGACGTAGGGCGTGTTGAACTTCGGGTGGACCCGGCCGAAGACCTTCGGCAGCAGGCCGTCGCGCGACATCGTGTAGAAGATGCGCGGCTGCGCCATCAGCATCACCAGCACCACTGAGGACAGGCCGGCGATCGCGCCGATTTCCACCACCGATTTCAGCCAGGTCAGCTGCGGGTAGTGTTCCAGCGCGGTGGCGACCGGCTTGGCGGTGCCCAGTTCGGTATACGGCAGCAGCCCGGTCAGCACCGCGCTGACGATGATGTAGATGACGGTGCAGACCACCAGCGAGCCGAGGATGCCGATCGGCATGTTCTTCTGCGGGTCCTTGGTCTCGCCGGCCGAGGTCGAGACCGCGTCGAAGCCGATGTAGGCGAAGAACACGATCGAGGCGGCACGGAACACGCCGCTCCAGCCGAACACGCCCGGCGCGGTGTTCTCGGGGATGAACGGGTGCCAGTTGTCGGGGCTGACGTAGGACACGCCGAAGCCGACGAACAGGCAGATCACCGCGATCTTGATCGCCACCACGATCGAGTTGATGAAGGCCGACTGGGTGATGCCGACATAGCATAGGCCGCTGACCGCGGCGACGACCAGCACCGCCGGCAGGTTGATGATCGCGCCGGAGGCGACGAAGGCGTGGCCGGTCCAGGCCAGCGGGGCGTTGGCCAGTTCCGCCGGGAACGGCAGGCCCAGGGTCGTGGTGATGAAGCTGACCAGGTAGGCCGACCAGCCCACCGCGACGCTGGAGCCGGCGAACAGGTATTCCAGCACCAGGCACCAGCCGATGAACCAGGCCATGCCTTCGCCGAGGGTGGCGTAGGAGTAGGAATAGGCGCTGCCGGAGACCGGCATCATCGCCGCGAACTCGGCGTAGCACAGGCCGGCGAAGGCGCAGGCCAGGCCGGCGAACACGAACGAGAGCATCACCGCCGGACCGGCATGGTTGGCCGCGGCCTGGCCGGTCATCACGAAGATGCCCGCGCCGATCACCGCGCCGATGCCGAGCATGACCAGGTGCTTGGCGGTGAGGGTCCGTTTCAGCGTGACCTCGCCGTCGTGGCCGCCTTCGGCGTGGCCGGCGGGTTCGACCGGTTTGACCCTCAACAGAGCTTTGAGCATTCAGTGCGTCCCCAGTGTTCGGTAAGCGTGGCGGGCCGGTGGCCATGAAGCGCGCCCCGCGTACAGCGGCGCGCGCGCAAGCGTCGTACCTTGCCAAAGCCGGAGGCTTGCCACAAGCGCAACCGGGCCATCGGCGGCGATAATGGGGCAGATTCAGCTGCGAGCGACGCAACATGGCGGGGATGGACACGGAAAATGCCGCGGAAGGCGGTCTGCGCGAGCAACTGCTGGCCTATCGTGCGCGCTGGCCGGAGGAGACCGCCGTGGCCGATACCTTCCTGGAGCTGCTCGGCGACGCCGCCGACCCGTTCGTGCGCGAGCGCCTGGCCGGGCATTTCACCGGCTCGTCCTGGCTGGTCAGTCGCGATGGCGAGCGCACCTTGCTGACCCATCACCGCAAGCTGCGGCGCTGGCTGCAATTGGGCGGCCATGCCGACGGCGAGCGCGACCTGGCGCGGGTGGCGCTGAAGGAGGCCGAGGAGGAGTCGGGGTTGCCGGGGCTGGCGCTGGCCAGCAACGAAATCTTCGACCTGGACCGGCACTGGATCCCTGAACGCGGCCAGGTGCCAGGCCACTGGCACTATGACGCGCGCTACGTGGTACGAGCCGGCGCGGAGGAGGCGTTCGTGGTCAGCGAGGAATCGCTGGCACTGGCGTGGAGGCCGGTGGCCGAGTTACTGGACGAGCCGGACCTGGACCCGTCGATGCGGCGGATGGCACGCAAGTGGCTGAGGCGCCGGGATCGGCGATGCGCGTAGGAGCGACTTCAGTCGCGATGAGGCTTTCGTGCGAATCCCCCCCGCAGAGCACCGCACATCCATGTGCGGGGATTCAAAAGGAAGACCCCTTCGCGACTGAAGTCGCTCCTACGGAGAACCCAATGCCGTGATCAGTACAGGATGCGGGTGCGCAGCGTACCCGGCACCTGCGCCAGTTCTTCCTTCAGTGCGTTGGCCTGCTCCTCGCCGGCGCCGATGTCGATGACCACGTAACCGACCTTCGCGTCGGTGCGCAGGAACTGGCCGTCGATGTTGACGTTGTGGCGCGAGAACAGCTCGTTGATCTGCGACAGCACGCCCGGCACGTTGCGATGGATGTGCAGCAGGCGCAGGCTGCCGGCGTGCTCGGGCAGGGTGACCTCGGGGAAGTTGACCGCCGAAAGGGTGCTGCCGTTGTCGCTGTAGCGCACCAGCTTGGCGGCGACCTCGATGCCGATGTTGTCCTGCGCCTCCAGCGTGCTGCCGCCGATGTGCGGGGTCAGGATCACGTTGTCGTGCGCGGTCAGCGGCGACTGGAACGCATCGCCGTTGCCCTTCGGCTCGACCGGGAACACGTCCACCGCCGCGCCGCCGATATGGCCGGAGGCCAGCGCCGCATCCAGCGCGTCGATGTCGACCACGGTGCCGCGCGAGGCGTTGATCAGGTGCGCGCCGCGTTTCATCTTCGCCAGCTGCGCCGCACCGATCAGGTCGCGGGTGGAGGCGACCTCGGGGACGTGCAGCGTCACCACGTCGGCCACCGCCAGCAGCTCGTCCAGGTCGGCGGCGGCGCGGGCGTTGCCGAGCGAGAGCTTGGTCTCGATGTCGTGGAACACCACCTGCATGCCCAGCGCCTCGGCCAGCACCCCGACCTGGGTGCCGATATGGCCGTAGCCGACGATGCCCAGCACCTTGCCGCGGGTCTCGTGGCTGCCGGCGGCCGACTTGGACCAGCCGCCGCGATGGCACTCGGCGTTCTTCTGCGGGATGCCGCGCAGCAGCAGGATCGCCTCGGCGATCACCAGCTCGGCGACCGAGCGGGTGTTGGAGTAGGGCGCGTTGAACACCGGGATGCCGGCCAGCTCGGCCGCGTCCAGGTCGACCTGGTTGGTGCCGATGCAGAAGCAACCGACCGCGATCACGCGCTTGGCGTGGGCAAGCACGTCCGCGCTGAGCTGGGTGCGCGAGCGGATGCCGACGATGTGCGCCTCGGCGATCCGTGCCTTCAACTCCTCGTCCGGGAGCGACTTGGCGTGCAGCTCGATCTGGGAATAGCCGGCGGCACGGAAGGTGTCCACGGCGGTCTGGCTGATGCCTTCGAGCAGCAGGACGCGGATGTCCTGCTTGGGAAACGAGGTCTTCTTCGGCGACATGGATGCAGCTTGGGGCGGCGGATCGGGCGGTCACTATGCCAGATGGCGCACGCTTCTGGTGCATCGCCGCATCGCCTCGGACACAGTGTTCCCGGATTCGCCAGATGCTCGGCGCCGCAACCGTTTCAGCTGTATCCAAGTGGCTTGGCGCGATCCCGCCGCAACTGGACGGCCCTGATGTTCGCTGGCACGCTGTGCCGCCTTGCCACAACGCTGTCCCTCGACCCATGACCGACCCTCGCATCGCCTCGCTGGAACAGTCCGTATACGGGTTGCGCCTCAAGACCGACCCGGCCGACCTGGAGCACTACGGGCGCGACTGGACCCGGCGCTGGGCTCCCACGCCGCTGGCGATCGCGCTGCCGGCCACGGTCGAGGAGGTGCAGGCGGTGGTGCGCTGGGCCAACGAGCAAGGCGTGGCGATCGTGCCGTCCGGCGGCCGTACCGGCCTGTCCGGCGGCGCGGTGGCGGCCAATGGCGAGCTGGTATTGAGCCTGGAGCGCATGAACAAGGCGCTGGGCTTCGACGCGGTGGACCGTACCTTGACCGTGCAGGCCGGCATGCCGCTGGAAGCGGTGCACAATGCCGCGCGCGAGCACGGGCTGGTGTACCCGGTGGACTTCGCGGCACGTGGTTCGTGTTCGATCGGCGGCAACATCGCCACCAATGCGGGCGGCATCCGGGTGATCCGCTACGGCAACACCCGCGAGTGGATCGCCGGGCTGAAGGTGGTCACCGGCAGTGGCGAACTGCTGGAACTGAACAATGCGCTGGTCAAGAACTCCAGCGGCTACGACCTGCGCCAGTTGCTGATCGGTTCGGAAGGCACGTTGGGCATCGTGGTCGAGGCAACGCTGCGGCTGACCGACCCGCCGCCGCCGACCAACGTGATGCTGCTGGCGCTGCCCTCGTTCGAGGTGCTGATGCAGGTATTCGCCGCGTTCCGCGCGCAGCTGCGGCTGGAGGCGTTCGAGTTCTTCACCGAGCGGGCGCTGCACCACGTGCTCGCGCATGGCGCGCAGCAGCCGTTCGACGATGTCCATCCGTACTACGTGGTCACCGAGTTCACCAATGACGATGCCGGCGAGGCCGCGGCGCTGGCCGCGTTCGAGACCTGCATGGAGCAGGGCTGGGTGCTGGACGGGGTGATCAGCCAGAGCCAGGCGCAGGCCCAGCAGCTGTGGCGGCTGCGCGAAGGCATCACCGAAGCGGTCGCGCGCTACACGCCGTACAAGAACGACGTGTCGGTGCGGATCTCGGCGATGCCGGCGTTCCTGGCTCAGACTCAGGCATTGCTCGGCGAGGCCTACCCCGATTTCGACGTGGTCTGGTTCGGTCACATCGGCGACGGCAACCTGCACATCAACGTGCTCAAGCCCGAGGCGACCCCTGACGCGGAGTTCATCGCCGCCTGCGAGCAGGTGACCAAACTGTTGGCCGAAGTGCTGCAGCGTTTCCAGGGCAGCATTTCCGCCGAGCACGGCATCGGTCTGGTCAAGAAGCCCTACCTGGGCAGCACCCGCAGCGAGGCGGAAGTGACGCTGATGCGAGGCATCAAGCGCGTGTTCGATCCGCGTGGCTTGCTGAACCCCGGCAAATTGTTCGATGCCTGACGTGCAGCGTCCTAACGACTCGCTAATAATGACGCACCACGCTGGCCCCCAACGTCTCGTCCAGGATGTGTCCCCGATGAAAAGATACGCACTGCTGTCCGGCCTTCTGCTGCTCCTGCCCATTTCGGCGTTGGCGGCAAGCCTGGCTGGATCCTCCGCCGCCGGCAGTTCGGCCGGGTCTTCCGCGTCGTCCGGCAGTACTTCCGGCGACGACAAGGTGGTGCTCGATGCGCGCGATGACGCAGCGGGTTTCGTCGCCAGCGAGGGACGCATCCGTGGCGCCCGGCTGGAAGCGGCGTTGATCCAGCTGCGCGAGCGTAGCGAGGCCGCGCGTTCGGCCAGCGACATGGCACTGGCGCGCGCGATCCTGGCGCGGTGACCAGCCAAGGCCGGCCACCCCTGTGGTGGCTGGCATGGCTGCTGTTCTGCCTGCCCGGCACGGTCTGGGCAGTGGCGCGGCTGCCATTGCAGCTGCACGCCCAGGGTCTGACCCCCGCCGAGATCGCGGCCAGCGCCCGGCTCGAAGCCGCAGTCGCTGGTAGGCTCCCGGAGCGCTGGGGCGAGGCGCTGGTGGGACCGATTCGGCTGGAATGGACCGATACGCTGCCGGCGCGGGTGCATGGCCGTACCACGGCGTCGCGGATCCGGCTGGATCGCCGCCTGCTGCACGACTGGATGGCGCTGCCGCCTGGCAGTGATCCGCAGCGGCCTGCCGCGCGGGCGGCGATGGCCGCCTTGATCCACGAACTGGCGCACGTACTCGACCGCTCGCGGCGGCGCGCGTTGTCGCGCGATCCACGCCTGCTCGACCTGGCCGGCTGGCAGGTCAGGCCCTGGCACCTGGGGCGCACCGCCAATCATTTCACCGATCGCAGCCCTGATCGCTACGAGCTGTACGACCCAGCCGAATTCCTGGCGGTGAACCTGGAACATTTCGTGCTCGATCCGGACTACGCCTGCCGCCGGCCAGCGTTGTCGCAATGGTTCGCCGGGCAGGTCGGCACGATCGCCTCGGCATCCACCTGCGCGAGCGGGCTGCCATTCCTGCAGGCCGACAGCGAGGACGGCGAGGTCTCGCTGCTGCAACTGGACCCGGCCCGGGTCTACCAGGTGGACTACCTGTTGGCCGAGCCCAACCAGGAGCCGATGAGCCGCTGGGGCCACAGCATGCTGCGGCTGGTGATCTGCGCGCCCGGTCGCGCGCCGGGACCGCAGTGCCGGATGGACCTGCAATACCACCGGGTGATCTCGTTCCGGGCCTTCGTCGGCGACCTGCAGATCTCCAGTTGGCGCGGCCTGACCGGCTCCTATCCGTCACGCCTGTTCCTGCTGCCGCTGGACCAGGTCGTGGACGAATACACCAAGGTCGAGCTGCGCGCCCTGTCGTCGGTACCGCTGGCGCTGGACCGGCAGGAGATCGCCGCGCTGCTGGAACGCGCGGCGCGCGTGCACTGGAACTACGACGGCCGCTACTACTTCATCGGCAACAACTGCGCGGTGGAGACCTGGAAGCTGCTGCACGACGGCGTACCGCGGCTGGCGGCGCTGCCGTTGTCCGGGATCACCCCCAACGGTCTGCAGCGTCGCCTGCAACGCAGCGGCGTGCTCGATACCAGCGTGCTGGAACAGCATGCGCAGGCGGTGCGGCAGGGCTATTACTTCGAATCCGCGCAGGCGCATTACCAGGCGATGTTCGAGGTCGTGCGCGCGGCCCTGCCGGTGCCGCAACGCGACCTTCAGGACTGGCTCGACAGCGCGCCATCGGCACGTCGGGCCTGGATGGCGCAGGCCGACCTGCGCACCAGCGCGGCGCTGTTGCTGTTGGAGCAGGCGATCCAGCGCCAGCAGGAGCAGCAGGTGCGCGACAGCGTCAAGCGGCTTTTGCTGCGCGGCGGCGAGGATGCGCGGAAAGCGCGCGGCGACGTGCTCGGGGTGATCGAGCAGGTCGGCGTGCTGGCGCGTCCGGCGGGCGTGCTGGACGACCTGGACGGCTATGGCCTCCCGCAGGCAGGAGAGCGGGACGCGGCCGCGCAGCGCGCACGCGAGCGCAGCCTGCGGATCCACGCGGAATGGGCCGAGCTGCGCCTGCGCAGCCGTTCGGCGCTGCCGGCCGCACAGCGCCGGACGCTGGCCGAGGTCGAGGAAAACCTGGCCTTCATCGGGCAGCGGCTGCGTGCGTTGAACGCCGGGGCGGGCGGGGTGGAGTTGCCTCGGAATCCTTGAGGCCGTCATCCCCGCACAGGCGGGGGTCCAGCGACTTGAGGCTGGGCAGCAAGTCGCTGGGTTCCCGCCTGCGCGGGGACGACAATCGGTAACTCTCAGTCGGCGCGGCCGCCGAATTCGCCGGTGGTGGTGTTGACCAGGATCCGCTCACCGTTGCCGATGTACTCCGGGACCATGATCTCCAGGCCGGTGCTGAGCTTGGCCGGTTTCGGGCGCTTGGTCGCGGTGCCGCCCTTCAGCTCCGGCGGCGTGTCGACCACGTCCAGGGTGACGTGCTGCGGCAGTTGCAGGGCGACCGGCGACTCGTCGATGACCTGCACGTAGCAGCCGCCCAGGCCGTCGGTGATGTAGCCGGCGTCGTCGCCGATAACGTCGGCGTCGAGGGTGTAGGGGGTGTAGTCCTCGTCATCGAGGAACACGAATGCCTCGCCGTCCTTGTAGGAGAACGTCGCCTGGCGGCGCAGCAGCTCGATCTCGGGCAGGTTGTCGTCGGCGTCGAAGCTGGCGTCCAGCTTGTTACCGCCCGGCACGCTGTACATGATGAAGCGGAAGCGGACGTTGCCGCCGCGGCCCTGCGGCGAGCTGCGCTCGATGTCGCGGATCTGGTAGACGCCGTTGTTGTACTCGACGACGTTGCCTTTCTTGATTTCGCTGGCTTTCATTGGGTGTGACTCGTGAGGGATTGATTCGTGATTCGCAGGAAGTGGCGTGGCGGCGTGGGGATGGGCTCGTCCGAATCCGGCATCCCCCATCGCGGCTTCATCTGGCTGTCAGCCGCACCGCGCCGTCGAGACGGATCACCTCGCCGTTGAGGTAGCGGTTGCGCAGGATGAAGGCAACGGTCTCGGCAAATTCCTCGGGCTGGCCGAGCCGCTGCGGGAACGGGATCGAGGTTGCCAGCGACTGCTGTGCCGCCTCCGGCATGCCGTCCACCATCGGGGTCCGGAAGATTCCCGGCGCGATGGTGATCACCCGGATGCCGAAGCGCGCCAGCTCGCGCGCCATCGGCAAGGTCATGCCGACCACGCCACTCTTGGATGCGGCGTAGGCGGCCTGGCCGATCTGGCCCTCGTAGGCGGCAACCGAGGCGGTGTTGACGATCACCCCGCGCTCGCCGTCCTCGCCGGGCGGGTTGTGCTGCATCGCATCGGCGGCCGCCTTGGCGACGTTGAAGCTGCCGACCAGGTTGACCATCACCGTGTTCCGGAACGTTGCCAACGGCATCGGCCGGCTGTTGCCGAGTTCGTCCTTGCCGAGCACGCGCCCGGCACCGAGGATGCCGGCGCAGTTGATCGCCACGTTCAGTCCACCGAGGAACGCACGCGCCGCGACCACTTGCTCGGCCACCTGCGATTCGTCGGTGACGTCGGTACGGAAATAGCGGGCGACATCCGCGCCGAGCGCGGCGACCACGGCATCGGCCTTGTTCGCGTCCAGGTCGAACAACGCGACCTTGCCGCCCGCCGCGACGATCGAACCGGCCGCCGCCAGCCCCAGGCCGGAGACGCCGCCAGTGACGATGGCGCGGGTGTAGGATAGGTGCATGGACGCGGCCTGTGAAGGGAAGGGCGGAATTGTAGGACAGAGCGGCCTGCCGGCGCGCCCAGCCGGGCGCCGCTTCGCGCGGCGGCGGCGGATCGGGCCGATGCTACAATCGGCGGCCATTTCCTCCCCGCGCCGGCCTTTCCGTGACGTTGTCCGACATGCCCTTGCACCGTCCCGCCATCGTGCAGTCCGTGGAGGATCGTCAGCCCAACGACGCGATCGCGCGCCGGCTGCGCGAACTGGGTTTCGTGGCTGGCGAGGAGGTCGTGGTGCTGGCGCTGGGTCCGGTCGGGCGCGAGCCGCTGCTGGTGCAGGTCGGCTATACGCGCTTCGCGCTGCGCCGCAGCGAGGCCGCGCGCGTCAGGGTCGTGACGGCGGAGGCCGCATGAGCGCATCGATGCTGCGACTGGCCCTGGTCGGCAACCCCAACTGCGGCAAGACCGCGCTGTTCAACCAGTTGACCGGCAGCAAGCAGAAGGTCGCCAACTACGCCGGTGTCACCGTCGAGCGCAAGGAGGGCCACTTCCGCGCGCCGTCCGGTCGCGAGTTCGTGGTACTGGACCTGCCCGGCGCCTACAGCCTGCAGCCGGCCAGCCTGGACGAGGCGGTCTCGCGCGATGTGATCCGTGGGTTCTATCCGGGCGAACCGGCACCGGACGCGCTGGTCTGCGTGATCGATGCGACCAACCTGCGCCTGCACCTGCGCTTCGCGCTGGAGCTGCGCGAGCTGGGGCGGCCGATGGTTGTCGCGCTGAACATGATGGACGCCGCCCGCCGCCGCGGCATCCAGGTCGATCGCGCCGCGCTGGAGCGTGCGCTCGGCGTGCCGGTGGTGGAAACGGTGGCGGTACGCCGCAACGGCGCCCAGGCGCTGGTTCAGATGCTGGACGGTCTGTCGCCGGCGCCGGTGGCGCCGCAGGCCGAGCCGTCCGCCGACGGCAACCATCACGCGGTGGTACGCGCGATCCTGGCCGAGGCGGTGACGATGCCCTCGCGCACCAGCCGGGTCGACGATGCGCTGGACCGCTGGCTGCTGCACCCGGTATACGGCCTGCTGAGCTTCGTCGCGCTGATGTTCCTGGTGTTCCAGGCCGTGTACGCCTGGGCAACGCCGCTGATGGACCTGATCGACGCCGGCACCAGTGCGTTCGGCGGCTGGGTGGGTGGGGTGCTGCCCGAGGGCCCCCTCAACAGCCTGCTGGTCGACGGGGTGATCGCCGGCGTCGGCGGCGTGATCATCTTCCTGCCGCAGATCCTGATCCTGTTCGCCTTCATCCTGGCACTGGAGGAGTCCGGCTACCTGCCGCGCGCGGCGTTTCTGCTCGACCGCCTGATGGCCTCGGCAGGGCTGTCCGGGCGCTCGTTCATCCCGCTGCTGTCGAGCTTCGCCTGCGCGGTGCCTGGCATCATGTCCACCCGCAGCATCCAGGACCCGCGCGACCGCCTGGCGACGATCCTGGTGGCGCCGCTGATGACCTGTTCGGCACGGCTGCCGGTGTATGCCTTGCTGATCGGCGCGTTCATCCCGCAGAAGACCGTCTGGGGCGTGTTCAGCCAGCAAGGCCTGGTACTGTTCGGCCTGTACACGGCGGCGATCGTCAGCGCGCTGCTGGTGTCGTGGACGATGAAGAAGTGGCGTCGCGACAAGGGCGAGCATCCGCTGCTGCTGGAACTGCCGGCGTACCGCCTGCCACAGCTGCGCGACCTCGCGCTTGGGCTTTGGGAGCGCGCGGCAATCTTCCTCAAGCGCGTCGGCGGCATCATCCTGGCGCTGACGATCCTGCTGTGGTTCCTGCTTTCATTCCCGGCCGCGCCGGCGGATGCGACCCTGCCTGCGATCGACTACAGTTTCGCCGGACGTATCGGCCACGCGATGACGCTGTTCTTCGCGCCCCTGGGCTTCAACTGGCAGATCTGCATCGCGCTGATCCCGGGTATGGCCGCGCGCGAAGTGGCGGTGTCGTCGCTGGCCACGGTCTACGCGCTGTCGGCCGCCGACGACGATGCCGCCGCGCAGGCGCTGTCGCCGCTGATCCACGACGGCTGGTCGCTGGCGACCGCGCTGTCGCTGCTGGTCTGGTACATCTACGCGCCGATGTGCATCTCGACACTGGCCACGATCAAGCGCGAGACCAACTCGTGGAAGCAGATGACCTACGCGACGGTCTACCTGTTCGCGCTGGCCTACCTGGCCTCGCTGCTCACCTACCAGCTGGCCGTGGCACTGGGGGCGGGCTGACATGTCCGGCTCGCTGCTGATGCAGTACCTGCTGATCGCGCTGGCGGTGCTGGTCAGCGCCTGGGTGGTGCTGAAGAAGCAGTTTCCCGGCACGGTCCGCCGCCTGCGCGGCGCGGTGGCGCTGTCGCTGCTGCGCGAGGGGCGCCCGGGCTGGATGCAAGGGCTGGGGCGGCGCATTGCGCCGCCGCCCAGAGCGGGTGCCGATGGCTGCGGCGGTTGCGGCAGTTGCGGGCCAGGCAAGCCCTGACTGGCGAAGCGCGGCGGCGCTTGCCCCGGACGGAGCGCAACTGGCCGGCATGGCTTGTCGAGCGTCGCGGCGACCGCTAGCCTGCGCCGATGAATACCGCTCTCTTGAAGATTCTCATCCACGGCGCTTCCGGGCGCATGGGCAAGGCCTTGCTGCGTCTGGCTGCGCAAGACGATGCGTTCGACGTGGTCGCCGCGGTGGTCGGCCGTACGCCTGCACAGCGTGTCGTCGAGGGCGTGCCGCACTTCGCCGCCAGCGAGCTGGCGGGCGTGCCGAAGTTCGACGTGGCGATCGACTTCAGTCTTTCACAAGGCTTCTCGCCGATCTTGCAGCTGTGCGTGCAACGCGCCGCGCCGCTGGTCTCGGGTACGACCGGGCTGGACGAAGCTCAGCGCCAGGCACTGGCCGCGGCGGCGGCATCGATCCCGCTGGTATGGGCCTCCAACTTCAGCCTCGGCGTGGCGGTGCTGACCGACCTGGTCGAGCGTGCCGCCGGCACACTGCCAGGCTGGGACTGCGACATCGTCGAATCGCACCACGTGCACAAGCAGGACGCGCCCTCGGGCACTGCGCTGACCCTCGGCGAGGCCGCCACCGGCAGCGGCGCGCAGCCGCGCTATGCCAGCCTGCGCGCCGGCGACATCGTCGGCGAGCACCTGGTGCAGTTCACCGGTGTGGGCGAGCGCATCGAGCTGGTGCACCGCGCGACCAATCGCGACATCTTCGCGCGCGGCGCGCTGCACGCGGCCAAGCGCCTGGTTGCCAGGCCCGCCGGCAGCTACCGGGTGCGCGATCTGATCGACTGAACGGGTGGGAGGGCAGCTGAACAGGATGCGCGCATCCATGCATCGCAAAGCGCGCTCGACCGTGGTGACGCTGGCGCAGCAGGGCGCTTGCCGCTACAATTCCGGCTTGCCCGAACCCAGCGTCGGACCGGTTTAAGAGCCGCGTCCGCGCTTTGCTGCAACCGGATTTTGGCCGGTGCGCATCGGAGTCCCCCGCAGCCCAGAGCGAGATTCCCGTGACCCAACCCGCAATTCTTGTCCTCGAAGACGGCACCGTGTTCGAGGGCGAATCCGTAGGTGCCGACGGCCTGTCCGTCGGCGAGGTGGTGTTCAACACCGCGATGACCGGCTACCAGGAAATCCTGACCGATCCGTCCTACGCCCGCCAGATCGTCACGCTGACCTATCCGCACATCGGCAACACCGGCTTCACCGACCAGGACGACGAGGCGGCCAAGGTGTGGTCGGCCGGCCTGATCGTGCGCGACGTGCCGCGCCGTCCGAGCAACTGGCGCAGCCAGGTATCACTGCCGGAGTGGCTGCGGGCACGCGGCGTGCTCGGCATCGCCGGCATCGACACCCGCAAGCTGACCCGCATCCTGCGCGAGAAGGGTGCCCAGAACGGCGCGCTGATGGCCGGTGAGATCGACGTCGATAAGGCGCTGGAAGCGGCGCGCAAGTTCCCTGGTTTGAAGGGCATGGACCTGGCCAAGGTGGTCAGCACCGACAAGCCGTACCCGTGGAGCCAGGGCCAGCTCGACCTCGACAAGGGCGAATTCGTCCGCGCCGAGCCGAAGTTCAAGGTCGTCGCCTACGACTTCGGGGTGAAGACCAACATCCTGCGCATGCTCGCCGAGCGCGGTTGCGACGTCACGGTCGTGCCGGCACAGACCCCCGTCGCCGAGGTGCTGGCGCTGGCGCCGGATGGCGTGTTCCTGTCCAACGGCCCGGGCGATCCGGAGCCGTGCGACTACGCGATCGCGGCGATCAGGCAGTTCGTGGCGAAGAAGATCCCGACCTTCGGCATCTGCCTGGGCCACCAGCTGCTGGCGCTGGCCGCCGGCGCGAAGACGGTCAAGATGGGCCACGGCCACCATGGCGCCAACCATCCGGTGCAGGACCTGGACGGCGGCAAGGTCCTGATCACCTCGCAGAACCACGGCTTCGCGGTGGACGAGGCGACGCTGCCGGCCAACGTGCGCGTCACCCACCGCTCGCTGTTCGACGGCACCAACCAGGGCATCGCGCTGACCGATGCGCCGGCGTTCTCCTTCCAGGGCCATCCCGAGGCCTCGCCGGGACCGCATGATGTCGCGCCGCTGTTCGATCATTTCGTCGGGTTGATGCGGGACCGGGGACCCGGGGCCGGGGACCCGGGAAACGCCGCTTGATGGCATCGCATTTTCGCGAACTGGAGGTGTGGCAACTCGCGATGACGCTGAGCAAGGCGGTGTACCTGCTCGTCGCCGACTTCCCGAGGGAGGAACGCTACGGCCTGAGTTCGCAGCTTCAGCGTGCGGCGGTGTCGATCCCCTCCAATATCGCCGAGGGCAACGCCCGAGCATCAACGCGCGATTACGCCCGTTTCGTATCCCAGGCCTGTGGCTCGGCGGCTGAATTGCAGACGCAGCTGCTGCTAGCCGGCGAGCTGGAACTGGGCGAACGCGCGCAGATCGAACAGGCGCTCGAACTGTGCGAGCGCGTCAACAAAATGTTGCGCCGGCTTCATCAGGCGCTTTCCGCCAAGCTTGACCCCGGGTCCCCGGTCCCGGGTCCCCGGTCCCGGAGTTGATCCATGCCAAAACGTAACGATCTCAAAACCATCCTCATCATCGGCGCCGGCCCGATCGTCATCGGCCAGGCCTGCGAGTTCGACTACTCCGGCGCGCAGGCGTGCAAGGCGTTGCGCGACGAGGGCTACCGCGTGGTGCTGGTCAACTCCAATCCGGCCACGATCATGACCGACCCGGAGATGGCCGACGCGGTCTACATCGAGCCGATCAACTGGCAGACGGTCGAGAAGATCATCGCCAAGGAGAAGCCCGACGCGCTGCTGCCGACCATGGGCGGGCAGACCGCGCTGAACTGCGCGCTCGACCTGGCCGACCACGGCGTGCTGGAGAAGTATGGCGTGGAGCTGATCGGCGCCAAGCGCGAGGCGATCCGCATGGCCGAGGACCGCGAGCTGTTCCGCGTGGCGATGGGCGAGATCGGCCTGGAGTGTCCCAAGGCCGAGGTCGCGCACACGCTGGAGGAAGCGCTCGACATCCAGACCCGCGTCGGCTACCCGACCATCATCCGCCCGAGCTTCACCCTGGGTGGCAGTGGCGGCGGCATCGCCTACAACCGCGAGGAGCTGATCGAGATCGTCAACCGCGGCCTGGAGCTGTCGCCGACCACCGAGGTGCTGGTCGAGGAGTCGGTGCTGGGCTGGAAGGAGTTCGAGATGGAGGTGGTCCGCGACACCGCGGACAACTGCATCATCGTCTGCTCGATCGAGAACCTGGACCCGATGGGCGTGCACACCGGCGACTCGATCACCGTCGCCCCGGCGCAGACCCTGACCGACAAGGAATACCAGCGCCTGCGCGACGCCTCGATCGCGGTGCTGCGCAAGATCGGCGTGGACACCGGCGGCTCCAACGTGCAGTTCGGCATCAGCCCGACCACCGGCCGCGTGGTGGTGATCGAGATGAACCCGCGCGTGTCGCGGTCCTCGGCGCTGGCCTCCAAGGCCACCGGCTTCCCGATCGCCAAGGTCGCCGCCAAGCTGGCGGTCGGCTACACCCTGGATGAGCTGAAGAACGAGATCACCGGCGGGCTGACCCCGGCCTCGTTCGAGCCGTCGATCGACTACGTGGTCACCAAGATCCCGCGCTTCGCGTTCGAGAAGTTCCCGCAGGCCGACGCGCGCCTGACCACCCAGATGAAGTCGGTGGGCGAGGTGATGGCGATGGGCCGTACCTTCGCCGAGTCGGTGCAGAAGGCGCTGCGCGGGCTGGAGACCGGCAAGGTCGGCTTCGACCCGACCGGGCTGGACCTGGCCAGCGAGGACGACCTGACCACGCTGCGCCGCGAGCTGAAGGCGCCGGGCCCGGAGCGCCTGTTCTACGTCGCCGACGCGTTCCGCGCCGGGCTGAGCGTGGAGGACATCTACAACCTGTCCTACATCGATCCGTGGTTCCTGGACCAGATCGAGGACATCATCGCCGCCGAGAAGCGCCTCGCCGCCGGTGGCATCGACGCGCTCGACGCCGCGCGCCTGCGCAAGCTCAAGCGCGCCGGCTTCTCCGACGCGCGCCTGGCACAGCTGACCGGCACCAACGAGGCCGCGATCCGCGCGCTGCGCCGCGCGCACAAGGTGCGCCCGGTCTACAAGCGCGTGGATTCGTGCGCGGCCGAGTTCGCCACCAGCACCGCCTACCTGTACTCGACCTACGAGGACGAATGCGAGGCCGCGCCGAGCAATCGCGACAAGATCATGATTCTCGGCGGCGGCCCCAACCGCATCGGCCAGGGCATCGAGTTCGACTACTGTTGCGTGCACGCCGCGCTGGCGCTGCGCGAGGACGGGTTCGAGACCATCATGGTCAACTGCAACCCGGAGACCGTCTCCACCGACTACGATACCTCCGACCGCCTGTACTTTGAGCCGCTGACGCTGGAGGACGTGCTGGAGATCGTCGAGCTGGAGAAGCCCAAGGGCGTGATCGTCCAGTACGGCGGCCAGACCCCGCTGAAGCTGGCCAAGGCGCTGGAGGCCAACGGCGTGCCGGTGATCGGCACCTCGCCGGACTCGATCGACCTGGCCGAGGACCGCGAGCGCTTCCAGCAGCTGGTCGAGAAGCTCGGCCTGAAGCAGCCGCCGAACCGCACCGCGCGCACCGCCGAGCAGGCGCTGACCCTGGCGCGCGAGATCGGCTACCCGCTGGTGGTGCGCCCGAGCTACGTGCTCGGCGGGCGCGCGATGGAGATCGTCTACGGCGAGGCCGACCTGGCCCGCTACGTGCGCGATGCGGTGAAGGTGTCCAACGATTCGCCGGTGCTGCTGGACCGCTTCCTCGACAACGCGGTCGAGGTCGACGTGGACATCATCGCCGACAAGGACGGCAACGTGCTGATCGGCGGGGTGATGGAGCACATCGAGGAGGCCGGCGTGCACTCGGGCGATTCCTCGTGCTCGCTGCCGCCGTACTCGCTGTCGGCGTCGACCCAGGACGAGCTGCGCCGGCAGGTGGTCGAGCTGGCCAAGGCGCTGAACGTGATCGGTCTGATGAACACCCAGTTCGCGATCCAGACCAACGACGATGGCGCCGACACCGTCTACCTGCTGGAAGTGAATCCGCGCGCCTCGCGCACCGTGCCGTTCGTGTCCAAGGCCACCGGCATGGCGCTGGCCAAGATCGCCGCCCGCTGCATGGCCGGCAAGACCCTGGCCGAGCAGGGCACGACCGAGGAGATCGTGCCGGAGTATTTCTCGGTGAAGGAAGCGATCTTCCCGTTCGCCAAGTTCCAGGGTGTCGATCCGATCCTGGGGCCGGAGATGCGCTCCACCGGCGAGGTGATGGGCGTGGGCCGCAGCTTCAGCGCCGCGTTCGCGCGCGCGCAGGAAGCCGGCGGCATCAAGGCGCCGCAGCCAGGCAAGGCGTTCGTCTCGGTGCGCGATCCGGACAAGCAGCGCGTGCTGCCGGTGGCGCAGGCGCTGGTCGCGCGCGGCTTCAGCATCGTCGCCACCCGCGGCACCGGTGCCTGGTTGCAGCAGAACGGGCTGGAGTGCGAGATCATCAACAAGGTGGTCGAGGGCCGCCCGCATATCGTCGACTCGATCAAGAACGGCGAGATTGCCTACATCGTCAACACCACCGAAGGCCGCGCGACGATCGCCGACTCGTTCTCGATCCGGCGCGAGGCCTTGCAGCATCGCGTGACCTATTCAACCACCGTTGCCGGCGCCAAGGCGCTGGTGCATTCGCTTGAGTTCCGCGGCACCGGTCCGGTGTGGTCGCTGCAGGAACTGCACAAGGAGCTGGAAGCATGAGAGCCCCGATCACCCTGAAGGGCGCACAGCGCCTGCGCGAGGAACTGGATCACCTGAAGTCGGTCAAGCGCCCGAAGGTGATCGCCGCGATCGCCGAGGCGCGCGAGCACGGCGATCTCAAGGAGAACGCCGAGTACCATGCCGCGCGCGAGGAGCAGGGCTTCATCGAGGGACGCATCAAGCAGTTGGAGGCCGAGCTGTCGCATGCGGAGATCATCGACGTGACCAGGCTCGGCGCCGGCAGCAAGATCGTGTTCGGCGCGACGGTGACGCTGGCCGACACGGAGACCGACGAGGAGAAGCGCTACCAGATCGTCGGCGACCTCGAAGCGGACATCAAGCAGGGCCTGATCGCGATCTCCTCGCCGCTGGCGCGGGCGCTGATCGGCAAGCTGGAAGGCGACAGCGTCACCATCGACGCGCCGGCCGGCCAGCGCGAGTACGAAGTGGTCGCTGTCGAGTACGTCGGCTGAGCCGATGTTGCCTCGCGCGAACGGCCTGGTTTTGTGTTGCAGGAGGGACTTCAGTCCCGACGGGCTGTCCCGGCCAAGCGTCGGGACTGAAGTCCCTCCCACAAAAATGCTGTTCGATGGAGTGCAGTGCTGATGTCCACGGCGACGCTGCTTTTGCCGGAAGCCGTCCGCCTGGCCGGCGATGCGCTGACCGATGACGTCGCGCGCGCGCTCGGCCGCGCCGACCGAGGCACCCGCGAACCCGGCGAGACGCCGCAGCTGCGTCGCCATTTCCAGCTGGTGCCGGAGCACTGGCCGGTCGCCGCGCTGACCCGCCAACTCGATGCCGGCGACGCGCCCGGCGCGAGCTGGGTACGCGCCGACCCGGCCTATGTGGTGCCCGACATGCAGGGTGCGCGGATGATGGCGCATGGCGAGGCGCTGGGACTGGACCAGGACGACGTCGTTGCGCTGCTGCCGGCGCTGAAGCCGATGTTCGGCGACGCCGGCTTCCTGCTGGACGCGCCGGTGCCGTCGCGCTGGTACCTGCGGCTGCCGCCGGAAGCGAGGCTGCCCGCGTTCGACGATCCGGGCGAAGTGCTCGGCGACGACCTGTTCGATCATCTGCCGGAAGGCGAGGCCGGGCGCCGCTGGCGCGCGTTGCTGACCGAGGCGCAGGTGCTGCTGCACCAGCATCCGTGGAACCGCGAGCGCGTCGCACGCGGCAAGCCGGCGGTCAACTCGCTGTGGTTCTGGGGCGGCGGGGTCTACCCGCACGCGGTCAGTTCGCCGCATGCGCAGGTACGCAGCCGCGATGGGTTGCTGCTGGCGCTGGCCGCGGCCAGCGGTGCCGACGCAGGCGGCGAGCATCAGGTCGATGCGCTGATCGACCTGCGCCAGCTGCGCTCGCTCGACCAGTTTTCCGGAGAGGTGATCGCGCCGCTGCTGGCGGCGATGCGGCGCGGCGAACTGGACCGGCTGCTGCTGGATTTCCAGGACGGCACGCAGTTCGTGCTGGAGCCACGCCAGCGCTGGCGATTCTGGCGCAGGCCGCTGGCCCGGCTCGACGCATGAGCCGTCCGATCCGGATCATGCGGCGACCGGTGGGCGATCCCGGTCGCTGGCCCGACGACGTGCCGCCGCTACTGCGTCGACTCTACGCCGCGCGCGGCGCCGCTTGCATCGAGCAGGCGCAGCCGCGCCTGGCGCAGCTGCACGCGCCGGCCGGCTTGAGCAACATCGAGCGCGCGGTTGCGCTGCTGGCCGAGGCGATCGCCGCTGGCCGCCGCATCCTCGTGGTCGGCGACTTCGACTGCGATGGCGCCACCGCCTGCGCGGTCGCGGTGCGCGGCCTGCGCTTGCTCGGTGCGAGCCAGGTGATGCATGCGGTGCCCAACCGTATCGTGCACGGCTACGGCCTGTCGCCGGCGCTGGTCGAGGAACTGGCGCCGCTACAGCCGGACCTGCTGGTCACGGTCGACCACGGCGTGGCCTGCCATGCCGGCGTCACCAGCGCCAAGGCGCTGGGCTGGCAGGTGCTGGTGACCGACCATCACCTGCCAGGCACGCAGCTGCCGCCGGCCGACGTGATCGTCAATCCGAACCTTGTAGGCGACGGCTTCCCGAGCAAGGCGCTGGCCGGTGTAGGGGTGATCTTCTACGTGCTGATGGCGTTGCGCGCGCATTTGCGCGCGGCTGGGGCGTTCGATGGCAACGGGCCGGACCTGTCTTCGCTGCTGGATCTGGTGGCGGTCGGTACCGTGGCCGATCTGGTGGTGCTGGACACCAATAACCGGGCGCTGGTCGCCGCCGGTCTGCGCCGGCTGCGCCAGGGGCAGGGCTGTGTCGGGCTGAAGGCGCTGATCGAGGTCAGCGGGCGCGACGCGGCGCGGTTGAGCGCCAGCGACATCGGTTTCGCGCTCGGGCCGCGTCTGAACGCCGCCGGCCGACTGGAGGACATGGCGCTCGGCATCGAGCTGCTGCTGACCGAGGATCAGGCGCAGGCACGCGAGATCGCCGCGATGCTGGAGCAGATCAACGCCGAGCGGCGCACGGTGCAGCAGCTGATGACCGACGACGCCGAGGCCGCGCTGACGCGTGCGTTGCTGGCGGCCGGCGAGGAGCCGCCGCTGGCGGCCTGCCTGTTCGATGCCGAGTGGCACCCGGGCGTGGTCGGACTGGTGGCGTCGAAGATGAAGGACCGCCTGCACCGCCCGGTGATCGCGTTCGCCCCGGCCGAGCCGGGCAGCGACCAGTTACGCGGCTCGGCGCGCTCGATCCCCGGCCTGCACATCCGCGACGTGCTGGCGGCGGTGGATGCCACGCACCCGGGGCTGATCGGCAAGTTCGGCGGGCATGCGATGGCCGCCGGACTGAGCCTGACCCGTGCGGTGTTGCCGACCTTCGAGACGGCGCTGCTGGCGCAGGTGGAGGCAATGCTCGACCGCGCCCTGCTGCAGGCCGAACTGCACAGCGACGGCGAACTGGCGCCGCACGAACTGGACTATGCGCACGCCGAGGCGCTGCGTGCGGCCGGGCCCTGGGGGCAGGGGTTCCCCGAACCGTTGTTCGACGGCGAGTTCGAGGTGGCGCAGTGGCGCGTGCTGAAGGAGCGCCACCTCAAGTTGAGCCTGCGCTGCCGTGGCCGTGCCGAGCCGCTGAACGCGATCCACTTCAACGGCTGGCCGGGCCGCGAGCCGGGCCGGCAGATGCGTATCGCCTATCGCCTGGTCGGCGACGACTATCGTGGCGGGGAGGCGATCCAGCTGATCGTGGAGCATTGCGAGCCGGTCTGATCCGTTCCTACGGCTGGCTGCGCACGGGAGCCGGGGGCCGGTCGTCACGGCAGTCCATCGATGCCGGTCTCAGCCCGAACAGCGGCCGCAGCCAGGCGATGCGGCGAATCACTTCATACGTGCCCAGGCAGAACGCGTAGGTGACGAGGATCAGCAGAATGCCTTCGGCGAACGGAGGAATCGCCAGCGGCTTCAGTTCGTGCGCCAGTACCACGATCACGCTCTGGTGCAGGATGTAGAGCGGGAATACCGCGGCCGTCAGATAGCGCAGGACCGGACTGTCCGCGTCGCGCCATCGATAGGCGAAGCCGAGCAGGGTGGCGATCGCGCACCACTGGTCCGCGGCCCAGGCCACGCGCAGGACCATGCGCAGCATGAGGCGCGGTGGGGTGGCGTCACCGTAGCCGGCGAAATACCAGACATAGATCAGCAGGCAGTAGCTCGCCGCGGCGATGGCCAGCGCGGCCCAGCGCAGCCGTTGCAGCGATGCCCATACCTCGGTGGTGAAGGCCGCCAGGAAGCCGATCAGGAATACCGGCAGATACTGGGCATGGTTGTACCAGTCGTCGACCAACGCGTGGGTCTGCTCGAAGCGGGCCACCAGCAGCAGACGCGCGACGGCGAGCAGCGCTATGGGAACCAACAGCACTCGCCATCCGCGCAAGGCCCGTGCCGTCCATTCGCGGACGTGCCCGAACCTCGCCGCCGGGAGCAGGCGCCACAGCAGCCACGCCAGCAGGGTGTAGGCCCACAGATAAGGCAGGAACCACAGGTGGTTCCAGGTCGGCAGCCGCAGGCAGCCCCCATCGGCGCCGCAGAAGCCGTGGTAGCCACTCAGGTACTTGGCGTAGAACGCCAGATAGCCTTCGCGATAGCCGCCCGGAAGCTGCTCGACCACCTGGTAGTAGGACTGCGGCGGCACGATCACGGCGATGCCGAACAGCAGCGGCAGCAGCAGTCGCCGCGAGCGCTGGCGCAGGAAGCCGGCCGGGGTCTTGTCCAGCATGAACGCGGTGGCGGCGCCCGAGATCAGGAACAGCAGCGACATCCGCCACGGGCCGGTCAGCAGCATGAACGGCTCCAGCATCGGGTGGGTCGTGGGGCTTTTGACGTGCCAGTCCCAGGTCACGTAGTACATGCCCACGTGGTAGAGCACCAGCAGCCCGAACGCGATCACGCGCAGCCAGTCCAGATCGTGACGCCTTTGCATCGCCTGCCTCCTCCTGCGGATGGATGGAGGTCATTGAGGGCGAAGAAGCCGCCCGGCAGCGAGCTGAAGTGACCGCGCGAAGCCATTCCGGGACGAGCGGCGGGCGGCGAGGGATGAGTCGGGTTGGGCGGCGGCGATGGCCGACCTAGAATGCGCCGGATGAATTCACCCGCGACATCCGTCTACGAACGCATCCTGCCTTGGAAGCGCCAGATCGAGATCGGTTTCTGGGTCGTGTACCTGCTGTCGAATGCCACGACCAACAGCATCACCGTGATCATGGACATCCATAAAACCGGTTTGCACTACGCCGATTGGGAGCCGGTGGTCTGGGAATGGTCGAGCTGCCTGCTGTGGCTTGCGCTGATCTGGCCGATGGTCTGGTTCACCCATCGAGTTCCTCTGCGCTGGGATCGCTGGCGGCGGCAATTGCCGTGGTACCTGGCGGTCAGCGTGGTCGTTTCGTTGCTGCATGTCGCCGGCATGGTCGGCCTGCGCATGCTGGCCTATCGCTGGATGGGGCGCGACTACGACTTCGGCAGCTGGCCGCTGACATGGTTCTATGAATATCTCAAGGATGCGCGCAGCTTTTTCGTGTGGGTGATCTTCATCGAGGCCTGGCGGCTGCTGATGCACCGGTTGCAGGGGGAGGCGCGCCTGCTCGATGCGCCCGACGAAGGGCCTCCGGTCGAGTCGATCGAGCGCCCCGAGCGCTTCCTGGTGCGCAAGCTGGGCCGCGATTTCCTGGTCGCCACCGCCGACATCGAATGGGTCCAGGCCTCGGGCAACTACGTGAACCTGCATGTACGCGGCCACGACTACCCGCTGCGCAGCACGATGGCCGCGATCGAGACCCGGCTGGACCCAGGCACGTTCTTGCGCATCCACCGCAGCTACCTGGTGAACCTGCGCAGGATCGTCTCGATCGAGCCGCTGGAGGGCGGGGAGGCGCGCGTGCACCTGGGCGAAGGCAGCGCGCTGCCGTGCAGCCGCCGCCACCTGCCGATGTTGCGCGTGGCCGCCGGCCAGGCCGTGGTGGGCGGGTGAACGGAGCGTGCGCCGAGATTCCGCCGGACTGGCGGGGCTTGTTAGAATCGCGCTCTTGTTTGCCGGAAAACCGACATGATCGAGACCAACCCGATCCGCCAGCGAATCGCCGATCTGAACGATCGCGTGATCTCGCTCAGGGGGTATCTTTGACTACGACGCCAAGAAAGAGCGTCTAGAGGAAGTCAGCCGGGAGCTGGAAAGCCCCGACATCTGGAACAACCCCGAATATGCCCAGCAGCTCGGCCGCGAGCGCTCGCTGCTGGACAAGACCGTCGGCGGCATCGCCACGGTGCTGGACGGCCTGGCCGAGGCCGGCGAACTGCTGGAGCTGGCCGAGAGCGAGCAGGACGAGGACACCGCGCAGGCGGTGATCGCCGACCTCGACAAGTACCAGACGCACGTGGAGAAGCTGGAGTTCCAGCGCATGTTCTCCGGGCAGATGGACAGCGCCAACGCGTTCGTCGACATCCAGGCCGGCGCCGGCGGCACCGAGGCCCAGGACTGGGCCGAGATCCTGCTGCGCATGTACCTGCGCTGGGCCGAGGGCCGCGGCTGGAAGACCGAGTTGCTGGAAGTCTCCGGCGGTGAAGTGGCGGGCATCAAGTCGGCCACGTTCCGCGTGGAAGGCGATTTCGCCTATGGCTGGCTGAAGACCGAGATCGGCGTGCACCGGCTGGTGCGCAAGAGCCCGTTCGACTCGGACAACCGCCGCCACACCAGCTTCACCTCGGTGTTCGTCTCGCCCGAGGTGGACGACAACATCGACATCCAGATCAACCCGGCCGACCTGAAGACCGACGTGTACCGCTCCAGCGGCGCCGGCGGCCAGCACGTCAACAAGACCGAGTCGGCGGTGCGCATCACCCACGTCCCGAGCGGCGTGGTGGTGGCCTGCCAGACCGAGCGCAGCCAGCACGCCAACCGCGATCGCGCGATGAAGATGCTGGCGGCCAAGCTGTACGAGCTGGAGATCCAGAAGCGCAACGCCGAGAAGGACGCGGTGGAAGCCACCAAGTCCGACATCGGCTGGGGTAGCCAGATCCGCAACTACGTGCTCGACCAGAGCCGGATCAAGGACCTGCGTACCGGCATCGAGCGCAGCGACACCCAGAAGGTGCTCGATGGCGACCTGGACGAGTTCGTCGAGGCCAGCCTGAAGGCCGGCCTGGCGGCTGGCTCCAAGCGCATCGATGCCTGATCGGCTTGCTGTTGCTCCTGTAGGAGCGACTTCAGTCGCGATAGGGCTTCGCCGGTAAGGCCCCATCGCGACTGAAGTCGCTCCTACAGAAAACTTCCCTACGTTATTGAAGCTACCGCCATGACCGACCAGACCGCCACGCCCACGCCCACGCCCACCGACGAGAACAGCCTGATCGCCGAGCGCCGCGCGAAACTCAAGGCGCTGCGCGAGCAGGGCATCGCCTTCCCCAACGACTTCAAACGCGAGCAATTCGCCGGCGACCTGCAGGCCGAGTTCGCCGACGCGGAGCGCTGGAGCGCCGAGGCGCTGGAAGGGCTGGAGCGGCAGGTGCGGCTGGCCGGCCGGCTGATGGCCAAGCGGGTGATGGGCAAGGCCAGCTTCGCGCAGATCCAGGACGAGTCCGGGCGCATCCAGCTGTTCCTGCAGGGCAACGTGCTGGGCGCGGCCTACGACGCCTTCAAGGGCTGGGACGTGGGCGACATCGTCGCGGTCGAGGGCGGGCTGACCCGCACCCGCACCGGCGAGCTGTCGGTGAAGGCGAGCGCGCTGCGCCTGCTGACCAAGTCGCTGCGGCCACTGCCGGACAAGTGGCACGGCCTGTCGGACGTGGAGCAGCGCTACCGCCAGCGCTACGTCGACCTGATCGTCACGCCCGAGGCACGCGAGGTATTCATCAAGCGCTCGCGGATCATCCGCGCGATCCGCTCGTGGCTGGACGCGCGCCGCTTCCTGGAAGTGGAGACGCCGATGATGCACTACATCCCCGGCGGCGCCACCGCCAAGCCGTTCACCACGCACCACAACGCGCTGGACCTGCAGCTGTACCTGCGGGTGGCACCGGAGCTGTACCTGAAGCGACTGGTGGTCGGCGGGTTGGAGCGGGTCTACGAGATCAACCGCAACTTCCGCAACGAGGGCGTGTCCACACGCCACAACCCCGAGTTCACCATGCTCGAGCTGTACGAGGCCTACGCCACGTACCACGAGGTGATGGACCTGACCGAGAACGTGATCCGCGACACCGCGCAATCGGTGCTCGGTACCACCGAGGTCGAATGGGACGGCGCGCCGATCGACCTGGGGCCGGCGTTCCGCCGCTGGCGCATGGACGAGGCGGTCAGGCACCACAACCCGGAGATCTCCGCGGCCGACTGCACCGACCGCGAGGCGCTGCTGGGGCACTGCCAGCGGCTGGGGATCCGGGTCAAGCCGTCCTATGGCTGGGGCAAGCTGCTGCTGGAGATCTTCGAGGCCACGGTCGAGCACACCCTGGTGCAGCCGACCTTCATTACCGACCATCCGGTCGAGGTCTCGCCGCTGGCGCGCGCCAGCGACAGCGAGCCGGGCTACACCGACCGCTTCGAGCTGTTCATCAACGGCAAGGAGATCGCGAATGGTTTTTCCGAGCTCAACGACCCGGAAGACCAGGCCGCGCGCTTCCAGAAGCAGGTCGAGGCGAAGGAGGGCGGCGACGACGAGGCGATGCACTTCGACGCCGACTACATCCGTGCGCTGGAGTACGGCATGGCCCCGACCGGCGGCCTGGGCATCGGCATCGACCGGCTGGTGATGCTGCTGACCGGCAGCACCTCGATCCGCGACGTGCTGCTGTTCCCGTACATGCGGCCCGAGAACTGATCCAGGAGGCAATGGCCTGGGCGGTTGCCCGGGCCTGGCGGGGTGGCGAGGACGACGAGGGGACGCTGTCGGCGCTCGGACCCGCAGCGCCAGCCCGCGCTCAGGAGACGACGGTTTCGCGCAGCTCGCGACGCAGAATCTTGCCGACGTTGGTCTTGGGCAGCTCCTTGCGGAACTCGACGATGCGCGGGAGCTTGTAGCCGGTCAGGTTGGCGCGCGCATGCGCCTTGACCTCCTCGGCGGTCAAGTTCGGGTCCTTCCTGACGATCACCACCTTGACCACCTCGCCGGATCGCTCGTCGGGCACGCCGACCGCGGCCACCTCGGCCACGCCGGGCATCATCGCGATGACGTCCTCGATCTCGTTGGGATACACATTGAAGCCGGACACCAGGATCATGTCCTTCTTGCGGTCGACGATGTAGAAGAAGCCCTGCGCGTCCATCCGCGCGATGTCGCCGGTGTGCAGCCAGCCGTCGGTATCGATGGTCTTGGCGGTCTCCTCCGGGCGCTGCCAGTAGCCCTTCATCACCTGCGGGCCCTTGATGCACAGCTCGCCGGTCTCGCCAATCGGCAGTGCATTGCCGGCGTCGTCCTTGATGCAGGCCTCGGTGGACGGGATCGGCAGGCCGATCGCGCCGTTGTACTCGGCCAGGCTCAGCGGGTTGATGCAGGCCGCCGGCGAGGTCTCGGTCAGGCCGTAGGCCTCGACCAGGGTTACTTTGGTCACCTGTTTCCAACGCTCGGCCACCGAGCGCTGCACCGCCATGCCGCCGCCCAGGGTTATCTTGAGCGAGGAAAAGTCGATCTGCTCGAAGCCGGGGGTGTTGAGCAAGCCGTTGAACAGCGTGTTGACGCCAGTGATCGCGGTGAAACGGCTGCCCTTGAGTTCCTTGACGAAGCCGGGCATGTCGCGCGGGTTGCTGATCAGGTGGTTGCAGCCACCGAGCTTCATGAACACCAGGCCGTTCGCGGTCAGCGCAAAGATGTGGTACAGCGGCAGCGCGGTGATCACCACTTCCTGACCTTCCACCAGCTTGCCGGTGGAAGCGATCCAGATATGCGCCTGCTGCATGTTGGCGACCAGGTTGCGATGGGTGAGCATCGCGCCCTTGGCCACGCCGGTGGTGCCGCCGGTGTACTGCAGAAAGGCGATGTCCTCGCTGTCCACGTCCAGCGCCGGCAGCGCGTGCCGGCCGCCGAGCGCGAGCGCCTCCCTGAAGCGGATCGCGCCGGGAATGCGGTAGTCGGGCACCAGCTTCTTGACGTACTTGACGACGAAATTGACCAGGTTGCCCTTGGGAAAGCCGAGCAGGTCGCCCAGGCCAGTGGTGATCACCTTGCGAACCGCGCTGCCTTCAAGCGAATCGGCGACGGTATTGCCGAAGTTGTCGATCGCGACCAGCACGCTGGCGCCGGAATCGACCAGCTGGTGACGCAGTTCGCGCGCGGTGTAGAGCGGATTGACGTTCACCACGGTCAGCCCGGCCTTGAGGATGCCGAAGATCGCGACCGGGTATTGCAGGCAGTTGGGCATCATTACCGCGACCCGGTCGCCCTTCTTGAGCTGCAACTCGCCCAGCAGGTAGGCCGCGAAGCGGGTGGCCAGCGCGTCGGTCTCAGCGTAGCTCAGGTGCTTGCCGAAGCTGCTGTAGGCAGGGCGGTCGCCGAACTTGGTCACGGAGGACGCGAACACGTCGGAGACCGTGCGGAACTCGTCGACATCGATTTCGGCGGGAACCCCCGCCGGGTAGCTCTGCAACCAAGGACGCGCCTGAGTCATTACTGCCCCCCTCCAGGGATGTTGAGCACGCCGGAGGCGTCCCCCGGCACTGCGGAAGGCAGGATACCGTCCCGAATGTAAAAGGCGAAGCGGGGCGGCTCCGACAGCCGCTGTCTCGTAGGAGCGACTTCAGTCGCGAGGGGCTTTCCCGGG
>JASGDF010000069.1:0-4920 GCA_047607345.1 Pseudomonas sp. | reverse complement strand
GGTGCGGCTGCTGGTGCTGGGCGGCAGCCAGGGCGCGCGCGTGCTGAACCAGGCGTTGCCGGCGGCGCTGGCCGCGCTCGCCCGCGATGGCGTCGAAGTTCGTCACCAATGCGGCGAAGCGTTGCGCGCCGAGGCCGAGGCTGCCTACGCGCAGGCCGGTGTCGCCGCCAGCGTCGAGCCGTTCATCGCCGACATGGCCGCCGCCTACGCATGGGCCGACCTGGTGGTGTGCCGCGCCGGCGCCTCGACCCTGGCCGAGTTGTGCGCGGCCGGCGTCGGCAGCGTGCTGGTGCCGTTCGCCGCCGCGGTCGATGACCACCAGACCCGCAACGCCGAATACCTGGTCCAGGCCGGTGCCGCCTTGCTGCTCAAGCAGGACGACGCGCTCGCCGCGCATCTGCAGGCGGCGCTGCCGGCGCTGCTGGACGATGCCGGGCGCCGCCTGGCGATGGCGCAGGCCGCGCGTGGCCTGGCCCGGCCCGATGCGGCCGAGCGCATCGCCGACATCGTTCTGGAAGAAGCCGGGACCGGGGACCGGGGACCCGGGACCCGGGAACAGCAATATCAAGAGCAAGAGCACATGCACGCAGAAGAAGATTCCAACGGCCAGGCGCGCCGCGTCGCCACTCCGCTTGCCCCGGGTCCCCGGTCCCGGGTCCCCGGTCCCGACACGAACGGAGTTCGCGCATGATCCGTCGCCTGCACGACACCGGCGATCTGGTGCGCGCGTTCCCGCGCGTGCACTTCGTGGGCATCGGTGGCACCGGCATGAGCGGTATCGCCGAGGTGATGCTGACACTCGGCTACGAGGTGTCCGGTTCGGACAACGCCGACAATGCAGCGACCCGGCGCCTGGCCGGGCTCGGCGCGCGGGTGATGCGCGGGCATTCGGCGGCCAACGTGCTGGGTACCGATTGCGTGGTGGTGTCCAGCGCGATCCGCGAGGACAACCCGGAGCTGATGGAGGCGCGCAGCCAGCGCATCCCGATCATGCCGCGCGCGGCGATGCTGGCCGAGCTGATGCGCTTTCGCCGGGGCATCGCGGTGGCCGGCACCCACGGCAAGACCACCACCACCAGCCTGACCGCGGCGGTGCTCAGCGAGGGCGGGCTCGACCCGACCTTCGTGATCGGCGGCCAGCTGCTCGCCGCCGGCGCCAACGCCAAGCTCGGCGGCGGCCAGTGGCTGGTGGCCGAGGCCGACGAGAGCGACGGCAGCTTCCTGCGCCTGAACCCGTTGGTCGCGGTGATCACCAACATCGACGCGGACCATCTGGAGAACTACGGCAACGACTTCGCGCGGGTGCAGGCCGCGTTCGCGGAGTTCCTGCAGCGGCTGCCGTTCTACGGCCTGGCACTGCTGTGCATCGACGACCCGGAAGTGGCCGCGCTGGCCGCGAAGACACCGCGCCATGTGCTGAGCTACGGCATGAGCGGAAATGCCGACGTGCGCGCCGAGGACGTGGTGCAGGACGGTCCGCGCATGCGTTTCACCCTGCGCCTGCCGGAAGGCACCACCACACCGGTGACGCTGGCGCTGCCGGGCCGGCACAACGTGCTCAACGCGTTGGCCGCCGCCGCGGTCGGCTGGCAGCTGGGCGTGCCGCCGGAGACGATCGCGCGCGCGCTGGAGAACTTCGCCGGCATCGGCCGCCGCTTCAACGACCTGGGCGAGGTGACCACCGACGGCGGCGCGCGTGTGCGGGTGATCGACGACTACGGCCATCATCCGCGCGAGCTGGAGGCGGTGTTCGCCGCCGCGCGCGGTGGCTGGCCGGAGCGGCGCCTGGTGGTGGCGTTCCAGCCACACCGCTTCAGCCGCACCCGCGACCAGTTCGATGCGTTCGCCGCGGTGCTCAGCAGCGTCGACGCGCTGGTGCTCAGCGAGGTCTACCCGGCCGGCGAAGCGCCGATCCCCGGCGCCGACGCGCGCTCGCTGGCGCGCGCGATCCGCGCGCGCGGGCGCAGCGAGCCGGTGGTGGTGCCACAGGTGGCCGACCTGGCGGCGGTGCTGCCGGACGTGCTGCAGGACGGTGACCTGTTGCTGATGATGGGCGCCGGCGACATCGGCTACGTCGCACAGAAGATCGCCAGCGACGGGTTCGCGAGAGGGCAGGCATGAGCCGGCTGCCGGAACCACGCCAGACCGACCCGGCCGTGTTCGGCCGCGTCGCGGTGCTGCTCGGGGGCACCTCCTCCGAGCGCGAGGTCTCGCTCGACTCCGGACGCAACGTGCTGGAGGCGCTGCGCGCGCGCGGCGTCGATGCGCAGCCTGTCGATGGCATTCCGGCACTGGCACAGGCACTGGCCGCAAAGCGGTTCGACCGCGTATTCAACGTGCTGCACGGCCACAACGGCGGCGGCGAGGATGGCATCGTGCAGGGCCTGATGGAGGCCCTCGGCGTGGCGTACACCGGCACCGGGGTGCTCGGCTCGGCGCTGAGCATGGACAAGGTGCGCACCAAGCAGGTGTGGCTGTCGCTGGGCCTGCCGACCCCGCGCTACGCGGCGCTGGCCGCCGGCGCTAGCCGCGCGGAAGTGCATGCGGCGGCCGCCGCGCTCGGCCTGCCGGTGATCGTCAAGCCGGCCAACGAAGGCTCCAGCGTGGGCATCAGCCGCGTATTCGACGACGCCCAGCTCGACGAGGCGGTCGCGCTGGCCGCGCGCTACGACGGCGAACTGCTGATGGAGCAACTGGTCGAGGGCGATGAGCTCACCGTCGCGATCCTCGGCGACAGCGCGCTGCCGTCGATCAGGATTGTGCCCAAGGGCCAGTGGTACGACTACGATGCCAAGTACATCGCCGAGGACACCCAGTACCTGTGCCCCGGCCTGGACGGCGCCGACGAGGCACGGCTCGGGCAGCTCGCGCTGGCCGCGTTCCGCGCCGCCGGCTGCCGCGGCTGGGGCCGGGTCGACGTGATGCGCGACCGCGCCAGCGGCGCGTTCTTCCTGCTCGAGGTCAACACCGCGCCGGGCATGACCAGCCACTCGCTGGTGCCCAAGGCCGCGCGCCAGCTGGGCGTGTCGTTCGAGGAGCTGGTCTGGCGCGTGCTGGAAACGACGCTGGAGGATGCGCGCTGATGCTCAACACCTCGCTGCGCATCCTGGCATGGCTGCTCGCGCTGGCGCTGGTCGCGCTGCCGGTGGTGGCCGTGCTCAACGGCTGGGTCGGCGCCGAGCGCTGGCCGCTCAGCAGGTTGCGGGTGAGCGGCGATTTCAAGCGCATCTCGCCGGAGCAGCTGCGCGCGGTGGTGCTGCCCTACGCGAGGTCGGGTTTCTTCGCGGTCAAGCTGCAGGACGCGCAGGATGCGATCGAGCGGCTGCCGTGGGTGGAGAGCGCGCAGGTGCGCAAGCGCTGGCCGGACGTGCTGGAGGTGCGCGTGGTCGAGCACCAGCCGTTCGCGCGCTGGGGCGCGGACCGGATGCTGTCCGAGCAGGGCCGGCTGTTCCCGGTGCCGCCGCGGCTGAAGGACCTGCAACTGCCGCAGCTGGACGGCCCGGACAGCAAGACCGCCGAGGTGATGGCGCTCTACAACGAATCGCGCGCGCTGTTCGCGCCGGCCGGACTCGACGTCAAGCAACTGGTGCTGGACGCGCGCGGCAGCTGGTCGCTCGGCCTGAGCAACGGCGTGCAGGTGATGATCGGCCGCGACGACGCGCGCGCGCGCCTGCAGCGCTTCGCGCGGGTGCTGCCGCAACTGGCCGATCCGGCCCAGCCGATCGTGCGCGTCGATCTTCGCTACACCAACGGCTTCACGGTAAGCCGGGATCCGGGACCGGGGGCCCGGGACCCTAAGACCGTCCAACGGGCAGGCGCCCTGCGTGTGATGGATTCCGGTCTTTCCACCGTCGCCGCGCTTTTCCGGATCCCCGGTCCCGGGTCCCGGGCTCCGACTCTTTCCCCTTACAGCAGCCTATGAACCGCAAAGGTGACAAATCTCTGATCGTTGGACTGGACATCGGCACCTCCAAGGTGACCGCGCTGGTCGGCGAATACTCGCCAGGCAACCCGATCGAGGTGATCGGCATCGGCTCGCACGAGTCGCGCGGGCTCAAGCGCGGGGTGGTGGTCGATATCGAATCGACGGTGCAGTCGATCCAGCGCGCGGTCGAGGAGGCCGAGCTGATGGCGGGTTGCGAGATCCGCTCGGTCTACGCTTCGATCTCGGGCAACCATGTGCAGTGCCGCAACTCGCAGGGCATCCAGCCGATCCGCGATGGTGAGGTGAGCTGGAACGACCTGGAACGCGTGCTGGAGGCGGCCAAGGCGGTGGCGATCCCGGCCGACCAGCGCATCCTGCACGCGATCCCGCGCGAGTACGTGCTCGACGATTCGCAGGAAGGCATCCGCAACCCGGTCGGCATGACCGGCGTGCGCCTGGAGGTGCACGCGCACCTGGTGACCTGCGCGCAGTCGGCTGCGGCCAACATCAGCAAGTGCGTGCAGAAGTGCGGGCTGCAGGTCGACGACCTGGTGCTGTCCTCGCTGGCGTCCTCGGTGGCGGTGCTGACCGCCGACGAACGCGAGCTGGGCGTGGTGCTGGTCGACATCGGTGCGGGCACCACCGACATCACCGTCTACGTGCAGGGTGCGATCAGCCACACCGCCTCGTTGCCGATCGCCGGCGACCACGTCACCAACGACATCGCGCACATGCTGCGCACGCCGACCCCTGAGGCCGAGCAGATCAAGGTGCGCTACGCCTGCGCGCTGGCGCAGCTGGCCACCGCCGAGGAGAGTATCCAGGTGCCCTCGGTCGGCGACCGCCCGCCACGGCGGATGCCGCGCCACTCGCTGGCGCAGGCGGTGCAGGGCCGCTACGAGGAGATCTTCGAGATGGTGCAGGCCGAGCTGCGCCGCTCCGGCTTCGAGGAGCTGGTGCGCGCCGGCATGGTGCTGACCGGCGGCGCCTCGAAG
>JASGDF010000068.1:0-4308 GCA_047607345.1 Pseudomonas sp. | reverse complement strand
TTCACCCAGGCCGACTTCGAAGTCGAGCACTGCGGCGCCGACAACGGCACGGTGATGCGCGACTACATCGCCGACTGGTGCGCGGAGACCTTCGCGCAGCTGTAACCGGCCACTGTAGGAGCGGCTTCAGTCGCGACGGGGCTTTCCCGAGAAAGCCCGTTCGCGACTGAAGTCGCTCCTACGACGAATCACCCATCACGCATCCCGGCTTCTAATGCCGCGCCATCCGCCCGCCGCGCAGCGGTACCACCCGCGCGCGCTGTGCGTCCTTGGCCGGAACCGGAAAGTCGACCGGAAACACCGAATCCAGCGAGGGCAGCTGTTGCGCCATCGCGATGATCCGCTCGCGTACCCACTGGTTGCCCGGATCCAGGTCGCGGTAGCGGTGCCATTGCAGCACCTCGACCAGCCGTGGCATCTCGAACAGCGGCCGCACCAGCCGGATCGGCATCGTCTGCAGGAAGCTGCCGGCCATGCGCGCGTGCAGCGTCGCCACCCGGTCGGTCCCGGCAATCAGCTGCGGCAGCAGATGGAAGGAATTGGCCATCACCTCGACCCGACGCGCGGTCTCGCCGTGGTGACGCGCGAACCACGACTCGAACATCGGCGAACCCTGGCTGCCACTCTGAAAGGTGACGTGCCCACAGCGCAGGTACTGCTCCAGGGTGATGCTGTCGCCAACCTCGGCGTTGTCCTCGGCCACCGCAATGACGTAGGAGTCCTCGAACAGGGTCTCGCGCGACTGCGTCGCCGAGGCGAAATGCTCGGGATGGATGATGAAATCGACCTCACCGCTCTCTAGCTCGCTGGGCGCCAGGTCGCTGGGCGGGCGGAACCGCCAGGTGATGCCCGGCGCCTCGTGGCGCACCCGCCGCAGCACATCGCACAGGAACACCGAGGACACGTAGTCCGAGGCGACGATGGTGAAGTGCCGGCTCATCGCGGCCGGGTCGAACTCCGGACGCGTGGCGATGGTCGCGTCAATCCGCAGCAACACGTCGTTGACCGGCTCGATCAGGCTCTCGGCCAGCGGAGTCAGCTCCATCTTGCGCCCGACCTGCACGATCAGCGGATCGTCGAAATAGTCGCGCAGGCGCGCCAGGATGCCGCTCATCGCGGACTGGGTGACATGCAGCACCTCGCCGGCGCGGGTGACGTTCTTCTTTTCCAGCAGCACCTTCAGTGCCGACAACAGATTCAAGTCCAATTTCTGGTAACGCATGGGCAGACCTCATACGGCTACGCTTCCCGGACAGGGAGCCGGTCGAGTCTAGCCATGGTTCACTCGGCCGCACAGCTTGCAGTGCAGCATGGTCGAACGTGATGCCCGGCATTGAAAGGTTCGATTTCCGCAGCTTCGCGGCGCTGACCAAGATGGCCGCGCACCCGCCACCCCGCCCGGCGTGCCATGACGGCGCCCGCGCCGGAGGGCTGCAGGCGGCGCTTCCCACGTCCCATCCGGATCTCCATGAACCTGCTCATCACCGGCGCGAACGGATTCATCGGCCAGGCCCTGGTCCGCCGGCTGCTCGCCGCCGATGTTCCACGCCCCACCCGCCTGACCCTGCTCGACCTGCACGCCGGCGAACACGCCGACCCAAGGGTCGTGGCGATCGCCGGCGACATCGCCGACCCACAGTTGCTCGATCACGCCTTCGCCGAGCCGGTGGACGCGATATTCCACCTCGCCAGCATCCCCGGTGGCATGGCCGAGCGCGACTACCCGCTGGGCTGGCGTGTCAACGTCGAGGCCACCGCCGCGCTTGCGCACCGTGCCGGCGCGCAAGGCAATAGCCCGGTGTTCGTGTTCGCCAGCTCGATCGCCGCGCTCGGCGCGCCGATGCCGGCGACGGTGGACGATACCACCCCGTTACGCCCGGGCATGAGCTACGGCGCGCAGAAGCAGATCGGCGAGATCCTGCTGCAGGACCTGAGCCGGCGTGGGCTGATCGATGCGCGTTCGGTACGCCTGCCTGGCATCGTGATGCGCCCACCGGCGCGCACCGGCCAGCTGTCGGCGTTCATGAGCGACCTGATCCGCGAGACTGCGGCCGGCCGTGCCTACACCTGTCCGGTGTCGGCGCAGGCCACGCTGTGGCTGATGTCGGTCGAGCGCATCGTCGACAACCTGCTGCACGCCGCGCTGATGGCCACACCCGGCGACACCCGTGCCTGGACCCTGCCGGCGCTGCACCTGTCGATCGCCGAGCTGATCGAGGCGGTCGGTCATCACCGCGGCCTCGATGCCGCCGCGCTGGTGGATTTCCAACCCGACGCGGCGCTGGAACAGGCCTTCGGCGCGCATCCCCCGCTTTCAACCCCTGCCGCCGACGCACTCGGCTTCCGCCACGATGGCGACGCCATCGCGCTGGTGCGGCGCGCCCTGGCAGCCGATCTGGAGAGAGACCCGCATGCTTGACCTGAACCCTGTACGCGAGCGCAACCCACTGCTGGACTGGCGCGTGGACCGTTCGCAGATCCGTAACGTCGGCGTCGGCCTGCAACGCCCCGAATGCATCCTGGCCGAGCCGGACGGCACCCTGTGGACCGCCGACGCGCGTGGCGGGGTGATGCGGATCGATCCGGACGGGCAGCAGCACCTGATCGCCCAGCATGATGCCAGCAACGACGGCAGCGCCGAGGACCTGATCCTGGGCAAGACCCTGCCCAATGGCATCGCCTTCGACCGCAACGGCGACATCCTGATCGCCAACTTCGGCACCGACGCGATCGAGCTGATGACCCGCGACGGGCAGTCGCGCACGCTCTACACCGAGATCGATGGCCAGCCGCTGGGCAAGATGAACTTCATCCTGACCGACTCGCGCGGCCGGATCTGGTTCACCGTCACCACCCGCCTGCAGCCGTGGACCCGTTCGATCAACGAGAAGGTGCCCGACGGCTACGTCGGCCTGATTGATGAGAATGGCATCCGCGTGGTCGCCGACGGCTTCGTCGGCACCAACGAGATCCGCTTCGACGCCAACGAGGAATGGCTGTACGTGGTGGAATCCAACGCCCGGCGCATCTCGCGGCTGCGCGTGCATGCCGACGGCAGCCTGAGCGACCGCGAGATCTTCGGCCCGTCCGACCTCGGCGGCACCCCGGACGGCTTCGCCTTCGACGCCTACGGCAACCTGTGGATCACCCTGATCCTGGCCGAGCGCCTGGTCGCGCTGACCCCGGAGGGTGAATTGCTGACCCTGCTCGACGATGGCAAGCCCGAGCAGATCGAGATCTACGATCGCCACTTCTTCGCCGGCACCGTGACCCCACAGCTGATGGATGCGTGCTCGGGCACGCTGGCGCCGTGGATGGCCAGCCTGACCTTCGGCGGCCCAGATCTGAAGACGGTCTACCTGGGCAGCCTGAAGGGCACCACGCTGGCGAGCTTCCGCTCGCCGGTGGCAGGACTGGCGCTGCCGCACTGGCGGGGCGCGCGATGAGCGGCCCGCACCTCGCCGACGCGGCGCCGATCCTGGAGATCGCCGTGTTCGACATCGTCCCTGGCCAGGAAGCCGGCTTCGAACAGGCCTTCGCGCAGGCGCGCCAGCTCATCGCCCAGGTCGGTGGCCACCTCGGCCACGAACTGCTGCGCTCGCACGAGACGCCGGCGCAGTACGCGCTGCTGGTGCGCTGGCAGCGCATCGAGGACCACACCGAGGGCTTCCGTGGTTCGCCGCTGTACACCCAGTGGCGCGCGCTGCTGTCGCCGTATTTCCGCCAGCCGCCCACGGTCGGCCACTACCTCCCGCGCGCCGGCACCGACTGAGCCGCGCCGCCCCGCATTCTCCCCATATACCGCAACAGGAAACGCAGCCATGATCCGCTATCTCAAGCAAGGCAAGCCGGCCCAGGTCAAGGCCGAACTCAACGCGCAGGTACGCGACACCGTCGAGAAGATCATCGCCGACATCGAGACGCGCGGCGAAGCCGCGGTACGCGAGTACTCGGAGAAATTCGACAAGTGGAATCCGCCGTCGCTGCGGCTGTCCGAACAGGAGATCCAGGCCTGCATCGACTCGCTCAGCCCGCAGGCGATCGAGGACATCAAGTTCGCGCAGGCTCAGATCCGCCGCTTCGCGCAGGTGCAGCTGCTGTCGCTGCGCGACGTCGAGGTCGAGACCCTGCCCGGCGTGGTGCTCGGCCACAAGAACATCCCGGTCAACTCGGTCGGCTGTTACATCCCCGGCGGCAAGTACCCGCTGCTGGCCTCGGCGCACATGAGCGTGCTGACCGCCAAGGTCGCCGGCGTGAAGCGCGTGATCGCCTGCGCGCCGCCGTTCGACGGCAAGCCCTCGCCGGAGA
>JASGDF010000067.1:0-3204 GCA_047607345.1 Pseudomonas sp. | reverse complement strand
GTGGTGGTGGCCAAGCCGCGTCCCAAGCCGGCCCCCGCGCCGGCGCCCGCACCGACGGGCGGCGAGAAGCAGTCGCGGGCGATGCCGATGATCGTCGACAACAGCGGCGGCGCGGAAGCGGACCCGGCCGCCGGCGCCGCGGCCAAGTCGGGCGACGCGGCCGCGCCGGGCAAGGACGACAACGCCAAGGGCAATACGCTCAATGCCGACGAGCAGTTCGCGGTGCGCGTCGGCGAGGACGAGCAAGCGCCGTTGCAACTGGCCACGACGCTGGCGCATCCGGCCGCGACGGTGGTGCAGGGCACGATCATCCCGGCGGTGCTGGAGACCGCGCTGAACACCGACCTGCCCGGCTATGCGCGCGCGATCGTCAGCCGCGACGTGCGCGGCTTCGACGGCAGCCAGGTGCTGATCCCGCGCGGCAGCCGCCTGGTCGGCCAGTACCGCAGCGGGATCGCGACCGGGCAGAGCCGCGCCTACGTGATCTGGTCGCGGGTGATCCGTCCGGACGGAGTCTCGGTGCAGCTCGGCTCGCCGGCGCTCGATGGCGAAGGCGCGACCGGCCTGACCGGCGAGGTCAACCGACATTTCTGGCAGCGCTACGGTGCCTCGATCCTGCTGTCGGTGGTCGGCGGCGTGGTCAGCGCGGTCGGCGACAGCACCAGCAGCACGCTGGTGATCAGCAATTCCACCAGCAGCGCCTCGGCGCAGGCATTGAGCACCGACGGCAAGATCCCGCCGACCATCCGCATCCCGCTGGGCACGCCGATCCAGGTGTTCACCGCGCGCGATCTGGATTTCAGCGGCTACTGAGCATGACCAGCGCCGTCTACCTGCAGCGCTATCTGGAGCCGTTCGCGCCATGGCTGGGCGCCGACGACGTCACCGAGATCCTGGTCAACCGCCCGGGCGAGGTCTGGATCGAGCGGCTCGGCGTGCCGGGCATGCAGCGCGAGGCGGTGGCCGCGGTCGACGACACGCTGATGGAGCGGCTGGCGACGCAGGTGGCGCGGATCAGCCACCAGGCGATCAGCCGCGAGCATCCGCTGCTGTCGGCGACCCTACCGGACGGTGCGCGCGTGCAACTGGTCGGTCCGCCGGCCACGCGCCGGCACTGGGCGCTGGCGATCCGCCGCCACCTCGACCTGGACCTGCCGCTGGACAGCTACCGCTTCGCCGAGCCGGCCCAGCGCGCCGACGCGCAGTGGCAGCCGCAGGCCTCGCTGGAATCGTTGCGCGAGGCGGTGCAGAGGCGGCGCACGATCCTGATCTCCGGCGGTACCTCCTCGGGCAAGACCACCTTCCTCAACGCGCTGCTGAAGGAAGTGCCGGCGCACGAGCGGATCCTCGCGGTCGAGGACACACCCGAGCTGCACCTGGGCCAGCCCAACCATCTCGGCCTGGTCGCGGTGAAGGGGGAGCAGGGCGAGACCCGGGTCGGCACCGGCGATCTGTTGCAGGCGGCGCTGCGGCTGCGCCCGGACCGGCTGCTGCTGGGCGAGGTACGCGGCGCCGAGGCGGTGACGTTCCTGCGCGCGATCAACACCGGCCATCCCGGCTCGTTCACCACGGTGCATGCCAATACCCCGCTCGGCGCGCTGGAGCAGCTGGCGCTGATGGTGATGCAGTCCGGCCTGGGCCTGTCGCGCGCCGACACGCTGGCCTACATCCACAGCGTGGTCGACATGGTCGTGCAGCTCGGCCGCGTCGGCGGCGAGCGCCGGATCCTGGAGATCCTGCCGCTGCACGGCCAGGCAACCTAGCCACTTGTAGGAGGGACTTCAGTCCCGACAGGCTTCACCGATAAAGCCCGTCGGGACTGAAGTCCCTCCTACCGAGGCGGTGCCGGCTTCACTTGCGCCAGCGCGGTGGCCACCACGACCCCGAGCAGTGCGGTCAGCGCCGCGCAGACGAAGATCGCCGCATAGCCGAGCCGGCTGGCGACCAATCCGGCCAGCGGACCGGTCAGCGCATAGGCCACGTCCTGGAACGCCGCATAGCCGCCCAGCGCGGTCGCGCGCACCTGCGCCGGCACGCGCCGGACCACCTCCACCCCCAGCGCCGGGAACACCAGCGAGCAGCCGAGTCCGGTCAGCAGCGCGCCGGCGATGCCGATGCCGGGGGAGGGTGCCAGGCCGAGCGTGAGCAGGCCCACGCTCTCCACGCCCATCGCCGCCGCCGCCACGCGCGCGCCGCCGAAGCGGTCGGGCAGGCGTCCGCCGAGCAGTCGCGCCAGCACGAAGCCGGAGCCGAACGCGCTGAGCAGCCACGCCGCACCCGGCCACTGGCGCTCGCCGAAGTACAGCACCGCGAAGGTGCCGATGCTGGCGAAGCCCACGCCCTGCAGCGCCAGGCCCAGCGCCGGCGGCCAGATCCGCGCCAGCACCTGGCGCAACGGCGGGCGCAGGCCGCCGACCGGGGCGATCGCGCCAACGCTGAGGGTGGCGGCCAATGCCAGCACCGGCAGCAGCAGCGTCGCCGCCGCGATCGTGGGCAGGCCGCCGCGCGCGTAGAGCGCCGCACCGATCGGCGAGCCGGTGGCGAGCGCGGCGAAGATCGCGGTGCCGACCCAGGTCATCACCCGTCCGGACTGCGCCGGGCCGAGATGGCCGATGCCCCAGGCCAGGGTGCCGGTGACCAGCAGGCTCTCGCCGACGCCGGCGGCCAGCCGCGCGATCACCAGCCAGGCCAACGGCGCGGCCGGCGCCAGCGCGGCGAGCAGGTAGCCGGCGCCGGCCACGAACAGCAAGGTCATGCCCAGGCGGGTGGCGCGCGCCGGCCCGTCGGTGTCGCTGAGGCGGCCGGCCAGGCCACGGGTGAAAACGGTGGCGAGGAATTGCAGCGCGACGATGCAGCCGACCGCCAGGTCGCCGTGGCCGAGCGTCTGGCGCACGTGCACCGGCACCACCGGCAGCGGTACCGACAGCGCCATGAAGCTGAAGAAGATCGCGATGCACAGGCGCAGCAGGGTGCCGGTGTGCGGGGAGGGGGCGGGCATGCGTCGCGGTTGCGCGCTCATCTGGGACGGTTCGTGTGGGGGCATCGTCGGTTGTTCGTGGGAGAGGCCTGTAGTTGTCTAAAGCAAAAAGCTTTCGCCTTACGGCGAGTCACTTTTCTTTGCTTGTGCAAAGAAAAGTAACCAAAAGAAACACACCCCGCCTACGCGCCCCTTCGGGGTCCGCTCCGCCGACGGGATTTTCGGAC
>JASGDF010000066.1:0-15791 GCA_047607345.1 Pseudomonas sp. | reverse complement strand
GTCCGGCCGATCGCCCGCGCGCGCAGCCGGCTCCGTCGCCGCGCCGTGAGGAGCCATCGCGGCAGCCGTCGCGGCCGGGCAACGCCGGCCCGGCGCAGCAGCGTCAGCAGGCAGCGCCCCAGCAGCAACATTCGCAGCAACAGCGTCCGCAGCAGCAGGCCCGGCAGCAGCCGCAACAGCAGCGTCAGCAGCAGTCAGCCGGCAGGCCGCAGCAGCACAAGCCGGCACAGCGCAAGGACGATCGCCAGCAGGATCAGCGCTGACAGAGCGAGCGTCACCCTCGGTGGGTGCTCCAGCTCACGAATCCCTTCCCCCGCGAGCGGGGGAAGGTGCCCGAAGGGCGGATGGGGGTATGCAAAAGCACGTTCTCGTCCGGCCTCATGCGCCAGCTTTTCCGCCGCGCGACCGGCACGCGCGCAGCGGCCTCGCGCTGATCGCGCCGCTCAGCCGACCCGCCCGAACACCAGCGCGGCATTGGTGCCGCCGAAGCCGAAGCTGTTGGACATCACCGTGTCCAGCTTCGCCTCGCGGCTCTCGCGCACGATCGGGAAACCCTCCGCGCGCGGGTCGAGCTGCTCGATGTTGGCCGAGCCGGCGATGAAGCCGTCGCGCAGCATCAGCAGGCAGTAGATCGCCTCGTGCACGCTGGCCGCGCCCAGCGAGTGCCCGGACAGCGCCTTGGTCGAGGACAGCGGCGGCACGTCGTCGCCGAACACCTCGCGCACCGCCTGCAACTCGGTGATGTCGCCCAGCGGCGTGGAGGTGCCGTGGGTGTTGAGGTAGTCGATCGGGCGGCCCACTCCCTGCATCGCCATGTGCATGCAGCGCACCGCGCCCTCGCCGGACGGGGCGACCATGTCGGCGCCATCGGAGGTCACGCCGTAGCCGAGCAGCTCGGCGTGGATATGCGCGCCGCGCGCGATCGCGTGTTCGTACTCCTCCAGCACCAGCATGCCGCCGCCGGAGCCGATCACGAAGCCGTCGCGCTGCGCGTCGTACGGGCGTGAGGCGGCCTCGGGGCGGTCGTTGAAGCCGCTCGACAGCGCGCCCATCGCGTCGAACATCACGCTCATCGTCCAGTGCAGTTCCTCGCCGCCGCCGGCGAACATCACGTCCTGCGCGCCGTGCCGGATCAGGTCGGCGGCCGCGCCGATGCAGTGCGCCGAGGTCGCGCAGGCGGCCGATATCGAATAGCTCAGGCCACGGATGCCGAACGCGGTCGCCAGCGAGGCCGACACCGCCGAGCACATCGTGCGCGGCACCATGTACGGACCGACCTTGCGCACTCCGCGCGCGCGCAGCAGGTCGGCGGTCTCCACCTGCCACTGGCTGGAGCCGCCGCCGGAGCCGACGATCAGTCCGGTGCGCAGGCCGTGGACCGCCTCCGCCTCCAGCCCGGCATCGGCGATCGCATCGCGCAGCGCCAGGTAGGCATAGGCCGAGGCATCGCCCATGAAGCGCTTGAGCTTGCGGTCGATCAGCGCGTCCAGGTCGAGGTCCACGCGCCCGCCGACCTGGCTGCGCAGGCCCATCTCGGCATGGTCGGGCAGCGCGCGGATGCCGGCGCGGCCCTCGCGCAGCGAGCGCGACACGCTGTCCAGGTCGTTGCCCAGGCAGCTGTTGATGCCGATGCCGGTGACGACGACGCGGCGCATCAGAATGCCTCCGTCGAGCCGAACATGCCCACGCGCAGGTCCTTGGCGGTGTAGATCTCGCGCCCGTCCACCAGCATGCGCGCGTCGGCCTGCGCCATCACCAGCTTGCGGTTGATCACCCGGCTGATGTCGATCTCGTAGCGCACCAACCTGGCATCCGGCAGGACCTGCCCGGTGAACTTGACCTCCCCGCAACCCAGCGCGCGGCCCTTGCCTGCCGCGCCGAGCCAGGTCAGGAAGAAGCCGGTCAGCTGCCACATCGCGTCCAGCCCCAGGCAGCCGGGCATCACCGGGTCGCCGATGAAGTGGCAGCCGAAGAACCACAGGTCCGGGCGGATATCCAGTTCCGCGTGCACGTAGCCCTTGCCATGCGTCCCGCCCTCCTCGCGGATCTCGGTGATGCGGTCGAACATCAGCATCGGGTCGTTGGGAAGGCGGCCGAAGCCCGGGCCGAACAGTTCGCCGCGTGCGCTGGCCAGCAGTGCGTCGCGCGAGAACGCATGGGTGCGATTCATCGATCAGGTCCTGTGAATGCGAGATATCGGGGGCGCAGCGTGCACGACGCATCGGCGTTCAATCAAACGTTTTATCCGTACCCTTGCGTAGCGTAAGCAGGCGTGCAGCGGCGATGCGTCGCATGGTGGCGGCTGCGTTTTCATGCCGCGTGAGCGCGCTTGCCCGAGAGCAGGCTCGCGTAAGATGCACGTGAACATACGCCGCCGCAGGTTTGCTCGCCCGATGCGCAAGATCATTCACGTCGACATGGACGCGTTCTACGCGTCCGTGGAGCAACGTGACGATCCGGCGCTGCGTGGCCGGCCGGTGGTGGTGGCCTGGCGCGGCGCTCGCTCGGTGGTGTGCGCGGCCTCCTACGAGGCGCGCCGCTACGGTGTGCGTTCGGCGATGCCGGCGCTGCGCGCCGAGCGGTTGTGTCCGGACGCGGTGTTCGTGCCGCCGGACTTCGTCCGCTACAAGGCGGTGTCGCGGCAGGTGCGCGCGATCTTCCACCGGCATACCGACCTGGTCGAGCCGTTGTCGCTGGACGAGGCCTATCTCGACGTCACCGAGGCCAGGAGTGGCATGACCATGGCCACCGAGATCGCGCGCGAGATCCGCGCCCAGATAAGGGAGGAAACCTTGCTGACGGCATCGGCCGGGATCGCGCCGAACAAGTTCCTCGCCAAGATCGCCTCGGACTGGCGCAAGCCCGACGGCCAGTTCGTGATCCCGCCCGCGCGGGTGGAGGCATTCCTGACGCCGCTGCCGGTCGGGCGCATCCATGGCGTCGGCAAGGTGATGGAGGCCCGGTTGGCCCGGTTGGGGATCACTACCGTGGGCGAGCTGCGTCAGCGTTCCCTGGAAGAACTGCAGGCGCATTTCGGCCGCTTCGGGCAAGGGCTCTACCACTGCGCGCGCGGCATCGACGAGCGCCCGGTGCAGCCACACCAGCCGGTGCAGCAGGTGTCCTCGGAGGACACCTTCGCCGAGGACCTGCCGCTGGATGCACTGGAGCCGGCGATCCGGCGCCTGGCCGACAAGACCTGGACGGCGACGCGCCGGACCGAGCGGATTGGCCACACCGTGGTGCTGAAGTTGAAGACCGCGCAGTTCCGCATCCTCACCCGCAGTCTCACGCTGGAGACGCCGCCGGCCACCGCCGAGGCGCTGGCGGCCGTAGCGTTGGCGCTGCGCGCACGGGTGGGGATGCCGGAGGACACCCGCTACAGGCTGGTCGGTGTGGGGCTGTCAGGGTTCCGCGAGCGTGAGCAGGACGTGGTGCAGCCGGAGCTGTTCGCCCGTTCGTCTTTGCCTGTGTAGCTGCGGTCTTGATCGACGCGTTTGCCTTCCATGTGATGTTTGCCGTGGGATGCGACATTTCTTGGATTGAAAAGCGGTTTCCTGCTGATGCGGAAGAAGCATGAGCAAGGGGCAGAGATTGAGGGTTTTCCCTGATGTCGAGTCGGGCAGGTTGGGCTCAAATCCTGAATGGTCAGGGGCAGGCGGGGCTCCTGGCATCAAGTAAAACCAACCGGGGAAACCTTTGCACATGTCGAACAATCCGACCCTCCAGAACAGGGCGGCGCGGGCGCGTCGCCGCGCGGCCACACCGCTGTTGCGGCCCTGCCTGATCGCGGCCGGCCTCGTGCTTGCGATGCCGGCGATCGCCGAGGACGCCGCCGCGGACGCGCAAGACACATCGAAGGTCACCGAGCTCGATGGGCTGAAGGTGACCGGCAAGCGCGTGGTGGAGAACAAGAGCGGCGGCGCGCTCGGCAAGCGCACCGAACTGGACACGCCGTTCTCGATCTACACCGTCAGCGGCGAGGACCTGGAGGAGCGCCAGGCCTCGACCCTGTCGGCGGTGTTCGCCAAGGACGCCAGCGTCAGCGATGCCGGCGGCGAGTACAGCGGCTTCCCCTCCAGCGCGCAGATCCGTGGCCTGGCCTCGGACTACTACAACAGCCTGAAATTGAACGGGCTGCCGGCCGGTTTCCTCTACGGCATCAACCTGCCGACGGAATTCATGGAGCAGGTGCAGCTGCTGAAGGGCGCCTCCGGCTTCCTGTACGGCTTCAGCGCGCCGGGCGGGATCATCAACTACGTCACCAAGAAGCCGACCGAGACGCGCCTGGCCAGCTTCGACGCCGGCTACAAGAGCGGCAACATCTACAGCCAGCACCTCGACCTGGGCGGCCGCCTGTTTGGCGACGAGCGCTTCGGCTACCGCTTCAACGTCTCCAACGAGAAGGGCACCGCCGCCAACGGCAGCCGCATCGACCGCCAGGCCGTGGCGCTGGCGCTGGAGGCCAAGCTGACGCCGAGCCTGACCTGGACGTTCGACGCACTGGCGCAGAAGCGCAACGTCGACCGCCCGCAGACCGAGTACTACGTCGGCTCGTCCTATACCAGCACCCGGCTGCCGAAGGCGCTGGACGGCAGCGAGAACCTGACCACCGACCAGTCGCTGGTGCACAACAAGTATTACTACCTGGGCACCGGGCTGAACTGGGAAATCTCGCCGGACTGGAACCTGCGCGTGGACGTGAGCAAGATGTACAGCCGGTTGCTGGCGTACTCGGAGTTCACCTACCTGATCGACCAGGCCGGCGAGATCAACTACGACACCTGGACCGGCCTGGACATCAGCAAGACCTGGTTGGGTCAGGCGCTGCTGCAGGGCAGCTTCGAGACCGGCCCGCTCCGCCACGAGCTGGTGGTCGGCGTCTCCTACCAGGACGACCGCATGGACCTGGGCAAGATCAACTTCACCCAGGACTCCTACGTTTCCCAGTACACCAACCTGTACGCGGCCGAGCCGCTGGTGTGGAGCCCGGACACCGACCAGACCACCTACTTCTACACCGCGACCAAGCAGAGCGCGGCCTTCCTCAGCGACACGATCACCTTCGCCGAGAACTGGTCGCTGCTGGCCGGCCTGCGCTACACCAAGTACGAACGTACCGCCTACAGCAGCTACACGCAGAATGCCTCGGGCGGGCTGAACTTCACCTATCGCACCTACAACAAGTATCCGCTGACGCCGACCGTCGCGCTGCTGTACAAGCCGGTGCCCGAGGCAACCGTCTATGCCAGCTACGTCGAGTCGATGGAGCGCGGCAGCACGGTCGGCAGCAGCTATGCCAACTACGGCGAGGTACTCGATCCGCTGATCAGCAAGCAGTACGAGCTCGGCTTCAAGTGGGAGCGGCCGGACTGGAATACCAGCGCGGCGCTGTTCCGGATCGAGCGCGGCGCCGAATACGCAGACGCGAACAACTACTACGTGCAGGATGGGCTGATCCGCTACGACGGCGCCGAGCTGGCCGGCGAGGTGCGGGTGACCGACAACCTGAAGCTTGGAGGCTCGGCGCTGTACCTGGACTCGGCCTACCAGGACACCAACGTGGCATGGCTGATCGGCAAGGCGCAGAAGGGGAGCCGCCATTTCACCGGCGGATTGAACGCCAGCTACGAGATCGCCAGCGTGCCGGGACTGTCGCTGCACGCCGACGGCAAGTACTACGGCGAGGGTGTGGCCTACAACAACACCAGCAAGTATTTCGTGGTGAAGTCCGATGCCTACACCCTGGTCAACCTGGGCGCGGCCTACCGCACCGAGCTTGGTGGCCACGGCGTGACCGTGCGCGGCGAGGTGCAGAACCTGTTCAACCGCGCCTACTGGGCGCTGTCGGGCTACGTGTTCCCGGGCCTGCCCAGGGTGTTCGCGCTGAACGTGAAGATCGACCTGTGATGGCGGCAATCGCCGGCAGCAAGACGATGCGGCGTGGATTCGGGGCGTGGCTCGCCGCGCTCGCGCTGCCGGCGGCCGCGCAGGTGGTGTCGCCGCCGGAAGCGATGCGGGTTGATGGTGCGCCGCCGGTGCCGCAGGCGCTGGCGGCGGCGAGCGCGCCCTACCTGCAGGCGCGTGAGGCCGGCTTCCTGGGCTGGAGCCCGGCCGATCGGGCGATGCTGATCCGCACCCGCTTCGGTAACACGCCCCAACTGCACGCGGTCGCCATGCCCGGCGGCGCGCGCCGGCAGCTGAGCTTCGAGGACGAGCCGATCCAGTACGCCACCGCCGCGCCCGGCGCCGGCGACGTGGTCGTGGTGCAGAAGGACCGGGGCGGCGACGAGTTCTTCCAGCTCTACCGGCTGCAGTCCGGGCGCCTGCAGCTGTTGACCGACGGCAAGAGCCGCAACGGCTTCGGCGCCTGGAGCCGCGATGGTCGCTGGGTCGGCTACACCTCGACCCGCCGCAACGGCCGCGACACCGACCTGTACGTGATCGACCCGCGCGATCCGGCCAGCGATCGGCTGGTGGCCAGGGTCGAGGGCGGCGGCTGGCAGTTCGCCGACTTCTCGCCGGACGGACGCAAGGCACTGGTGCTCAACCGGCTGTCGATCAACCAGGCCCAGGTCCACGAACTCGACCTGGCCAGCGGGCGCCTGCGCGCGCTCACCCACGACCGCCAGCCGGTGTCCTACGTCGATCCGGTGTACGCAGCGGACGGTGCCGTCTGGGTGGTCTGCGACCGCGATTCGGACTTCCTGCGTCTGGGCCGGCTCGACCGAGCCGGCGGCTTCGTCGCGCTCAGCCACGAACCGCGCTGGGACGTGAGCGGGTTCGCGCTGGCCGCCGATGGCAGCTTCGTTGCCTACGCGATCAACGCCGCCGGGGTATCGCGGCTGCGCGTACTGGACCTGGCCAGCGGCCAGGTGCGCAACGTCGATGGGCTGCCCGCCGGGGTCATCCTGGACAGCGTCGGCCCGGCGATCGCGATCGCGCCGTGGGGCGAGATCGGCCTGAGCATGGCCTCGGCGCGCAGTGCCGGCGATGCCTGGTCGATCGACCCCAAGACGCTGGCGGTGCGGCGCTGGACCTTCAGCGAGACCGGCGGTCTGGACCCGGCGCGCAACGCCGAGCCGCAGCTGCTGGAGCTGGCCAGCTTCGACGGCGAGCGGGTCAGCGGCTTGCTCTACCGCCCGGACCCGGCGAAGTTCCCCGGTCGGCGCCCGTTGCTGCTGGACATCCACGGCGGCCCGGAAGGGCAGAGCCGCCCCGGTTTCCTCGGCGCGAAGAACTATCTGGTCAACGAGCTGGGCATCGCGCTGTTCTTCCCGAACGTGCGCGGCTCCTCCGGCTTCGGCAAGCGCTTCGTCAAGCTCGACAACGGCCCGGACCTGCGCGAGGACTCGGTGCGCGACATCGGTGCCTTTCTCGACGCGCTGAGCGCCGATCCGGCGATCGACCCGGCGCGGATCGGCGTCAGCGGCGGCTCCTACGGCGGCTACATGTGCTACGCCGCCGCGGTGCACTACGGCGCGCGCCTGAAGGGCGCCAACTGCTACGTGGCGATCTCCAATTTCGTCACCTTCCTGGAGAATACCCAGGTCTATCGCCGCGACCTGCGCCGCGCCGAGTACGGCGACGAGCGCGATCCGGCGCAGCGCGCCAAGCTGCAGGCGATCTCGCCGCTGACCCGGGTCGGCGAGATCCGCATCCCGCTGCTGGTGGCCACCGGCGGCAACGATCCGCGCGTGCCGGCCTCGGAGGCCGAGCAGATCGTCGCGGCGGTGCGCGCCAACGGCGGCAGCGCCTGGCACCTGCTGGCGCGCAACGAGGGCCATGGGTTCCAGAAGAAGGAGAACGCCGACTACTACTTCTGGAGCAGCGTGCAGTTCTGGCAGAAGGTGCTGCTGGGCGGGCAGGATGGCTGATGCCTCGCGCATGCCGCATCATCCCGGTTGACCCGCTGTCCACCCTGGATTCGAGCATGGAGCCTTGCTGATGCCTTCCGCCCGGCGTTCGTTCGCCTCGCCTTTGCTGTTCGTGCTGCTGCTGGCCTGCAGCTTCGGGCTGCGCGCGTTCACGCTGGAACAGGTGCGCGACTACGACTTCCCCAGTGCCCTGGTCGCCGCGCCGGCGGCCGAGCGCGTGGCCTGGCTGTCGGCGCATCGCGGCCAGCGCAACGTCTGGGTCGCGCAGGCGCCGGACTTCGCCCCGCGCCGGCTTACCGCGTATGCGGAGGACGACGGCCAGGACATGAGCGCGTTGCAGCTGTCCGACGATGGCGCCCGCGTGGTCTACGTGCGTGGCGGCGAGCACGGCGGCAACTGGGAGCGCAGCGCGGCGGTCAACCCGTCCTCGCTGCCGCAGGCGCCCAAGGTGCAGGTCTGGAGCGTGGATTTCGCCGGTGGCGCGCCACGGCTGATCGGCGAGGGCGATTCGCCGGCACTGTCGCCGGACGGCCGCAAGGTGGCCTTCGTCAAGGACGGCGAGGTCCTGGTCGCCGCGGCCGACGGCAGCGGCGCGCCGCGGTCGCTGTTCAAGCTCGCCGGCAAGCCCGGCCAGCTGCGCTGGTCGCCGCAGGGCGACCGCCTGGCCTTCGTCGCTGATCGTGGCTCGCATGCGCTGATCGGCATCTACCGCGACGCGGCCACGCCGATCCTGTGGGTCGCGCCGGACGTGGCCGAGGATGCGCTGCCGCGCTGGTCGCCGGACGGGCGCCGACTGCTGTTCGTGCGGCGCCTGGGCGGCGACGGGCCGCCGCGCAGCCTGGTGCCGCGGCCGTGGTCGATCTGGGTCGCCGACGCCGCGACCGGCACGGCCGAGCAGCGCTGGGCCAGCGGCGCGACGCTGCGCGACTCGCTGCCGGGCGGGCTGGATGCGATGTTCGACTGGGCCGCCGACGGCCGCATCGTGTTCCTGTCCTACCAGGACGGCTGGCTGCACCTGTATGCGCTGGCGCCGGGCAGCGAGCGTCCGACGCTGCTGACACCGGGCGATTTCCAGGTCGAGCAGGCGGTGTTGAGCAGCGACCGCCGCAGCCTGGTCTACAGCGCCAACACCGGCGCCGATCCGGCCGACCTCGAACGCCGCCACCTCTTCCGGGTGCCGGTCGATCGCGCCGCGCCACGGGCGCTGACCGCGGGCGCGGGCTCGGAATGGTCGCCGGCGATCACGCCGAACGGCGCGTTGCTGTTCCTGTCGGCCACCGCGCAGCGCCCGCCGCTGCCGGCGCGGCTCGACGGCGCTGGGCGTGTGGGATTGCTGGCGCAGCCGCAGCCGGGCTTCCCGGACGCGCAGCTGGTGACGCCGCGCCCGGTCACCTTCACCGCCGAGGACGGCGTCGTGGTGCATGGCCAGCTGTTCGAGCCGCGCGGCGGCGGCCGCCACCCGGCGGTGGTGTTCGTCCACGGCGGCCCGCAGCGGCAGATGCTGCTGACCTGGCACTACGGCAGCTACTACGCCAACAGCTACGCGATCAACCAGTACCTGGCCAGCCAGGGCTTCGTGGTGCTGGCGGTCAACTACCGGCTCGGGCCGTTCTACGGTCACGACTTCCACTACCCGCCCGAGGCCGGCGCGGCCGGCGGCGCCGAGTACCGCGACATCCGCGCGGCCGGCCGCTTCCTGCAAGGCTTGCAGCGCGTCGACCCGCAGCGCGTCGGCATCTACGGCGGCTCCTATGGCGGCTACCTGACCGCGATGGCGCTGGCGCACGATTCGGCGCTGTTCAAGGCCGGGGTGGACGTGCATGGAGTGCACGACTGGACCGCGCCGGAGTACGCCGACCGCTACGACCGCCGCTACTACGCCGATGCCGCCGCGGCCGAGCGCGCGCGAGAGACCGCCTGGCGCGCCTCGCCGCTGTCGGCGCTGGACGGTTGGCGTTCGCCGGCACTGCTGATCCACGGCGACGACGACCGCAACGTGCACTTCGAGCAGACCGTCGAGCTGGCGCAGCGTCTGCGCGGGCTGGGCAGGCCGCCGCAGACGCTGGTGATCCCCGGCGATACCCACCACATGCTGCGCTACGCCAATGAACTGCGGGTCGATGCGGCGATCACCGGGTTCCTGCTGGGCCAGCTCGGGCAGGGTGGGCCCTGATCCGGCGCCGCCTCAACCGGCCAGCAGGCGCACCAGCTGCGCGCGGTTGGCCAAGTCGAGCTTGCGGTAGGCCGAGCTGAGCTGGCTCTCGATGGTCTTGCGCGAGCGGCACAGGCGCTGGGCGATGTCATCGTTGCGCAGGCCCTGCGCGACCAGCCCGGCGACCTTGCGTTCGCTCGGCGAAAGCCGCTGCAACGGCGCCACGATGGCCGCGTGCCGGATGCGTTCCGATTCCAGCGCGCGCACCCGGTGCAGGCCGGCATCCAGGATCGGGTACAGCTCGGCCAGGAACGCCAGCTCGGCCGCGGACAGGCCGGCGCGCTCGGCACGGATGCGGATGCTGAGCACCGCCTCCAGCCGCCATTCGTTCCAGAACGCCAGGTGGATGAACTCGCGCCAGCCCGGTGCGGGGTTCTGTGCCTGTAGCCGGGCCGCCGCCAGCGGGTCCTGCGAGACGATCTGCGAGTAGGTATAGCCACGCACGCGTGGATGCGTCGCCAGGTACGGTGCCGAGACCGCGAGGCTGGTCGCCGGCGGAGCCTCGTCGACGGCCGCGGCGATGCAGTGGCGGCCCTGGCGCGGCTGGTAGTCGTGGATGTCGGACAGCAGACTGCAGGAATGGCAAGGCAGCGCCTGCGTCACCAGCGCGGCGCAGGCCTGCCACAGCGTGTCGATGTCCAATGCCTGCAACAGCAGGGCGCGCTCGCGCGCGAGCGGGTCGTGTGTGCCTGGGGTGTCGAGGTTGTCGAGCGTCAGCATGGACTGCGGGGGAGGGCCGTGGGAAAGGTGCCGTTTGCGTGGATGCCGGAACCTTCCCCCACATCTAGCATTCGCCGATCCGGCGTGACAAGTCGATGGCATCGACCCGAGTGCCGCCCGGTTTTCCCCGATGCGCCGCTCCGGCGCGAGGCTAGAATCTCCGGTTTCCACATCGTGGCAGGCCGATGTTTGCATACCCGCTGGTGATCTTCGACCTGGACGGCACGCTGGTGGACAGCGTGTCCGACATCGCCGAGGCGTTGAACCTCACCCTGCGGCAATGGGAGCTGCGCCCGGTCGAGGAAGCCAGCGTGCGCGGCTGGGTAGGCGAGGGGGTGCGCAACCTGCTCGTGACCGCGCTGCGCGAGCAAGGGCGCGAGGCCGCGCTCGCGCAGGCATTGCCGGACATGCTGCGCCACTACGGCGCGTGCCTGCTGCATCGCCCGCAGGTATACCCCGGCGCGCGCGAAACGCTGGCCGCGCTGCGCGAACGCGGCGTCGCGCTGGCGCTGTGCACCAACAAGCCGGTCCGCTTCGTCGCGCTACTGCTGGAACATCTGGGCCTGGACGGTTTTTTCTCCGCGCTGCTCGGTGGCGACTCGCTGCCCGAGCGCAAGCCGGACCCGGCGCCGCTGCGGCACCTGGCCGCGCGCTTCGGCCAGCCGGTGACGCGGTGCCTGATGGTCGGCGATTCGGCCACCGACGCGGCCGCCGCGCGCGCGGCCGGCATGCCGCTGGCGATGGTGCGCTACGGCTACCTGCGCGGATTCGACCCGGCCGCCTCCGGCGCCATCGCGGTGGTCGACGACCTGCGCGAACTGCTGGCGCTGCCGTAACCGGGCACGGCGGCGGGCCAGGTGTGGGCGTTGGTTGCGACACAAGGCCGCAGCCGGCCAGTTGTTTTTGATAATCAATCTCATCCATGTAAAATGGATGTCATTGAAAGGTTAAGGCTGCGCAGTCGGCGCAACCCGAATCCCACTGTTTCCAGCATGCCTCGAGCGGACGCCAGAGGCCTGTTTTTGCATGTCCGCATGTTCGTCATCCAGGAGAGAAGCCCCATGAAGTCCCCCCGGCTTGTGCCCGGCAGCGCTCGCGCGCCCGTTTCGAACTCCTTCAACGTCCTCGCCACCGCGGTCGCGCTGGTACTGAGCGCGCCGGTGTGCGCCCAGCAGAACGCCAGCGAGGACCAGGACGAAGGCCGCCGCAGGCAGCCGACCACCCTCGAATCGGTGCATGTGACCGCCGCGCAGATCGCGCGTCAGGCGCTGGGCACCTCGACGATCACCGCCGAGGACATCGAACGCCGGCCGCCGGCCAACGACATCGCCGAGCTGCTGCGCACCATGCCCGGGGTCAATTTCACCGGCAACAGCGCCTCGGGCCAGTACGGCAACAACCGCCAGATCGACCTGCGCGGCATGGGCCCGGAGAACACCCTGGTGCTGGTCGACGGCAGGCCGGTGGGTTCGCGCGATTCGATCCGGATGGGCGTCAGCGGCGAGCGCAACACCCGTGGCGACACCAACTGGGTGCCGGCCGAGGCGATCGAGCGCATCGACGTGCTGCGCGGCCCGGCGGCGGCACGCTACGGCTCCGGCGCCGCCGGCGGCGTGGTCAACATCATCACCAAGAAGCCGACCGGCACGCTGACCGGCTCGCTGTCGCTGTACGGGCTGGTGCCCGAGCATGGCGACGAGGGCGGCAGCCAGCGCGCGGGCTTCAACCTCAGTGGTCCGCTCGCGCGCGACTGGTCGTTCCGGCTGTTCGGCAACCTCAACAAGACCGATGCCGATTCGCTGGCGCTGAACCAGGACTACGCCACCGGCTCGGTGCCGCCGGCCGGCCGCGAGGGCGTGCGCAACAAGGACATCAACGGCCTGCTGCGCTGGGATCCGAGCGAGGACCAGGTGCTGGAGCTGGAAGCCGGTTTCAGCCGCCAGGGCAACATCTACGCCGGCGACCGCGCGGTCAGCGAGACCGGCACTTCCAGCAGCGTGGCCGACCTGACCGCGCTGGCCGAGGCCGGCGCCGAGACCAACGTGATGCTGCGCCGGACCGCGGCGATCACCCATCGCGGGACCTGGGGCTTTGGCAGCTCGCGGCTGAGCCTGGCCTACGAGGACACCGACAACACCCGCTACAACGAAGGCCTGGCCGGCGGCCCGGAAGGCAGCATCTCCAGTTCGCTGACCAAGTCCACCTCGAACCTGCGCAACTACTCGCTCGACGGCGAGCTCAACATCCCCAGCGCGATCGGCGGGGTGGACAACATCTGGACGCTGGGCTTCGAGCACCGTGACAGCCGCCTGGACGACCCGTACTCGATGTCGCAGGCGGTCGCCGCCGCCAGCGGCAGCATCGAGGGCCTGTCCAGCGATCGCAGCGGGCGCGCCGACGCCAAGCTCAGCGCGGTGTTCGTCGAGGACAACATCTACCTGGGCGAGCGGCTCACGCTGACGCCGGGACTGCGCTTCGACCATCACAGCCAGTTCGGCAACAACCTCAGCCCCAGCCTCAATGCGCAGTACCGGCTGGATCAGGACTGGAGCCTCAAGGGCGGCGTGGCGCGCGCGTTCAAGGCGCCGAACCTGTACCAGTCCAACCCGAACTACCTGTACTACACGATGGGCAACGGCTGCCCGGACGAACTGCCGTCGCTGGGCTCGGGCTGCTACATCCTCGGCAACGCCGACCTGGAGCCGGAGACCAGCATCAACAAGGAGGTCGGCGTGGAGTGGGCGCCGGACGACGGCTACCACGCCTCGCTGACCTACTTCCACAACGACTACAAGAACAAGATCGTCGCCGGCTACGAGCAGATCGCGCTGACCAGCAGCGGTACTGGCCGGGTGTTCCAGTGGGAGAACGCGCCCAAGGCGATCGTGCAGGGCCTGGAGGGCAACCTGAAGGTGCCGCTGCTGGGCGAGCGTGGCGATGTGCTGCAGTGGGATACCAACGTCACCTACATGATCGAGAATAAGAACAAGAGCACCGGCCAGCCGCTGTCGATCATTCCCAGGTACACCGTAAATAGCGCGCTGGACTGGCAGGCCACCCGGCGGCTGTCGCTGCTGTTGACCGCCACCTTCTACGGCAAGCAGGAACCGGCCACGCGCGATCGCAACAACGACGCCAAGTCCAGCGACGCGCTCGCCGCGCGCGGCGCCTACAATATCTGGGGCCTGAGCGCGCGCTACCGGATCACTCGCAAGGTCAGCCTCGGCCTGGGCGTCAACAACCTGGCCGACAAGCGCCTGTTCCGCCAGTCCACCAGTGGCGGTGCCGGCGCGGCGACCTACAACGAGCCGGGCCGCGCCTACTGGGCCAGCCTGAACCTTGGCTTCTGAGGTCACGGTGCCGCGCACGCCTGGCGAGCGGTGCCATCGTCGTCCGGGCAGGGCCATCGCGGTCCTGTTCCGGTTCCCGGCACTGTCGGCGCTGGCGTTGCTGGCGCTGGCGTGCTCCGCCATCGCCCAGTCACGTCCCATGCCCCCGCAGCGCAACCAGACCATTGGCGAGACCGTCGCCGACCGCCCCTCCGCCCGCTATCGTTTCGAACGCTTCGTGGTCGACAGTCCCGACCACGCGCGGCGCTGGCGCATCACCCTGGGCGTGCCGCGCGCGGCTGTGCCGGCCAGCGGCTTCCCTGCATTCTGGATGCTCGACGGCAATGCCGCACTGATGGAATTCGACGAGGCGTTGCTCGACGCACTGGCGGCGCGCGCGCCGCAGTTGCTGGTGTTCGTCGGCTACGACAACGCGTTGCGGGTGGATACCGCCGCGCGCACCCGCGACTACACCCCGATCCCGGCGCTGCGCGGCGAGGGGGCCGAGGTTGCGCTCGCCGGTGGCGGTGCCGACGCATTCCTGGACAGCATCGCGCAGACGATCCTGCCGGAACTGGCCCGACGCGTGCCGCTGGACCGACAGCGCCAGGCGCTGTGGGGGCATTCGTTCGGCGGATTGTTCACCCTGCATGCGCTGTACCGCGGCGGCGGGGTGTTCCAGACCTATGCCGCTGCCAGCCCGTCGCTGTGGTGGGCCGACGGCTACATGCTCGGCGAACCGGAGCGGCGCTTTTTCGCCGAGCCTGCCGGCGGCCCCGCGCGGGTGCTGGTGATGCTGGGCGGCGGCGAGCGCAATCCGGGGCTGGACGGGCGCGACCTGAGCGACCCGCGCGTGGCCGCGCACATGCGACGGGTCGCCGCGGCGCCGGCCGATGCGGCGCTGCGGCTGTCCGAACGGTTGCGCCAGCGGCCCGGCCTGGAGGTGGAATACCGCGAGTTCCCCGCACTGGCGCATGGCCCGATGCTGCGCGCCTCGTTGCTTTACGCACTGCATGCGGTGACCGGCGTCGCCGATCGCAGCGGCGATGCCGGGCCGTGAGCAGCGGAGGCGCGGGCTACCGGGTCGACGTGGCCTATCCCGGCCGTTTCCACCGCGAGACGATGCCGGGCTGGCTGCATGCGGTAGCCACCGCGCTCGGGCGCAGCGCGCCCGATCCTGGCCGCGCCTTCGCCTATTGCGAACTGGGCTGCGGCGATGGCCTGAACCTGGTGCTGGCCGCGGCGTTGCACCCGCACGCGGCCTTCGTCGGGATCGACCTGGACCCGGCGCACATCGATGCGGCCCGCGCGCTGGCCGCAGCCGCCGGACTGGACAACCTGCGCTTCGAGCAGGGCGACGTCGCCGAGCCGCAGGCTGCGCTGGCGCGCGACGGTTTCGACTTCGTGGTCAGCCACGGGCTGTGGTCATGGATGCCGGGGGCGGCGCGCGACGCGGCCACCGCGCGGATGGTCGGCCTGCTGCGTCCTGGCGGTGTGGCCTACGTCGGCTACATGAGCCATCCCGGCGCCTCGGTGCTGGCGTCGCTGCAACGGCTGCTGCACGAGTACGCGGCCGGCTGCGACGGCGATGCCGGCCAGCGCGCGCGGCAGGCGCTGGCCTACGCGCGGCGCCTGGCCGGCGCTGGCGCCGGACTG
>JASGDF010000065.1:0-17994 GCA_047607345.1 Pseudomonas sp. | reverse complement strand
CTTCAGTCGCGATGGGCTTTATCGGTAAAGCCCATCGCGACTGAAGTCGCTCCTACAGGAAAAAAAGCGCCGCCGGTCTGGCCGGCGGCGCATCGTGGCATCGGTGTTGGCGGTAAGACTCAGTCCGCCCAGCGTCCCGGCGCGGTGGACTGCGGCAGCACCTGCGCCGACAGCGGCCGGTCCTGCTCGAGCAGGTTCACCGCATCGGACAGGATCGCCGCCGACTCGTGCAGCAGCGGGTCCGGACGCTTGTCGGCCAGCTTCTCGCGCGCGGTGTCCTTGGCGATGTCGCGCTCGTTGCCGGTCAGCCCGTCGTCGCTGCTGTCGTCGGCCAGCGGGTCCAGCGGCAGGCCCAACTGCTTACGCATCGCCTGGCGCTCCTTGCGCTGGGCATCCTGCTTCTCGCGTTCGGCGCGGCGGTCGGCCTCGTTGAGCGAGACGTACTTCTTCGCCTTCTCCTCGCGGAACTGCGCCACGTCCTGCTCCCACCACTGGAACTCCTTGTCCTGGGCGATGCGCGCCTTGTGCAGCGCGTCCAGCTTCGGCAGCAGCGGCGCGAAGTTGCCGTACTGGGTGTGCGGCACCGCGGCGATGCGGGTCCACGGCAGCGCGTTGTCGTAGGTGCTCTCGCCGAACTCGGTGGCGTCCACGCTGGCCGGGAACGCCAGGTCGGGCACCACGCCCTTATGCTGCGTGCTGGAGCCGCTGACGCGGAAGAACTGGGCGATGGTCAGCTTGACCTGGCCGAAGCGGTCGCCCTCGCTGGCCGGCCAGCGGTCCAGGTCGACGATGTTCTGCACCGTGCCCTTGCCGAAGCTGGTCTCGCCGATCACCAGACCGCGCCCGTAGTCCTGGATCGCGCCGGCGAAGATCTCCGAGGCCGAGGCCGAACCGCGGTTGATCAGCACCGCCAGCGGGCCGTCCCAGGCGACCTTGTCGTTGCGGTCGCCGTTGACGGTCACGCGCCCGCCGGACTCGCGCACCTGCACCACCGGGCCCTGCTCGATGAACAGCCCGGTCAGCTCGATCGCCTCGTCCAGCGAGCCGCCGCCGTTGTTGCGCAGGTCCAGCACCACGCCGTCGACCTTGTCGGCCTTGAAGCCGGCCAGCAGCTTGGCCACGTCGCGGGTCGCCGAGGCGTAGTCGGCGGCGTTGCGGCGGCGGCCCTCAAAGTCCTGGTAGAAGCCGGGCAACTTGACGATGCCGATCCGGCGCGCCGGCACGCCGCCGGCCGCCGGGATCGTGATCGTCTCGCCCTTGGCCGCCTGCTCGGCCAGGCGCACCTTCTGCCGGGTCAGGGTGACGGTGCGGTGCGCGCCGTCGATGCCGGATTCGGCCGGGATGTACTCCAGCCGCACCTGGGTATCCTTGCTGCCGCGGATCTTGGCGACCACGTCGTCGATGCGCCAACCGATCACGTCCTCGATCTGGCCACTCTTGTCCTGGCCGACGCCGACGATGCGGTCGCCCGGCTTGAGCGTACCGTCCACCGCGGCCGGGCCGCCGGGGATGACCTCGCGGATCACCACCATGTCGTCCTGCTTCTGCAGCTGCGCGCCAATCCCCTCCAGCGACAGCGACATCTGCTGGTTGAAGTTCTCGGCGGTGCGCGGGGTGAAGTAGTCGGTATGCGGATCGACCGCGTTGGTGTAGGCGTTGAGGAAGAACTGGAACACATCCTCGCCCTTCAGCTCGCTCACCGACTTGGCGAGATTGGCGTAACGCTTGTCGAGCGTCTTGCGGATGTCGTCGGGCTTCTTGCCGGCGAGCTTGAGCCGCAGCCAGTCGTTCATCACCGACTGGCGCCACAGTGCATCGAGCTCCTTGTCGTCCTTGGCCCACGGCACCTTCTCGCGGTCGTACTCGAACTTCTCCTGGCCGTTGAAATCGAAGTCCTGCTTGAGCAGCTTGCGCGCATAGGCCACGCGCTGGTCGACGCGCTTCTTGTAGACGCCGAACACCTCGAACGCCGGCGTCAGGTCGCCGTCGCGGATCGCCTGGCCGACGCCGGCCTGCGCCGGGGCGAACGCGTCGATGTCGGCCTGGGTGAAGAACTGCTTGCCGCCGTCGAGGGCCTCGAGGTAGCGCTTGAACACGTCCTTGGCGGTCGCCTCGTCCAGCGCGCGCGGCCGGTAGGCGTAGCGGCTGTCCGAAAGCAGCCCATATACCAGCTTGCTGGCGGTGGCCTGGTCGGGCGTGGCACCCGCCGGCAGCGGCACGGCGCTGTCAGCCCGCGCCAGCAGCGACAGGGGAGCGGTCAGCGCCAACGCCAGCACGCTGGAAGTAAGCAGGGTCTGGAGCTTGTATTTCATCGGGATGCTCTCGGCGCCGGGGCCGTGGGGAAGGCGGTGTTGACGTGGGACCACGTGACAGTGCCCAAAGTTGCGACGCTTGTCACCCGGTTCATGATCCAGCCTACGGACCCCGGCGTGACCGAACGTGAATACCCGCCACAGAAAGCCGCCGGCGACGCATCAGGGCGCCGCCGGAGACAGCGCGGGTTTATCTGGCCGGCGCGTGCGCCGGCGCTCAGGCGGCGACGCCGGCGCCGGCGGCCTGCTGGTCGGCATGGTAGGAGGAGCGCACCATCGGTCCGGAAGCGACGTGGCTGAAGCCCAGCGCGTAGCCGTAGACCTCCAGCGCCTTGTATTCCTCCGGCGTCCAGTAGCGCATCACCGGGTGATGGTGCGCGGTCGGCTGCAGGTACTGACCGATCGTCACCATGTCCACGTCGTGCGCGCGCAGGTCGCGCAGAGTCGCCTGCACCTGCTCCATGGTCTCGCCCAGGCCGAGCATGATCCCGGACTTGGTCGGGATCGACGGGTGCTGCGCCTTGAACTGCCGCAGCAGGGTCAGCGACCACTGGTAGTCCGCGCCCGGACGCACGTTGCGGTACAGGTCTGGCACGGTCTCGATGTTGTGGTTGAACACGTCCGGCGGGTTGACCGCCAGGATCTCCAGCGCGCGTTCCATGCGGCCCTTGCCACGGAAGTCCGGGGTCAGGATCTCGATCCGGGTGCCGGGCGACCTGGCGCGGATCGCCGCGATGCAGTCGACGAAGTGCTGGGCGCCGCCGTCGCGCAGGTCGTCGCGGTCGACACTGGTCACCACCACGTACTTCAGGCCCATGTCGGCGACGGTATTGCCGAGGCTGGCCGGCTCGTTCGGGTCCGGCGGCTTGGGCCGGCCGTGGGCGACATCGCAGAACGAACAGCGCCGGGTGCAGACCTCGCCAAGGATCATGAAGGTGGCGGTGCCGTGGCCGAAGCACTCGTGGATGTTCGGGCAGCTGGCCTCCTCGCACACCGTCACCAGCCGGTTCTCGCGCAGCTTGGCCTTGAGGTTGGCGACCGCGTTGCCGGACGGAATCCGCACCCGGATCCAGGACGGCTTGCGCAGCACCGGCGCGTCGGCGAACTGCACCGGCGAGCGATTGATCTTGTCGCCGCCCAGCTGCTTGGCGCCCGCCTGCAACGGGGCGGACGGCGCGGTCTCGGTCGAGACGACCTGCAGGGGAATGGCGCGACTGATCGGCTGGTTCATGGCGGTATGCGCGGTCAGGCCGCGTCAGAAAGTTTGAATCCCCGCACATGGAAGTGCGGGCTCTTGCGAGGGACTCGCGCAAAGCTCCAGTCCGAACTGACGACCCAGCTGTTCCAGCAGCACGCGCTGGACCGGCTCCATCCCGGAAGGCCCGCCCAAGTCTAGCACCGAGGTCACCTGCAAGCCCTGGTAGCCACAGGGGTTGATGCGCCGGAACGGCTCCAGGTCCATCGCCACGTTGAACGACAGCCCGTGGAAACTGCAGCCACGCCGCACCCGGATCCCGAGCGCGGCGATCTTGGCATCGCCGACATAGACGCCCGGCGCGCCCTCGCGGCGGACCGCCTCGATGTTCCACTCGGCCAGCGTGTCGATGATCGCCTGCTCGATCCGGCTGACGTATTCGCGCACGCCGATCCCGAGCCGGCGCAGGTCGAGCAGCGGGTAGACCACGAGCTGGCCGGGACCGTGGTAGGTCACCTGGCCACCGCGATCCACGTGCAGCACCGGGATCTGCCCGGGTGCCAGCACATGCTCGGGCTTGCCGGCCTGGCCGAGCGTGAACACCGGCTCATGCTCGACCACCCATAGCTCATCGTCGCTGGCCTCACCACGGGCATCGGTGAAACGCTGCATCGCGCGCCAGACCGGCTCGTAGGGCTGTCGGCCGAGCCGACGGACCCATCCGACCCGTGGCGCGCGCGGGGCGGTACCGGTGGCTACAGCGTCCACTTCACGTCCGGATGCTCGCGCAGGGCGCGGTGGGCCGCGTCGTACTGTGCACGGCTTTCGGCACGGAAACCGATTCGCACCGAAACGTACTTGCCGTTGCTGGAATGCTTCCAGCTCACCGTTTCCTCCAGCACCTCGACCCCGGTCGCGGCCAGCAGCCGCGGCAGCACGGTCTCCAGCCCCTTGTCGGCCGAACCCATCGCGCTCAGCTCGAACACGCCGGGGAACTGGAAGCCGTGCTCGGGATTGTCGGACTTGATTTGCATGGCAGCCATTATCGGGCCGCGGCCGTGCAAACCCAAGCCTGCCGCGCCAGTCCGCTGCTGCAATGCGCCGGTGCATTGCACGCACTGGCAGCATGTGGCGCGACCACATAAACTCTGAAGTTCATTATTTTGCATTCACATTGCACAGGCACTGCCGCAGGCAGCCTCGCCGCTTCCGCTCTGGATCCCCCATGCCCTCTCCGCGCACGCTGTCCCTCCTGCTGGTCGTCGTGCTGACCAGCGCCGCCGCCCCGGTCCTGGCCTCCGAGCAGTGCCGTGAGAGCACCCTCGGCCAGACCCCGCCGGCGGTCAATTTCCGCGTCGACAATGACCTGTTCGGCGGCGAGCACCAGGACCAGGGCTACACCAACGGCGCGGTGCTGACCCTGGTCTCGCCGAACCTGGTCGACTACACCCATGACCCCTGCCTGCCCGCGATGGCGCGCTGGATCAACCGCTACCTGGAGCGGCTGCATCCTGGCGAGTTCGAGCAGCAGAACATGGTGTTTTCGATCGGGCAGGGCCTGTACACGCCACAGGACCACACCCGTCGCGACGTGATCCCGGACGACCGGCCCTACGCCGGCATCCTGCTGGCCAGTTTCGGCTACAACGCGCGCAACGGCGACCGCCTGCGCACCAGCCAGCTGCAACTCGGCATCGTCGGCCCGTGGGCGCTCGGCCGGCAGACCCAGAACGCGGTGCACTCGGCACTCGGCGCCGAGAAGTTCGAGGGCTGGGACAACCAACTGCACAACGAGCCGCTGGTCGGCCTGGTGCACGAGCGCATGCGCCGCTGGCCGCGCGATGCCAGCCGCAACGCCGATGGCTGGGGCTGGGACGCGATCGCCCACGGGGGTGGCGTGCTCGGCAACCGCGCCACCCTGGTCGACGCCGGTGGCGAGCTGCGCTTCGGCTGGAAGCTGCCGGACGATTTCGGCAGCACCCCGACCCGCCCGGCCGGCGAGAACACCGCGCCGAGCCAGCGCGGCCATCCCCGCGGCTGGTCCGGGCACCTGTTCATCACCACCGACGCGCGCTGGGTACTGCACGACATCACCCTGGACGGCAACACCTTCCGTGATAGCCACAGCGTGGACAAGCGCCCATTGGTGGCCGACATCGGCTACGGCCTGGCGCTGATGTACGGGCGCTGGAAGTTCGCGATCGCGCGCTACCAGCGCACCCGCGAGTTCGACACACAGAAAGCGACGCCGGTATACGGCAGCTTCACTATCAGCAGGATGCTTTGAGGTAGGGGATTCAGAACTCGCAACAGCAAGCATGCTGCTGCCAATCCCCAATCCCAAGAAAAAAGCCGGCGGAAGCCGGCTTTTTTGTGAACCCCTCACAAAAGCAGCGCACTTCCAGGTGCGCGGGTCTTTTTGTCACTCACTCCGATTCCCACCACATCCAGAAGCTGTCCCACAGGCGCTTGAAGAAGCCGCCTTCCTCGACTGCCGCGGCGGCCACCAGCGGCGCCTGCGCGACGACCTTGCCGTCCAGCGTCACCTTGACCGTGCCAATCTGCTGGCCCTGCTTGATCGGCGCGACCAGTTGCTTGGGAATCTCGATGCTCGGCTTGAGCGCGTCGTAGCGCCCACGTGGCACGCTCACCAGCAGCGGCGCGGCCACGCCGAGCCGCACCTGCTCGCCGGTGCCCTTCCACACCTTCTGCTGGGCGACAACCTTGCCCGACTCGTACAGACGGTGGGTCTCGTAGAAGCGGAACGCCCAGTTCAGCAGCGCCAGCGAGTCGGTGGCGCGCTGCGCCTCGGAGGTGTCGCCGAAGATCACGCTGATGATGCGCTGGTCACCGCGGATCGCCGAGTTGACGATGCAGTAGCCGGCCTCGGAGGTGTGGCCGGTCTTGATCCCGTCCACCGACGGATCGCGCCACAGCAGCCGGTTGCGGTTCGGCTGGTGGATGCCGTTGATCGTCAGTTCCTTGATCTTGTTGTAGGCATACGTCTCGGGGAAGTCGCGGATCAGCGCGCGGCCCAGCAGCGCCATGTCGTAGGCGCTGGAGTAGTGACCCTCGGCCGACAGGCCGGTGGCGTCCTTGAACTGCGAGTCCTTCATGCCAATGCGCTGGGCGTAGCTGTTCATCAGCGCGACGAACGCTTCCTCGCTGCCGGCGACGTGCTCGGCCAGGGCGATCGCGGCATCGTTGCCGGACTGCACCACCATGCCCTTCTCCATGTCCTCCAGGCGCGCGGCCTGGTTGACCGGGAAGCCGCTGTAGCTGCCGTCGGTGCCGGCCCCGCCCTTGCGCCAGGCGTTCTCGGTCATCGTGACCTGGTCGTCGCGGGTGACCTTGCCGTTCTTCATCTCGGCGGCGATCACGTACGAGGTCAGCACCTTGGTCATGCTGGCCGGGGCCAGGTGCGCGTGGATGTTCTCGCCCGCCAGCACCTGGCCGGAGGCGTAGTCCATCACGATCCAGGCCTTGGACACCGCCGGGGCCGGGGCCGGCGGGATCTGCACCTGCGCGGGTGCGGCCGGCGCGGCGGCGGTCGGAGCCGGCTGCGGCGGCAGGGTCTGTGCGGACACCAGGCCGATGGCCAGGGTGGCCAGCGCGGCGAGAACAAGCGAGGAACCCCGACACATGGACGTGCCGTGCTTTTGTGAGCGACTCACAACACCGAATTTCATCGAAGAACAACTCCTGGCGGCCATGACGGCCTTGACTGGCAGGTGGACCGTGCGGCCCGGCGGCGAAAGCGGCCATTGTAGGCCGCCCGCCGCCGCGACGTACGCCGCGCGCGAACGCCGATTCAGCGCGTGACGATCTGCGGCCGCCCGAACCCAAGGCCGGCGATGCGGCTGGCAAGTTCGGAGGCATTGGCGTGGTCGCGCGCGTTCACGCGCAGCCGCCACAGCGTGCGCCCGCCGCTGGCGATGTCGCTGATGCTGGCGCCGACGATGCCGGCCGAGGCGAGCTGGGCCAGTGCGCGGTTGGCGTTCTCGCGGCTGGCGAAACTGGCGACCTGCAACAGGATGCTGCCCAGCGCGCTCTCGGCCATGCTCGGCCGCTCCTCGGCGACCGGCACGGCGCGCGCGACCTCGACGGCCGGCCTGGCTTGGTCGGCAGGCCGGGGAGCGGCCACCACGACCGGCGTGGTCGCGCGCCCGGCGGCACCGACACTCGTCCCTGCCGTTGCGGTGGCCGTAGGGGCCCGAGCCGGGGCCGGGGCCGGGACCACCGCCGCCGGTTTGCCGGTAGCCACGTGCACGCCCTGGGACTTCATCCAGGCATCGAAGTTGTCGGCGCTTCCAGGCTTGCTGACGTCGGCGACGCGGTAGCGCCAGCGTTCGCCGGCCGTGGTCGCGGAGGATGCGGCAGCGACCGTCGTGGTCGTGGTCACGGGAGCGACCGCCGCCGTGGCTGGCAACTGGCCGACCAACTTGTCGATCCTGCTGTCCTGCTTCGGCGCGGCCATCGCCACCGCGGTGCTCGCGGCGGGAGCCGGCGCCGCGCCGCGGCCCTGGCGGCGCGCCAGCAGCATCGGGTTGTCCGCCTCGGTCAGCCCGCGTACCTCGACGTTGCCGGTGCCGCGCGCGGTGATGCCCAGCTTGACCGCCGCGGCATAGCTCAGGTCGATCACCCGGCCGTCGTGGAACGGACCGCGGTCGTTGACCCGCACCACCACCGACTCGCCGTTGTCGAGGTTGGTGACCAGCGCGAAGCTCGGCAGCGGCAGGGTCTTGTGCGCGGCGGTGAAGGCGTACATGTCGTACACCTCCTTGTTCGAGGTGCGCCGGCCATGGAACTTGGCGCCGTAGTACGAGGCGGTGCCGCGCTCGACGTAGCCTTCCGCGTCGTCGCGCACCTTGTACTTCTTGCCCAGCACCTCGTAGGGCGACTGGTTGCCGATCGCCGAGCGTGGCTCGCGGGTCACCAGCGGCTCCGGGATGCAGGCCACGTTGGGCACGTGGTCCGGCGTGGTGTCCTTGACGCCCGGCTTGTACAGGCCGCCGGCGGTGTAGTCGCCGCGCGTGGACGGGTCCTCCTGCGCCGCCGCATACGGCGAGGTCGACGGGCAACCGGTGGCGACATGGGCCTGGCCCCTGCCCTCCACCTTGATGCCGCCCGCCGCCGCGGCCGACGGCGACGCTTTCTTCGGCGCGCTGCTGCATGCGGCCAGGCCCAGGATCATCAGTGCAGGGACCAATGCTTTGATGTTCATGCCGGAGGTAGCTCCTTGCCGGCGATGGCCTCGGACAGCTGGAACACCGCCATCGCATACATCTTGGAGAAGTTGTAGCGGGTGATCGCGTAATAATTCTGGAACCCCAGCCAATATTGCTTGCCGGCGCTGCCTTCCAGGCTGATCGGCGTGGCGGTGGTGCCGGCCACGACCGGCGCGGCCGGGTGGTAGCCGCGCTGCGACAGCTCGGCCAGGGTCCAGGTCGGGGTCCAGTCGGTCGGGTTGAACTCCTCGTGGCCGGGCGCCAGCGTCGCCGGGATCGCGACCTGGCCGCCGCGCACCCAGCCGCCCTTGCCGACGAAGTAGTTGGCGATCGAGGCGAAGGCGTCGTCGAAGCTGTTGAACAGGTCGCGATGGCCGTCGCCGTTGCCGTCGACCGCGAACTGGCGGTAGCTGGACGGCATGAATTGGCCCAGGCCCATCGCGCCGGCGTAGCTGCCGGTCAGCGTGGCGACGTCGAGCTTTTCCTCCTTGCCCAGCGCGAACAACTGCGCCAGCTCGTCGCGGAAGAACAGCTCGCGGCGCACCTCGCGCTCGAGCTTGGCCGGGTCGCCGCTGCGTGGGTAGCGGAACGCCAGCGTGTACAGCGCGTCGAGCACCCGGTACTTGCCGGTATTGGCGCCGTAGCTGGTCTCCACACCGATGATCGCCACGATCACCTGCGCCGGCACCCCGGTGGCGGCTTCCACCCGCGCCAGCTCGTCGTGGTGGCGGGCCAGGAAGTCGCGGCCGCCGTTGATGCGCGCGGCGCTGATGAACATCGGCCGGTACTCGCTCCACGGCTTGACCCGCTCGGCCGGCCGCGACATCGCCGCGACGATCGCGTCCTTGAACTGCGCCTGCGCCAGCGTGGCCTCGATCGCCGCCGGGTCGAGGCCGTAGCGGGCGGCGGTGTCGCGCACGAAGTTGGCGCGCGCGGTCTCGAACGGGACCGGGGTGAGGTCGACCGGCGGCAGGACCGGCGCCTCGGGCGCGGCCTCGGCGGGCACCTCAGCAGGGCGGCTGGAGACGACGGGCGCCGCCTGCGGCGGCGTCGGCGGCTGGGCCTGGCTGGCGCAGGCCGCCAGGGTGAAGGAGGTCAGGCAGGTCAGGACGCGTCGGATCATGCCCCGAGATTAGCAGGTTGAAGATGAATTACCAGCACTAAGACCATGAAAGAAAAGAACTTTGACCTTCAAATTGGTGCAACTCCGGGTAAACCGCTACAACGGTCATCCCCGCGCAGGCGGGAGCCCAGTGACTTGCGCGGCCATCTACACGAAAGTCCCTGGATCTGCGACCCCCGGCCCGCGCGCATAGCGCGCGGGCGTTCGCCCGGGTGCGAGCCAGTGGCTCGCAAGCCACCCCCGCCCTCTCCCCCGCCTGCGCGGGGATGACGAGAGCAAAGATTGGTGCGCAAGCCACGATCCGAGTTCCGAGCCGGTCCGGATACGGGAAGTCCTTGCCCCCCAAGCCTGGCACGCCCCCTTCCCAAAAGTTCCCCGGACAGTAGTGCGCCTACGCGAGGATGACGGCGGGATGGCTAGGCAAGTCCCTGGATCCCCGCCTGCGCGGGGACGACGGCAGCAAGAGGGCGCCACGCCGTCAGCGGCGCTCAGTAACCATGCACCGGCCGGTGCGTGCGCACCGCCATCACCAGCCCGAGGCCGGCCAGCAGCGACACCGCCGAGGTGCCGCCGTAGCTCATCAGCGGCATCGGCACGCCGACCACCGGCAGCAGGCCGGAGATCATGCCGCCGTTGACGATCACGTAGACGAAGAAGGACAGGCCGGTGGCGCCGGCTAGCAGTCGCGAATAGGTGTCGCGCGCCTGCGCGGCGATCCACAGGCAGCGCCCGATCACCACCAGGTACAACACCAGCACCGTGGCCACGCCGATCCAGCCGAACTCCTCGCTCAACACCGAGAACGCGAAGTCGGTGGTCTGCTCGGGGATGAAGTTCAGGTGCGACTGCGAGCCCAGGCCCCAGCCCTTGCCGCCGAGCCCGCCCGAGCCGATCGCGATCTTGGACTGGATGATGTTCCAGCCGGCGCCGAGCGCGTCGTTCTCCGGGTTGAGGAACATCATGATGCGGTCCTTCTGGTAGGGCCGCAGCAGCCAGAACCACGCCACCGGCGCGGCCGCGGCCACCCCGCCCACGCCGACCCCGACCCACCACCACGGCAGCCCGGCCAGCAGCAGCACGAACACCCCGGAAGCGGCGATCAGCACGCCGGTGCCGAAGTCCGGCTGCAGCATGATCAACGCGGTCGGCACCCCGATGATCACCATGCCGACCAGCACCGTGGGCAGGCGCGGCGGCAGCGGCATGCGGTGCAGGTACCAGGCCACCATCATCGGCAGGCTGATCTTCAGCAGCTCGGCCGGCTGCAGGTAGAACAGCTTCAGGTCCAGCCACTGCCGGCCATACTTGCCGGTGCCGAGCACGAACACCGCCAGCAGCGGCAGCATCGACAGCGCGTAGACCATTGGCGTCCACGCGCGCAGGCGCAGCACCGAGGCCCGCGAGATCGCCCACATCGCCGCCAGTCCCACCGCGAAGCGCGCGCCCTGGGCGAGCACCAGCCGCTCGCTGCCGTTGGTTGCGCCGCCGGCGCTGTGCATCACCATCAGGCCAACCACCATCAGCGCACCCAGCGCCAGGCACAGCGGCCAGTCGAGCGTGCGCGCGAAGCGCGCGCCCAGGTCGGCCAGCCAGCGCAGGAAGTCCCTCATGGCGTACCTCCCCGTGCATCAGCCCGCGGGCGGCTGTGCCGTGAAAAACGGCGGTCCCTGCCGTTTTTCACTGCCCGTCCTCCGGCACCGAATCCGGGATCGCCGGCGCCGCGGCCGGCGCCGGCACCGCGGCCGGATCCAGCTGCAGCGTGGCCGTGCCAAGGGCGACCGGCAGCGACGCCGGCAGCACCAGCGCGGCCTGGTCGCCGGCCTGGCGCACCTGTGGCGCGTCGGCGTCCATCTGCACCACGCCGATCGCGGTGCTGCCGCGCTCGGCATCCAGCGGCTCCAGCCCGTCAGGCATCCTGCCGAGCAACCAGGCATCGAAGATCTTGCGCGCGATCGGCGCGGCGGTACTGGCGCCATAGCCGCCGCCCTCGACCGCGATCGCCAGCGCGATGGTCGGCTTGTCGGCCGGCGCGAAACCCTCGAACAGCGAGCGGTGGCGCAGGTGCATCGGCAGGCTGCGCGGATCGACCGCGGCCGTGCCCTTGCGGCTGACCACCTGCGCGGTGCCGGTCTTGCCGGCCATCGAATACGGCGCGCCGACCGCGATCGCGTAGCCGCTGCCGCCGGGCCGCATCGTGTCCATCATGCCCTCGCGCACCCACTGCAGATTGCCGGGGTTGTCGCTGATCGGCTTGCTCGGGCCGGCCGGCAGTGGGGTCCAGGGCTGGTCGAAGCCGCTGCGCTGGTCCATCACCAGGTGCGGGGTGCGCAGCTGGCCGTCGGCGATGCCCGCCACCGCGCGCGCCAGCTGCAGCGGCGTCACCTTCCAGTCGCCCTGGCCGATGGCGATGTTGACCGTGTCGCCGGGGTACCACGGCTCCCTGCGGCTCTTCATCTTGTAGGCCGGCGACGGCACGATGCCGCCGATCTCCCCGGCCAGGTCGATGCCGGTCGGCGAGCCGAAGCCGTACTTGTACATGTACTTGTCGACCTGGCCGATGCCCATGTCGATGGCCAGCTTGTAGTAGTAGGTATTGACCGACTGGGCGATGGACTTGCGCAGGTCGGTCCAGCCGTGGCCGCCGCGGTGCGAGTCGCCCCAGCCGCGGCTCACCCCCGGCAGGTAGAACATGCCGGTGGACAGGATCCGGTCCTGCGGCCGGCGGGTGCCGCTGTCGAGCCCAGCCAGGCCCATGAACGGCTTGATCGTGGAACCGGGCGCCACGCCGCCCAGCACCAGCCGGTTGAACTGCGGGCGCGAGGGATTGTCGTTGAGCGCCTTGAAGTCGGCGTGCGAGATCCCGTTGACGAACAGGTTGGAGTCGTAGGCCGGCAGGCTGACCATCGCCAGGATCTCGCCGGTGCGCGGGTCGATCGCCACCGCCGAACCCTCGTAGCTGCCGAACGCGGCGACCATCGCGCGCTGCAGGTCGGCGTCGATCGACAGCCGCAGGTCGGCGCCGGACTGCGCCGGCACCCGGCCGACGGTGCGGATCGCGCGCCCCTGCACGTTGGTCTCGACCTGCTCGTAGCCAACCCGGCCGCGCAGTTGCTGCTCGTAGTAACGCTCCAGCCCGGACTTGCCGATATGGGTGAGCGCGGCGTTGCCCTCGCCCAGCACCTCCAGGTCCTTCTCGTCGACCCGGCCGACGTAGCCGATGACGTGCGCGAACAGGTCGCCGAAGGGATAGCGCCGGGTCAGGTAGGGCTCCAGCTCCACGCCCGGGAACCGCCAGCGCTCGACCGCGAAGCGCGCCATCTCCTCGTCGCTCATGCGCAGCCGGATCGTCACCGGCAGGAAGCTGCGCCGGCCCTTGCGCTCACGCTGGAAGCGCTCCAGGTCGTCCGGGGTGATGGTCACGACCTTGCCCAGCTCGGCCAGCATCGCGTCCATGTCCGCGACCTTGTCCGGGGTCACGTCCAGCCGGAACGCCGGCACGTTCTCTGCCAGCAGCCGGCCGTTGCGGTCGTAGATCATCCCGCGCCCGGGCACCACCGGCCGCGGCTTGATCCGGTTGGCCTCCGAGCGGGTCGCGTATTCCTCGTGGTCGAGCACCTGCAATTTGAAGTACCAGCCGCCCAGCCCGGCCAGGCACAGCACCACCGCGACGAAGCCGAGCAGCGCGCGGCGGCGGAACTGCTCGGCCTCGGCGTGCGGGTTCTTGGACGGGCGGCGGGAGGACATGGGCGCGTTCCCGCTACTTGTTGCGCCTGCCCAGGCGCAGCGCATCGAGCAGCACGAACAGCAGCGGCCACAGCGCCATGCCCAGCAGCGGCGCCCACCAGTAGCTCCATGGCAGGGTCGGCTCGCCGACCGCCAGGTGGACTGCCACCGACACGATCCGGTCGTTGACCAGCAGCCCGCCGATCGCCAGCGCCTGCTGCGACATCGGGAAGAACCGCAGCCGCGCGCGGAAGCGCTGCAGGATGAAGGTCATCACCACCAGCCGCAGCGCCTGCTCGCCGAGCAGCGTGCCGTACAGCATGTCGGCCACCAGCCCGGCACCGAAGGCCAGCCCCAGCCCGGCCCGGTCCGGCTCCTCGATCACCCAGTAGGTCAGCACCAGCGCCAACCAATAAGGCCGCAGTGGCTGCACCGGCGCCGGCAGCGGCAGCAGGCCCAGCAGCAACCCGGCCACCAGGCTGGCCGGCAGCACCCAGCTCTTGCGCAGGCGGCTCATGGGGAAGGCTCCGGAGGAGCCGGGACCGGGGACCCGGGACCGGGGACCCGGGGAAAAGCGGTTTCCTCGGCGGCTGCGGCATGGCCGGCCGCGTGCGGCTTGTCCACAACACCGCCCCGGCCTTCGACATTGCCGTTGCCGTCCCCGGGTCCCCGGTCCCGGGTCCCCGGTCCCGGCCTCCCTGTCCCGGGTCCCGGCTTCAACAACAACACATCCCGCCCCCGGTCCAGTTTCGCCGCCGGGGCAATCTCGCCGACCAGGAACGCGTGCGAGTCGTCCGGCCGCAGCGCCGACACCGTGCCGACCGGGAAGCCTGCCGGGAACCGCCCGCCCAGCCCGGAGGTGACGATCTGGTCACCGACCTCGATCCCGGCGCTGAGCGGGATATCGCGCAGCTCCAGCCGGTCGCCACGGCCGTAGACGATCAGTCTCACCCCGGTGCGCGCGACGCTGACCGGCACCGCGTGGTCCGGGTCGGTCAGCAGCAGCACGGTCGCGTGCAGCGCGCTGGCCTCGATCACCTGCCCCATCAGGCCGCCGGCATCGATCACCGCCTGCCCGACCCGCACGCCGTCGCGGCTGCCGGCATCGAGGATCAGCCGCCGCCGCGTCGGGTCCAGGTCCACGTCGAGGATCGGCGCCAGCTGCACGTCCAGCCCGCTGCGCTCGGCGACGTTGAGCAGCTCGCGCAGCTGCGCGTTGTCGAGCGCGGCGGTGCGCAGGCGGGTCAGCCGCGCGTTGGCGATCAGCAGCTCGTTGCGCAGCCGGCGGTTCTCCTCGACCAGCTGGGCATGGGTCGCCGCGCTGTCCTTGACCTGGATGCCGATCCGGCCGGGCAGCCCAGCCAGCGCCCATACCGGCTGCACCAGCACGTTGGCCTGCGCGCGCAACTGCGCCAGCCAGCCGCCGCGGCTGTCGAGCGCGATCAGCACGATCGCCACCACCAGGTAGGCGAGCAGGCGCACGGTGCTGATGGCTTCGCCACGGGAGGCGACGGGAGGGCCGGCGTAGGGGGGCATTCTCGTGATTCGTGATTGGTGATTGGTGATTCGAAACAGCTGCCGGCGATTCGCTACGCAAGGAGAAGCGGCCTCGCCGCTTCCAACCCATCACGAATCACCAATCACCAATCACGGCCTCACTCCGGCGCGAAGAACTCGTTGCCGTGCATGTCCACCAGCTCCAGCGCGCGGCCGCCGCCGCGGGCCACGCAGGTCAGCGGGTCGTCGGCGACCTGCACATGCAACCCGGTCTCCTCGGAAATCAGCCGGTCCAGGTCGCGCAGCAACGCGCCGCCGCCGGTCAGCACGATGCCGCGCTCGGCCACGTCCGCGCACAGCTCCGGTGGGGTCTGCTCCAGCGCCAGCTTGACCGCCGAGACGATCCCCGACAGCGGCTCGTGCAGCGCCTCCAGCACCTCGTTGGAGTTGATCTTGATCATCTTCGGCACGCCCTCGGCGAGGTTGCGGCCGGAGATCTCCATCTCCTGCACCTCGGTCTGCGGGTAGGCGCAGCCGATCTCCAGCTTGATCCGCTCGGCGGTGGCCTCGCCGATCAGCATGCCGTGGTTGCGGCGCACGTAGTTGGTGATCGACTCGTCGAAGCGGTCGCCGCCGACCCGCACCGACTGCGAGTAGACGATGCCGTTCAGCGAGATGACCGCGACCTCGGTGGTGCCGCCGCCGATGTCAATGACCATCGAGCCGCGCGCCTCGGTCACCGGCATGCCGGCGCCGATCGCCGCAGCCATCGGCTCCTCGATCAGGTAGACGTCGCGCGCGCCGGCCTCCTCGGCCGACTCCTTGATCGCGCGCCGCTCGACCTGGGTCGAACCGGCCGGCACGCACACCAGCACCCGCGGGCTCGGACGCAGCACCCGCGACTTGTGCACTTTCTTGATGAAGTGCTTGAGCATCGCCTCGGTGTAGGTGAAGTCGGCGATCACCCCGTCCTTCATCGGCCGGATCGTGGTGATGTGCCCCGGAGTGCGGCCGAGCATCTGCTTGGCCTCCGCGCCGACCGCCGCCACCGACCGGGTCCCGCCGATCGCGCGGTCCTGGCGCACCGCCACCACCGACGGCTCGTTCAGGACGATGCCCTGGCCGCGCACGTAGATCAGGGTATTGGCCGTGCCCAGGTCGATGGACAGGTCGTTGGAGAACATGCCGCGGAGCTTCTTGAACATCGGGGAGGTGGGTCCTGAGGAGGGTGCGCCCGCACGCCGAGTGGCGAAAAAATGGGCAGAAAACGAAGTCGGCTAGCCTAGCAATCCCCCCGGGTACGGGCAAGGAAAAATCCGGGCGAATCCAGGTCCTTTCACGGCCGACTCATGCGCGAGCGTGTACGCGGTTCTGGCCCTAGCTCGCCCCAGCCGTTAACCTTTGCGCCGCGGCGCGCCCGCCGTCCCCTGGCTGCGTCCGTCGGCCGGCGGGCTTTCCCCTTCGCAAAGGCCTGATTCCCGATGTCCGCACTGATCTGTGGTTCCCTTGCCTACGACACCATCATGGTGTTCCCGGACCAGTTCAAGAACCACATCCTGCCGGACAAGGTGCACATCCTGAACGTGTCGTTCCTGGTGCCGCGGATGCGCCGCGAGTTCGGTGGCTGCGCCGGCAACATCGCCTACAACCTGCACCTGCTGGGCGGCGCCCCGGTGCCGATGGGCACGGTTGGGCAGGACTTCGGCCCGTACCGGGCGCATTTCGAGGCGCTGGGCATCGACCTGTCGCGGATCAAGGTGATCGATGAGCTGTTCACCCCGCAGGCGTTCATCACCACCGACCACGACAACAACCAGATCACCGCCTTCCATCCCGGCGCGATGATGCGCAGCCACGAGAACCACGTGAAGGACGTGCCAGGCGTGACGATCGGCCTGGTCGGCCCGGACGGGCGCGAGGGCATGATCCAGAACGCGGCCGAGTTCCGCGAGATGGGCGTGCCGTTCGTGTTCGACCCAGGCCAGGCGATGCCGCTGTTCAATGGCCCGGAACTGCGCGAGTTCATCGAGCAGGCCGACTACGTGGTGGTCAACGACTACGAGTCCAACCTGCTGCAGGAGCGCACCGGCTGGTCGGAGAAAGACATCGTCCAGCGCGTGCAGGCCTACATCACCACCCAGGGTCCGAAGGGCGCGCTGGTGCACACCCCGGGCAAGACCTACGACATCCCGCCGGCGCACGAGCGCCGGGTGGTCGATCCGACCGGCTGCGGCGACGCGTTCCGCGCCGGCCTGCTGTACGGCATCGAGGCCGGCTACGACTGGCTGACCATCGGCCGCATGGGCAACCTGATGGGCGCGCTGAAGGTCGAGCATCCCGGCACCCAGAACCAGCGCTTCGACTTCGCCGAGTTCAACGAGCAGTTCCGCCAGCAGTTCGGCTACGCGCTGTAGCGCTGCCGTTGTCGAGGGACTTCAGTCCCGACGCCCCTCGGTGACGCCCGCCGGGACTGAACTCCCTCGCACAGGATCCATGCGCCAGCGCGCGAGCAGTTCGGTGCAATCGCGCAGGCGCCAGTCGGCCATGCCCGGCCAGGCATCGGCGGGAGCGTTGACCAGCACCGTGCGGACGCCGACGGCACGGCCACAGGCCAGGTCGTGCAGGTGGTCGCCGACCATCGTCAGCTGCGCGGCGGCGACGTCCCAGCGCCGCAGGAAATAGTGCAGCCCGTCTGGTGCCGGTTTTGGCGCGGCTTCGTCACGGCCGACGATCGCGGCATCGTCGATCAGCGCGCCGACGCCAATCACCTCCAGCGTCACCCGCGCCAGCGCACGCGCGTTGCGGGTCAGCACCCCGAGCTTGCAGCCGGCCACATGCAGCGCCCGCAGCAGCGCCACTGCGCCCGGCGCCGGCCGTGCCGCCTCGGCCAGCCCGCGCTCGTGCGCCAGCAGCCAG
>JASGDF010000064.1:0-41591 GCA_047607345.1 Pseudomonas sp. | reverse complement strand
CTTGCAGTGGCCGGCGTGGCAGGCGGCGCAGCGCTCGCGGGCGCCGCCGTGGCGGGCGTTGGGCGGGCGCCGCCGCTCAGGTCGGGTACCTGGGTATCGGCGTCGGGCAGTGAGGGTCCCAATACGACCGACTGGCCGCTGCCGGCCAGCGCGGCTTGCTCGGCATCGTGGGTCATCACCACGATGCTGATGCGGCGGTTGATCGGGTTCTGCGGATCGATCTTGTCGAACAGTACCGACGAGGCCAGGCCGACCACGCGGGTGACCTTGCTGTCCTCCATGCCGCCGGCAAGCAGCGCGCGCCGCGCCGCGTTGGCGCGGTCCGCGCTCAGTTCCCAGTTGCTGTAGCCGGCGTTGGTGCCGTAGGCGGTGGTGTCGGTGTGGCCGGTGATGCTGATGTGGTTGGGTACCTGGTTGATGAACCCGGCCAGCTCGAGCAGGATCGCGTTGGTGTAGTCCTTGAGCCGCGCGCTGCCCAGGTCGAACATCGGCCGGTTCTGCTTGTCGACGATCTGGATGCGCAGCCCGTCCGGGGTCAGGTCCAGCAGCAGCTGGTCCTTGAACGGCTCCAGCGCCTGGCTCTTGGCGATGGCTTCCTGCAACTGCTGCATCAGCGCCTCCAGGCGCTGCTTCTCCTGCTGGCGACTCTGTTCCGACGATGGGGCGTCGGCCGGATTGCGGGTGAACTCGCTGCCGGGGCCGCGCGGGATCTCCATCGTGCCGCCGAGCTTGATCATCGAGGTGCTGGCGCCGCCCGGGCCGTTCATGCCGGGCGATGGCGCTGGGCTGGTGCCGGTCAGCGGCGACACATTCTTGAAGTACTCGGAGATCGCCGCGCGCTGCTGGGTGGTGGTGGCGCTGATCAGCCACAGCACCAGGAAGAACGCCATCATCGCGGTGACGAAGTCGGCGTAGGCGACCTTCCAGGCGCCGCCGTGGTGGCCACCGCCCTGGATCTTCCTGACCCGGCGGACGACGATCGTCGATTTCCCGGTCATCGTCGTGGCCCTACTTGATTGTCTTCAGGTGGGTTTCGAACTCGGAGAAGCCCGGGCGCACGTCCGATGGCAGGGTCTTGCGGGCGAATTCCAGCGCGATCTTCGGGTTGTAGCCGCGCAGGCAGGCCAGCAGCGCGGTCTTCACCGACTCGTAGATGCGCGCATCCTGTTCGGCGCGTGCCTCCACCGCCGCCGACAGCGGCCCGATGAAGCCGTAGGCGAGCAGGATGCCGAGGAAGGTACCGACCAGCGCCCCGGCCACATGCGCGCCGATCTCGGCGATGTCGCCGCCGATCGCGCCCATCGTGATCACGATGCCGAGCACCGCGGCGACGATGCCGAAGCCGGGCAGGCCGTCGGAGACCTTGGCCAGCGCGTGCGCCGGTGCCAGGGCTTCGTGGTGATGCTTCTCCAGTTCCAGTTCCAGCAGCGGCTCCAGCTCGTGCGGCTCGATGTTGCTGCCGATCATCAGGCGCAGGCAGTCGGTGATGAAGTCGATCAGATGGTGGTCGGCCAGCACCTTGGGGTAGTTCTGGAACAACACGCTCTCCGCCGGGCGCTCGACGTGGTCCTCCAGTGCCATGAAGCCATCGCGGCGTGCCTTGTTGAGCAGCTCGTAGACCAGGCTCAGCACGTCCAGGTAGTCCTGGCTCCTGTACTTGGGGCCCTTGAACACCGCCGCGATGCTGGTGAAGGTTGCCTTGATCGTCTTCACTGGCGTGCCGACCAGGAACGCGCCGAACGCGCCGCCACCGATGATCACAAGTTCGAACGGTTGCCACAGCGCGCCGAGCTTGCCATGCGCACCCACGTAGCCTCCCAGCACGCTGAGAACGACGACGATGAGTCCAACGAGGATGAGCATGAAGATGACAGGGAACGGGGGAGTCACTCCGTTTTCGGCGCTGCCTGGGTTTTCTGAAGGTTTCCGCGCGTTGGCGGCGGTGTCCGGTTACGCCTGCCGTGCCTCGGCGCCACCGCGTTGCAGCCGATCCGGCAGCGGCTGGCCATGCTCGGTGAAGTCGAGCGCCACCGAGTTCAGACAATGCCGCTCGAACGTTGGCGGCGGGCCGTCCGGGAACACGTGGCCGAGGTGGCTGCCGCAGCGCGCGCAGGTGATCTCGGTGCGGATCATGCCGTGGCTTGTGTCGCGGATCTCGCGGATGTGCGCTGGGTCGAACGGTGCGAAGAAGCTCGGCCAGCCGGTGCCGGAGTCGAACTTGGCGCTGGAGTGGAACAGCGGCAGGCCACACAGGCGGCAGGTGTAGACACCTTCCAGCTTGTTGTCGAGGAACACCCCGCAGAACGGTGCCTCGGTGCCGTGCTGCAGCAGCACGCGCCGCTGCTCGTCGCTCAGCCCGGCGATCAGGCGCTGGCGCTGGGCGGCGTCGGGCGGAGTCAGGTCGAACCGGGTCATGGCGTCCTCGTGGCGCACCGGCGGGAGGCCGGCGTTCTGGTGCAGGGATGGGGGCGGGATCGACCTCATCCAAGGCGCCGCGCTCATTCCGGCACAGGTAGGCTCAGGCTCTCCTTGACCTCCTCCATCACGATGTAGCTCTTGGACTCGCGCACATGCGGCAGGGTCAGCAAGGTGCTGCCGAGCAGTTTGCGGTACGAGGCCATCTCGTTGATCCGCGCCTTGATCAGGTAGTCGAAGTCGCCCGACACCAGGTGGCACTCCAGCACATTCGGCAGCTTCAGCGCGGCGCGGCGGAATTCCTCGAAGATGTCGCCGGACTTGTAGGCCAGGCTGATCTCCACGAACACCAGCAGGCCGGCCTTGAGCGCGTTCGGGTCCAGCCGCGCGTGGTAGCCGGTGATCACGCCCTCACGCTCCAGCCGCCGCACCCGCTCGGTGCACGGGGTGGTGGACAGGCCCACGCGCTCGCCCAGCTCGGTGAAGGAGATGCGCCCTTCCTGCTGCAGGATGCGCAGGATCCTGCGGTCGATCTTGTCCAGTTCGCGGCTGCGTGCGGCCATCGGTCACGGTCTCGGGTTTTTGGGCTGGTGGATTTTCCTTTATTTCGAGAAAAAGGCGGGAAATGTCACTGGATTTTCCCGAATATACTGCCCGGATTGCCGATCCACGGCGCCGGCCGTGGGAAATGATCTGGTCGAGGAATCCGTGATGCGCATACTGGTGCTGGGAAGTGGCGTGATCGGCACGGCGAGTGCCTGGTACCTGCGCCAGGCCGGCTTCGAGGTCAGCGTGGTCGAACGCCAGCCCGGTCCGGCGCTGGAGACCAGCTACGCCAATGCCGGCCAGCTCTCGTTCGGCTACACCTCGCCGTGGGCGGCGCCGGGGGTGCCGCTGAAGGCGGTCCGCTGGCTGTTCGAACGACACGCGCCACTGTCGATCCGGCCGACCGCCGACCTGCGGCAGTACGCCTGGCTGGCGCGGATGCTGCGCAACTGTACCGCCGAGCGCTACGCGCTCAACAAGGCACGCATGGTGCGCCTGTCCGACTACAGCCGCGACTGTCTGGACGAACTGGTCGCCGCCACCGGTATCGCCTTCGAGGGCCGCCAGCGCGGCACCACCCAGCTGTTCCGCACCCAGCAGCAGCTCGATGCCGCCGCCAAGGACATCGAGGTGCTGGCCCAGTACGGCGTGCCGTACCGGCTGCTGGCCCCGTCGGAGATCGCGCAGTACGAGCCCGGCCTGGCCGGGGGCGGCGCGCGGATGGCCGGCGCGCTGCATTTGCCCAACGACCAGACCGGCGATTGCCGGCTGTTCACCCAGCGCCTGGCGCAGCTGGCCGCCGCGGCCGGCGTCGAGTTCCGCTACGGGCAGGCGATCGAGCGGATCGAGCGCGACGGCGACCGTATCACCGGAGTATGGATCGACGGCCGCCTGGAGACCGCCGACCGCTACGTGGTCGCCGCCGGCAGCTATTCGCCGGACCTGGTGCGGCCGCTCGGGCTGGCGCTGCCGGTCTACCCGTTGAAGGGGTTCTCGCTGACGATCCCGATCGTCGACGCCGCGCGCGCGCCGAGTTCGACGATCCTCGACGAGAGCTACAAGATTGCCGTGACCCGCTTCGACGAGCGCATCCGCGTCGGCGGGATGGCCGAGGTGGCCGGCTTCGACCTGTCATTGAACCCGAAACGTCGCGCGACCCTGGAGATGGTCGTCAACGACCTGTATCCCGGCGGCGGCGACCTGGCGCGCGCCGAGTTCTGGACCGGGCTGCGCCCGGCCACCCCGGACGGCACCCCGGTGGTCGGCGCCACCGCGTATTCCAACCTGTTCCTCAACACCGGCCACGGCACCCTGGGCTGGACGATGGCCTGCGGCTCCGGCCGCTACCTGGCCGACCTGATGGACTCGCGGCGCCCGCAGATCGACAGCGAGGGCCTGGACATCTTCCGCTACCGGCCGGCCCGCGCCGCCCACCCGCACCACGAGGCCGCTTCGTGCGCCCAGCCCACGCTCTGATCGATCTCGGCGCGCTGCGCCACAACTACCGGCTCGCGCGCCGCCTCGGCGGCGGCAACAAGGCACTCGCGGTGGTCAAGGCCGACGCCTACGGCCACGGCGCGGTGCGCTGCGCGCAGGCGCTGGAGGACGAGGCCGACGGCTTCGCGGTGGCCTGCATCGAGGAGGCGCTGGAATTGCGCCAGGCCGGCATCCGCGCGCCGATCCTGTTGCTGGAGGGCTTCTTCGAGGCCGACGAGCTGCCGCTGATCGCCGCGCACGACCTGTGGACCGCGGTGGCCACGCCGTGGCAGGTACGCGCGCTGGCCGCCTTCAACAGCCCGCGCCCGCTCGGGATCTGGCTGAAGATGGACAGCGGCATGCACCGGCTCGGGCTGGCGCCGGAGGATTTTCGCGCGGCCTGGCTGCGCCTGCGCGGCCTGCCGCAGGTCGGCTCGATCGTGCTGATGACCCACCTGGCGCGTGCCGACGAGATCGACAGCGGCCGCACCGACGAGCAGGCCGTCGCGTTCGCGCTGGCCTGCCGCGGCATGGAGGCGCAGACCAGCCTGTGCAATTCGCCCGGGCTGCTCGGCTGGCGCGCGCTGCGCAACGACTGGTCGCGCCCGGGCCTGATGCTGTACGGCGCCAACCCGCTCGCCGACGACAACGCGCTGAGCGCGCAGTTGCGCCCGGTGATGACGCTGTCCTCGCGGGTGATCGCCACCCGCGAACTGCTGCCCGGCGAGCCGGTCGGCTATGGCGCGCGCTTCGTCGCGCGGCGTCCGACCCGGGTCGGCGTGGTCGCGATGGGCTACGCCGACGGTTACCCGCAGTTCGCGCCCAATGGCACCGCGGTACGCATCGGCGACGCGCCGGGCGAGTTGGTCGGGCGGGTGTCGATGGACATGCTGACGGTGGACCTGACCGACCACCCGCAGGCCGATGTCGGCACCCCGGTGCAGCTATGGGGCGCCGCGCCGCGCATCGGCGAGCTGGCCGCGCGCTGCAACGCCAGCGCCTACCAGATGCTGTGCGGGCTCAAGCGCGTGCCACGCCGGTATCTCGATTGATGTGGGAGGGACTTCAGTCCCGACGGGCTTTCCAGGCGAAAGCGTCGGGACTGAAGTCCCTCCCACAGGCTTCGTCCGTCAGCGTTCGGCGGTGATGCGGTCTTCGCGCAGCTCGCGGCGCAGCCAGTCGTCGATCATCCGCTTCTCGTAGCGCAGCGGATCGCTGTCGTTGAACGTCGTGCTGCTCATCAGGAACGCGGTGTCCACCAGCTTCTTCTCGCCCTGGTCGATCACCTGGCCGGCGGCGTCGGTGCGGACCCAGCTGAACGACAGCCGCGGCGGGTAGATGTCCTTGACGATGCGCACGTCGTCCATGCGCGGGCCGTGCCAGGGCTCGTAGTCGCCGGCGCGCTTGATGTCGGTGATCGTGATCTGCATCCGCTGGCCTTCCGGCAGGCGTTTGGCGGCGGTCTTCTGGAAGTAGCCGGCGAGATCGCTGACCCAGTCGCCGCGCTCGGCCTCCCAGCGGTTGCGGCTGTAGCGGATGTCGGTGAACTGGGCTGGGTCGGTCCAGCTGACCTGGACCGGGCTGTCGGCGTTGCTGGCGAGTGCGCGCGGCGCCTGCGGGTCGGTGACGGTGCGTACGCGCGCATCGGCGGCGGTGGCGGCGGCCAGCGCGGCAAGCAGCACAGCCGTATGGATGAGGGGCTTGTTCATGGTTGTCCTCCAACCTGGGACGATGAGGCGAGTCTGCTCCGCTGTCCGCGTCGCCGCAATCGGGCGTCGCTGCCGTCCGAAGGGCGGTTGTGGCGGATTAATCCAGCCCACGCCGATGCTGACGGCAGGTTCACCGCGCATCGGCGCCCGCTTCACGGGATGCCCAGCACCATGGCGACACCCCAATGGGAAGTCGCCGCCATGAAGGCCCCCCCCGAAGGCGCGGTGCCCGCGCCCGACTTCAAGCTCCGGTTCATCGACTGGGCCAAGCAGCACGGCCATAACCCCAGGACCGGCGCGGCCGCATTCGTCGCGTTGCAGAGCGAACGCGATCTGCGCGCCTGCCATCCCGGCTGCGCGGAGGGCGCCGACCCGAGGGCATTGCTGCGCCAGGCGCTGGAGGCGCTGGCGGCCGAGCAGGACATCGCCGTGCAATTCCCACCGATCTATGCCTATCGGGCGGCGACCCAGGTCGAGTACCGCTATTCGCTGATGCTGGTGCTGGCCGAGGACGGCGTGGAATGGACCGCGAGGGTCTGGCGGGGCCTGGATTACCAGGGCGTGTTGATCGGGCGCGGGCGTGGGCCGCGTACCCACTACACCCACCTGGCGCGGATGGCGATCGAGTACGCGCTGGATCGCCCGGAGCCGTCCTATGCGGGGCTGTGATCGGTAGGCCCGGCGGATCCGGCCGCCGCTGCGGCAGCGCTGCCCGGTCCGCGCAACGTTCGGGGGCATGCACCCTGCGATGACATTGCCTGTGGCTCAATCGCAGCCTGTCGCCAGCGGGTAGTCCCCAACTTCACAGCTCTGGAATACAGTTTGAACCTCTCCATCGTCCCTTCTCCCGTGACCTCAAGTCCGCCGGTCCCCGCCACGACGCAGCTTCCCAAGGATGTCTACCTGGAGCTGTTCAACAACGTGGACGCGGGATTCTGCATCGTCGAGGTCGTATTCGAGGGCGACCAGCCGGTCGACTATGTGTTCCGCGAGATCAACGACGCCTTCGAGACGTTCACCGGGCTGGAGAACGTACGCGGCAAATCGATGCGCTCGCTGCGAGCCGATCATGAGGATGAGTGGTTCGAGCGCTACGGCGAGGTAGCCAGGACCGGCCATCGTCTGCGCTTCGAGCAGGAGGCCAAGGCGCTGCGCCGGTGGTATGCGGTGGACGCGTTCCGTATAGGCCGCGCCGAGGACGCGCTGGTCGGCATCCTGTTCCTGGACATCACCCAGCGCAAGCGCATCGAGCGCGAACTGGCCGAGAGCGAGGCGCGCTTCAGCGCGCTCGCCGACGGCTTGCCGATGCCGGTGTGGGTGCTCGATTCGCACGGCGTGATGCGCTTCGTCAACAGCGCGTACGGAGATTTCTTTGGCCTGGACATCGCCAGTGGCGCCGTGCCGGCATGGAGCGAGCTGTTGCATCCGGAGGACCTGCCGGTGTTCCAGTTCGAGCTGGCCGCCGCATTGGAGCAGCAGCACGGCATGCGCGCGCTGGTGCGCGCGCGCCGCCATGACGGGCGCTGGCGCTGGATCGAGATGAGCGCGATGCCGCGCTATTCCGCGGGCGGGCGCTTCATCGGCCTGGCCGGCAGCAGCCCGGACGTGACCGAGCGCCGCGAGATCGAACTGGCGCGCGAGCAACTGTTGGAATCCGAACGCGTGGCGCGCAATGAAGCGGAGAGCATGGCGCGGCTGAAAGACGAGTTCCTGGCCACGCTCTCGCACGAGCTGCGCACGCCGCTGACCACGATCCTCGGCTGGAGCGAACTGCTCCTGCAGCGGCTGGACGCATCCGATCCCAGCCGCAAGGGGCTGTCGGTGATCGTCGGCAGCGCCAGGGCGCAGAAGCGGCTGATCTCGGACATGCTCGATCTCAGCGGCATGCTGCTCGGCAAGGTGCAGCTGGAGGTGGAGAAGCTGAACCTGGGTGAGCAGCTGCGCGAGGCGATCGGCGCGCAGGAGCCGGTGGCCGAAGGCAAGGCGCACACCATCAGCCTGCGCGTGCCGGAGCAGCCCTGCCTGGTGCTCGGCGATCCCACGCGCCTGCAGCAGGTGCTCTGGAACCTGCTGTCGAACGCGATCAAGTTCACCCCGGCGCATGGCCGTATCGAGGTGACCCTGGTGCACGAAAGTGGCCACTTCGTGATCAGCATTCGCGACACCGGCGATGGCATCCCGCCGGAGTTCCTGCCGCACCTGTTCGGGCGTTTCAGCCAGGCCGACGGCACCACCACCCGGCGTCATGGCGGCCTGGGCCTCGGGCTGGCGATCGTGCAGCAACTGGTGGAGATGCATGGCGGGCAGGTCGCCGCTTTCAGCGAAGGCCCCGGCAAGGGCGCGACATTCACCGTGCGCCTGCCCGAATACACCCGGGATCAGGGCAAGCGGCCGCGTCGCCAGCTCAGGCGCAGTCTGGCTTCCGAACAGGTGGTCGAGGCCAAAGCACTGAACGGCTTGCGCCTGCTGGCGGTGGAGGACCAGCCGGACATGCGCGATTACCTGCGCCGCCTGCTCGAGGAGCACGGCGCGGAGGTGGTGGTGGTCGCCAACGCGACCGACGCGCTGGAGCTGCTCGACGATGGCGCGCATACGCGCTTCGACGTGATGCTTACCGACATCGGCATGCCGGGCATGGATGGCTACGGCCTGATCCGCACGATCCGCGAGAACATGGGCCTGAGCGCTGCGGCGCTGCCGGTGGTGGCGGTGACCGCGCTGGCGCGCAACGATGACCGCAGGCGTGCGCTGGCTTCTGGTTTCCAGGGGCACCTGGCCAAGCCGTATAGCGTGGCGCAACTGGTCGCGGCAGTGCGTGATGCGCGCGCGACGTGACCCGCCTTCCCGTCTTGACCGCGCATCTGCGGGTGTATCGTGTGCTGGCGGCCGCATCCGCCGCTGCTGTCATCCTTCCAGGAAGCCCTAGATGCGCCATGTCATGATGCAGCCGGCCCGTTGGCCGCTGGTCGCGCTCGCTGCCTGCCTGCTTGGCGGCTGTGGCGATACCGCAAAGTATCCGGTCGAACGTGGCATCGGCCCCGACCCGGTGCTGCCGGAGCCGGTCAATCGGCTGATTCCGACCGTCAAGATTGCCGCGGCAAAGGGCTGGGCGGACGGCGCTGCCCCGGTGCCGGCCGGCGACCTGCGGGTCGCTGCCTTCGCGCGCGGCCTCGATCACCCGCGCTGGCTGTACGTGCTGCCCAATGGTGATGTGCTGGTGGCCGAGACCAATGCTCCGGCACGGCCGGAGAAGGAGCCGACGCTGAGGGATCGCATCGCCGGCGCGGTGATGAAGCAGGCCGGCGCGCGTGCGCCGAGCGCCGAGCGCATCACCCTGTTGCGCGATGCCGATGGCGACGGGGTTGCCGAGGTCCGCACCCAGTTCCTGGCCGGGCTGTATTCGCCGTTCGGTATGGCGTTGGTCGGCGACCGCTTCTACGTCGCCAATGCCGATGCGCTGGTGCGTTTCCCATACAAGGATGGCGACACCCACATCACCGCCCAGCCCGAGTTCGTCGCCAACCTGCCCGGCGGGATCAACCACCACTGGACCAAGTCGCTGCTGGCCAGCGCCGATGGCAGGTACCTGTACGTCGGCGTCGGCTCCAACAGCAACGTCGCCGAGAACGGCATGGAGGCCGAGCTGAACCGCGCGGCGATCCTGCAGGTCGATGCCGCCGACGGCAGCATCCGGGTCTATGCCGACGGCCTTCGCAATCCGGTCGGCCTGGCCTGGGAGCCATCCACGCAGCAGCTGTGGACGGTGGTCAACGAGCGTGACGAGATCGGCAGCGACCTGGTGCCGGACTACCTTACCTCGGTGCGCGAGGGCGGCTTCTATGGCTGGCCGTACAGCTACTACGGCCAGCATGTGGACGAGCGGGTCCAGCCGCAGGATCCGGCCAAGGTGGCCAGGGCGATCAAGCCGGACTATGCGCTGGGCGCGCACACCGCCTCGCTCGGCCTGGCCTTCTCCGGCGGTTCGTTGCTGCCCGAGCGCCTGCGCCATGGCGCGTTCGTCGGCCAGCACGGCTCGTGGAACCGCAATCCGCCGAGCGGCTACAAGGTGATCTTCGTGCCGTTCGCGGGTGGTCGGCCGCAGGGAATGCCGGTCACGGTGCTGGACGGGTTCCTCGACGCCGAGGGGGGTGCGCAGGGGCGTCCGGTCGGGGTGGCGCTGGATCGGCAGGGCGCGCTGCTGGTGGCCGACGATGTCGGTAATGTGATCTGGCGGGTGACGCCGAAGCAGGGCACCGGTAGCCGGCCTTAACGGGCCGTCGCCATCGTCCCGCTTTTTTGCCTTTCTGTAGGAGGGACTTCAGTCGCGACGGGGCTTTCCCGTCGTTGTTTGAAGCAAAAGGTTTTCGCCTTGCGGCGAGTCACTTTTCTTTGCTTGTGCAAAGAAAAGTAACCAAAAGAAACACACCCCGCCTACGCGCCCCCTTCGGGGGTCCACTCCGCCAGCGGGATTTTCGGACGGGGCATCCTGCCCCGGCCGAAAACGACGCGCATCCATGCGCGTCGCCCTTCGGGTTTTTCCCGCCGGCTCCGCCGCTACGGAGGGGCCCCGGTAGATCAACAGCAACAGCGACCTCTCCGCCGTCGTCCCCGCGAAGGCGGGGACCCAGTGACTTCCCTACGTCCGCCGTGCTTCGGGCGAGATCGATGCGGCGTCGAAGCGGCGCGCATAGCCGCGCTCCTCGGCGATCCGCCCGACCTCCGCGTCGGCCAGTTCCGGGGCGCCATAGACCGCATAGGCCACACTGCCATCCTCGCGTTCGCCGACCTGGTGCAGGCGGTAGCGCGGGCGGCCGGTGCCGCTGTTTTCCGGGTAGTGCAGCGGCGGCGGCACGTCGTCCAGGTCCATCTCGCTGTTGTCCACGACGCCGCCGATGAACAGGGCTCGCATGGGTGTTCTCCCCAGTCAATGGGCTCGATGCCAGCCTAGGCGAGGCCGCGTTTGGCCCGGATCAAGAGGATGTGCGGGAATCGGCAATCGGGCAGGGCGATAGACTATGCGGCCGTTCCCCGCCATCGGCCACGATGTCCGCCCAGCAAGACGCTCCGCTCGAGACCCTGTTCCTGCCGTTCGCACAGGGCCTGCTGCGCTGGCCTACCGGGCATGCGCTGTTCCTGCGCGCCCGCGATGGTTGGCCGCTGCGTCAGCATGTCGCCGGGGGTGGACTGCTCTGCGAGCAGAGCTTCCGGCCGTTCGCGGACGCGCTCGAGCGTGCCGGCTGGGACGTGCTCGGCGAGGCCGCGATCGAGGCAGCCGGGCCGCGCCATCCGCTGGTGCTGGTGTTGCCGCCCCGGCAGCGCGACGAGGCGCGCGCACTGCTCGCGCGCGCGGTCGCGCTGGCCGCGCCCGGGGGCGTGGTGGTGGCTTGCCAGGCCAACAACGAGGGTGCCAAGTCCGGCGAGGGCGACCTGCGGCAGCTGGCCGGCCTCGGCGGCCAGCTGACCAAGCATCACTGCCGGGTCTACTGGACCGCGCCGCTGCACGGCACCCACGACGCCGCGCTGCAGGCGCGCTGGCTGGCCCTTGACGCGTCGCGGCCGATCCTCGGCGGACGCTTCAGCAGCCGGCCGGGCGTGTTCGCGTGGGACCGCGTCGATGCGGCCTCGGCGCTGCTGGCCGAGCATTTCCCGGACGATCTGGCCGGCCATGGCGCCGATCTCGGCGCCGGCTACGGCTACCTGTCCAGCGAGCTGCTGCGGCGCTGCCCGCAGATCCGCGCGCTCGACCTGTACGAGGCCGAGGCGCGCGCGCTGGCACTGGCGCGCGGCAACCTGCACGCGTTCGAGGACAAGGTCCGGCTGGGCTACCACTGGCACGACGTCACCACCGGGCTGGGCGGGAGCTTCGATTTCATCGTCAGCAACCCGCCGTTCCATGCGCCCTCGCGCGAGGCGCGGCCGGACATCGGCCGGCGCTTCATCGAAGCCGCCGCGCGCGCGCTGCGCCCCGGCGGCCGCCTGCTGCTGGTCGCCAATCGCCACCTGCCTTACGAGCAGGTGCTGGATGCGCAGTTCGGCACGGTGCGGGTGCTTGCCGAGCGCGACGGCTTCAAGGTCATCGCCGCCACTCGCGGAGGCCGCGCATGAAGCTGGTCAAGCACATCGCCAACCTCGGCTACGGCAGCCGCAAGCAGGTCCAGCAGATGTTCCGCGAGGGCCTGTTCACCGACGCCCAGGGCGAGGTGCTCTACGCCGACGACCAGCTGCCGCACGCGCAAATCCGCTTCGAGGGCGAGCCGCTGGACCCGCCGCCGGGCTTCGCGCTGATGCTGCACAAGCCGGTCGGCTATACCTGCTCGACCAAGGACAGCGGACGATTGATCTACGACCTGCTGCCGCCGCGCTTCCGGCTGCGCGCGCCGCTGCTCTCGCCGGTCGGGCGGCTCGACCGCGACACCAGCGGCCTGCTGCTGATGACCGACGACGGCGCGTTGCTGCACCGGATCGTCTCGCCGAAGTCGCGGCTGGACAAGGTCTACGAGGCCGACCTGGCGCAGGACCTGCGCGGCGACGAGGCGGCGCTGTTCGCCAGCGGCACGCTGCTGCTGGAATCGGAAACCAAGCCCTTGCTGCCGGCCGAGCTCGAGGTGCTGGAACCGCGTCGCGTGCGCCTGACCCTGCATGAGGGCCGCTATCACCAGGTGCGGCGGATGTTCGCCGCCACCGGCAACCACGTGCTCGCGCTGCATCGCAGCCGGATCGGCGGGCTCGGACTGGACGGTCTGGACGAAGGCCAGTGGCGTGCGCTGGCGCCGGCCGACCTCGATGTGCTGTTCGCCGGCGCCGACGCGGCATGAGCGCGGTGACGCCGCTGCCGTCGATGCCGAGAGCGGTGGTCTTCGACATGGACGGGCTGATGCTCGACAGCGAGCGGGCGATCAATGCCTGCCTGGCGCGGGCCAGCACGCTGCAGGGCGAGCAGATCGCGCCCGACTACTGGCTGGGCATGGTCGGCAAGGGCGATGTGGCCTGCCGGAGCATGCTGGCCGAACGGATCGGCCAGGCCCGCGCCGAGGCCTTGCTCGATCGCGCGCAGCTGCTCTATGCCGAGGTGGTCGAGCGGGGCATCCCGCACCGGCCGGGGATCGTGGCGCTGCTGGACTGGTTGGCCGCGCACGGCATTCCGCGCGCGGTCGGCACTTCGACCCGGCGCCTGCTGGCGCTGCGCAAGCTGGAAGCGGCCGGCCTGCTGCGGCGCTTCGATGCGATCGCCACCAGCAGCGACGTTGAGCACGCCAAGCCGGCACCGGACATCTACCTGCTGGCCGCGCGCCGGCTCGGTGTCGCGCCCGCGCAGTGCCTGGTGCTGGAGGACTCGCCGACCGGCGTGCAGGCGGCGCTGGCGGCCGGCATGACCCCGATCCAGATCCCCGACCTGGTGGCGCCGGACGCGGCGGTGCGTGCGCTCGGCCATCGCATCGTCGCTTCGCTGGGCGAGGCGCAGCGGTTGCTGGAGGCCTGCACGCGGGTTCTGTAGCGTCGAGCCGGCTTGGCAGGGAATGCCCCGGTCGAAGCAAGCTCGCGCTGCCCGGCGGGGGCATTGCGCAAACGGCGTGTCAGGTTTTCCCCGCCTGCCGGGTCATCAGGGGAAATCCCGACGGAGTGGCCACCTTGGATTCCCCGATGTCTTCCCTTTCCCCGCGCGCCGACGACCGCTCCTGGCCGGCGATGCGCGCGGTGCGCTGGTGCGCGGACGTTCTGCGCATGTTCCGGCGCGCACCGCTGCGCTTCTACCTGTTGCCCTTGTTGCCGCTGGCGGTGGAGGCGGCGATCCAGGCGATCCCGTTCGCCGGCGTGGTGCTGTCCAAGTTGCTGGTGCCGCTGTGTTCGGCATGGGTGCTGTGGATCGGCGACCGCAAGCTGCGGACCGGGCGGTTCTCGCCGCGCGCCGGGCTGGTCGCGCTGGCACGCCGGCCGCGCGCGCTGATCGTGGTGGCGCTGCTGAGCGCCGGCGTGTTCGTATTCCAGTGCCTGGTAGCGATGAGCCTGGCGGGGCCGGAGCAGGCCCTTGCGTTCGCACGCGGCGACCTCGGCGGCCTGCATATGGGGCGTGGCATGGTGGCCATCGTGCTCGCCTCCGGCGTGCCGCCGTCGCTGCTGCTGCTGTTCAGCGTGCCACGGATGCTGCTCGACGCGCAGCCGCTGCGACCGGCATGGCAGGAGAACCTGCGGCTGCTGCGTCGCGGCTGGCGGCCGGTGCTGGTCTACGCGGTGCTCTGCGCGGCGCTGGTGGCGGGTTTCGTGTTCCTGCCGTGGCTGCTGTTGCTGGTCCCGCTGCTGGGCTGGTTCGGATACGCGGCCTACCGCGACGTGTTCACCGGCCGTGATTGGCCCGGCGCATGAAAGCGCAGGCGGGGGCGGTCGAGGAGACGATGCGCGAATGCCTGCCGATGCTGGCGCGCATCGCCGCCAGCTACGTCGCCGAGCCGGCGCGCCGCGACGACCTGCTACAGGAAATGAGCATCGCGGCCTGGCAGGCGCTGCCGCGCTGGCGCGGCGAGGGTAGTGTTCGCGCCTTCGTCGCGCGTGTGGCCCATAACCGTGCGCTGACCGTGCTGGTGCGCGAGCGCCGCAACGCGGCCGCCACACTCGACGATGCCGCCCCCGATCCCGGCCCCGGTCCGCAGCACAGCGCCGAGGCCGGACAGTGCCGCGATGCCTTGTTGCGGGCCGTGCGCCGGCTGCCTCTGGGTTATCGGCAGCCGGTGGTACTGGCGCTGGAAGGGTTCAGTCAGCGCGAGATCGCCGCGGCCCTGGGGTTGGAGGAAAACACAGTCGCACAACGACTCAGCCGGGCCCGGCGGCGGCTGCGCGAGACGATGGAGGCCGGAGCATGAGCGGAAACGAACACGAAGACCGCGAGGAGTGGATCGCGCTGGGCACGCACTGGCGCGCGCAGCCGCTGCCGGAATGGTGGGACGCGTTGGGCGCGGAGGTGCGGTGCCGCAGCCTGCGCCTGCGCTGGTTGCGCCGGTTCGACTGGCTGATGGCCGCTGTGGCGGTGGGCATGTGCGCGTGGGCGACGCAGCTGCCGCCGCCACGCAATATGCCTGTGGGCGTGGCCATCGGACTGGCCGCGCTGGTACTGGGCTACACGGCCTGGGCGCAGTGGCAGCGGCGGCGCCAGTGGCGCGCCTACGCGGCGACCCCGGCCGCGCTGCTGGAGTTCGAGCGCGGGCGGACGCTGACTTCGCTGCGTCTGTGGCGCGTCTCGACCTGGCTCAGCTGCGCGATGTGGGTCGGGCTGGTCGTGCTGGCGATGCTGGCCTGGCATGCGGAGGATGCGCCGGGACGCTTGCCGGCGTCGGCGTGGCTGACGAACGTCGTCGCCAACGGCGGCGTGCTGCTGGCGGCGGCGCTGCTGGCGTGGGCGGCGGGCGCGCGCGCGCGGCGCAGGTTGCGCCGGCTGGAGCGGCTGTCGTGCTCATTGGCCGCCGACGAGGCCAGTGCGTGATGTGCCTGATGAATCAGGCTTCGGCGCGGTAGGGCAGGTCCAGCTGCCGGGCGGTGCGCTCGGCCAGGTCGTCGCCCGCCAGGCGGGCGACCAGGTGCAGGCTCAGGTCGATGCCCGCGGCGATGCCGGCCGAGCTTGCCACGCGGCCCTCGTCGACCCAGCGCAGGTCGGCGCGGACGCGGATGCCGGGATGGCGCGCGCGCAGGTCGGCGGCATCCTCCCAGTGGGTGGTCGCGGTGCGGCCTTCCAGCAGCCCGGCCTGGGCGAGCACGAACGCGCCGGTGCAGACCGAGGCGGTGACGCTGGCACCGCGCGCGTGCGCGCGGACCCAGTCCACGACCTGTGTGTCGGCGACTTCGGCATCGACCACGCCGCCCGGGACCAGCAGCACCCCCGGCGGTGGGCAACTGGCGAGATCGTGGTCCGGCAGCACCCGCAGTCCGGCCCGCGCCCGCACCGGGGCGAGGCTGCGCGCGACCGTGAATGTCTCGAATGGCGCGGCCGCGTGCGGATGCGCGCGGCGGAACACCCGGCTGGCGGTGGTGAACACCTCGAACGGCCCGGCGAAGTCCAGCACCTCGACCTCGGGGAAGACGTAGATGGCGACGTTGAGCGTCATGGCGGCGGCGCGCGTGGGGAGAGCGGATTCTAGTCAGGATCGCGCGGCTGCCGCGCTCAGGCGTGCCGCATCTTCCGCGTCAGCCGACCATCGGCGACGACGTGCCGCCCGGCGATCTCGCGGGCGCAGAGCGATGCGGGAGAAAACGGCCGGGCGCGCCGGTTTTGCAGATCCAGGGTTTCGCCGGGCGGGCGCGTGCATCGGGCTTGCGCGCGAGTTCGGTGGCTGCCCGCGTGTGGCGTGCCGAAGGCCCGCCGCGTCGCGGCGCGGTAGCGCCGGACGCGGTGGGCCGGGCCGGTCATGCCGGTCGGATCACGGCCAGTTGAGGTTGAACGACACCCCAATGATGCGCGGCTCGTTGTAGACCGCCGCCATGTAGTTCTCGATCACGCCCTTGAGGTTCTTCTCGTTGGTGATGTTGCGCGCGAACGCGGCTACTTCCCAGGCGCCGTAGCCGCCGCTGTAGCCCAGCTTCAGGCCGCCCTCGAAGTTGCCGCTGGCGTTGAACTCGGCGCTGTCGTACAGCACGAAGCTGGTGTAACCCTGCTTGTTCCAGTCGGTGGCGACGAACCAGGCGCCGCCGTCGGCGACCGGGATGTCGTAGCGCGCGGCCAGGTTGAGGTTGTACTTGGGCGCGTTCGGCAGCGGGTTGCCGTCGATCTGCGCATAAACGTTACTGCCGATGGTAATGGTCGGGTCGTTGACCGTGCACACCACCGCGCCGTTCAGCGCGCAGACCTGGGCGTACACGCGCTTGTCGCGGATCTCGCTGTGCAGCAGGCTCAGGCCGGCGCTGATTGCCAGGTTCGGCACCGGGCGCCAGTCCAGGTCGACTTCGAGGCCATAGGCTTTGGCCTTGTCGGCGTTGAACAACACGCCGTTGCCGTTGGAATCGTTGCCGTTGAGCTGGATATCGTCGACCGTGTAGGTGAACGCGGCCGCGTTCAGGCGCAGGCGGTTGTCGAACAGGCTGCTCTTGATGCCAGCCTCCCACGACAGGATGGTCTCCGAGTCGGCGGTGGTGAAGTCGGCGTTGAACACCGCCGAGCGGCCCTGGATGGTCGGACCGCGGAAGCCACGGGCGACGCGGGCGTAGGCGCCGAACTCGGGGGTGAACTGGTACATCGCGCTGAGGTCCCAGCTCGGCTGGCTGTCGCTCATGCGCACGTCGCGGCGTCCGCTGTAGGTGACGGTGCCGTCGGCGCGATCGGCGGTCTTCAGCAGTCGGGTGCGCTTGGTGTCGCGGGTCTGACGCAGGCCCGCGGTCAGGGTCAGCGCATCGGTGGCCTTCCAGCTGACCTGGCCGAAGCCGGCCCAGGAGGTATTGCTGTTGCGCAGCCGCACCCAGTTGTTGGGGTTGCGCGCGCTGCCTTCCAGGAAGAACGCGCGCTGGTAGAAGTCGGTGGTGTCGCTGCCGTCGAACCAGTAGGCGCCGACCTGCCAGGACAGCGGATCGGTGGCGTCGCTGGCCAGGCGCAGCTCCTGGGTGAACTGGTCCAGGTTGCGGATCCGGCCCATCGACTGGCCGTAGCCGTTGGCCACGCCGTTGACCGGATAGTCGGCCGCCGCGCCGCCGTCGGTGTCGCCGCGGCTGTAGCCGGAGGTGGTCTCGTAGGCGCTGATCGAGGTCAGCGCGACGTTGCCGAAGTCGTAGACCGCCTTGATCGAGCCGCCCAGGGTCTTGTACGCCTGCGGGTTGTCGTGGGCCTCGTCGTAGGCGACCCGGTCGCGCGGCGCATCCGGGGTGTTGGAGCCCTTGCTCAGGGCGTTGCGCAGGAACAGCGTGGAGGTGCCTTCGTAGTCGCGCGCGTGCACCGATCCGAGCAGCGAGAAATTCTCGCTGGGCTTGAGCAGCAGTTGCAGCCGCGCGTTGCGGTCGTCGAAGCCGCCCATCGCGTCCTTCTTCGGGGTCTGGGTACCGTCGGCGCTGGTACCGGCGTAGGTGTTGTCCACCCAGTCGTCGCGATGCTGGTAAAGCGCCGAGACGCGGAACGAGAGCACGTCGTTGATCGGCCCGCCGAAGCCGCCGTCGAGCGACACGGTGTTGTAGCTGCCGTAGCTGGCGTTGAGCCGGCCGGCGTACTCGTCGCTGGGCTTGATGGTGTCGAACTTGACGATGCCGGCGGTGGTGTTGCGGCCGAACAGGGTGCCCTGCGGGCCGCGCAGCACCTCGACCTGGTCCAGGTCGTAGACCGGGTTGGACTTGAGCACGACGTGTTCGAGCACGACGTCGTCCTGGATGATCGACACGGGCTGCGATGCGCCCAGGTAGAAGTCGATGTTGCCCAGGCCGCGGATGTAGAAGCGCGGGAAGATGCGGCCGGTGGTGGTCTCCGCGTACAGGCCGGGCACCCGCCCGGACAGCGCCAGCAGGGTGTCGTCGCCGCCGGCGGTGACGTTGCGCACCGCCTCGCCCTGCAGCACGCCGATCGAGACCGGGACCTCCTGCAGGTTCTGCTCGCGGTGCTCGGCGGTCACGGTGATCTGGTCGAGCGAGGTCGGGGATCCGGCCTCGGCCGGCGTCGCCTGCTGGGCCCAGGCGCCGGTGGCGGTGGAGGCCAGCAGCAGCGCCGCGCAGGCGCGGGCGAGCGGGTGGCGATGCGGCATCGGGCGGACAGGGGTATGCGCGCCGCCCGGGATGGCGGCGGAAGCAGGGAACAACGACATGCTGGGATCCTTTCGGTGCGCTGGCGTGGACGCGCCGGCACGCGCGAAAGCCGGAACGTCGCGCGGCTTGCTTGCCGCGATGCGGCACGATATGTCTATTTCTTTGCGATTTATTTACATCGCGGAAATTTTTGCCAAGCAATGCGGCGTTGTGACTTCAGGCGTACTGCATCTTCCGCGACATTCCGCCGTCGACGATGAAGTCCTGCCCGGTGACGAACCCGGACAACTGCGGTGCCAGCAGGTAGACCGCCAGCTGCGCGATGTCCGGCGGCATGCCGACACGGCCGGCCGGATGCTGGGCGTGGTCGCGGCGCGACAGCTTCGGCGCGCGTCGCCGTGCCGGCGCCTGCCAGGCCTCGGTGGCGATCCAGCCCGGCGCGATCGCGTTGACCCGCACCGCCGGCCCCTCGCTGAGCGCCAGCGCGTGGGTGAAGGCAAGCAGTCCGCCCTTGGCCGCGGCGTAGGCCTCGCTGTGCGGCTCGGACTGGTAGGCGCGGGTGGACAGGAGGTTGACGATCGCGCCGCCGCCCTCGGCCGTGCGCAGCGCCGGCAGCGCGTGCTTGCTGCACAGGAACGCGCCATGCAGCGAGGACAGCCGGCGCTGCCATTCGCTCCAATCCAGCGCGTCCAGCGGCGGGACGTGCGGGTCGGCGATGCCGGCGTTGTTGACCAGCCCGTCGATGCGCCCGAACTTGGCCAGCGCGGTCGCGGCCAGCCGCGCCGCGCCGCGTTCGCTGGCCACGTCCAGGCGCACGAACGCGCTGTGCTCGGGCAGTGCCCACTCGCGCAGGCAGGCCTTGCCGGCCTCGGTGTCGAGATCGCCGATCAGCACGCGGCCGCCGGCGCCGAGCACCGCCTGGGCGATGCCGCGGCCAATGCCCTGGGCGCCGCCGCTGACCACGATCACGCGGTCCTGCAGCGGGCAGGCGTCCCAGGGGAGCACGGCAGGGGCAGGCAGCATGGTGCGGTTCTCGCAGGCGCGGCGTTCCAATGTAGTGCCGTCGCCATGGGCCTGACCAGCGGCGGTTTCAGGCGTCGTCCGCGGGGTCCGGCGCGGCGGCCTCCGCCTGCGATTCCCGCGCCGGCACGGGCGGCTCGCTCCAGTCGTAGCCGGTGCCGGTGACGTGGCGGCTGAACCATCCCATCTGGACGTTGATCTGGAACAGGCGGTGGCGCAACTCGCTGAAGTTGTGCGGCTCGCGCGGGGCGAGATACAGCTCGGTTTCGACGTCCAGCGCCTTCAGCGCGCGGTACAGCATCACCGACTGCGTCCAGGGCACGCGCTCGTCCTGATGGCCCGCCAGGATCAGGGTGGGCGTGCGCACCCGGTCGAGCTGGCTCAAAGGCGAGTACTCGGTATACAGGTCGCGCCGGGCCTGGCTGCCGTAGGGCGGAGTGACGAACCATTCCTGCCGCTGCCAGCGCGTGTCCGAGGTCAGGTACATCGACGGCCAGTCGACCGCGCCGGCGCCGGACGCGGCCGCCTTGAAGCGGTCGGTGACGGTGATCAGCCGGTTGGTCATGTGCCCGCCGGCGCTCCAGCCCATGACGCCGAGCCGATCCGGATCGGCCAGGCCGAGCGCGATCAGGTGATCCACGCCGGACAGCACGTCGCGATCGGCATGCTTGAAATAGCCGGCGTTCATGCCTTGCAGGAACGCATCGCCATAGCCGATGCCGCCGCGGTAGTTGACGCTCAGGGTCATGAAGCCATGCGCGGCCAGGACGGGATTGAAGCGGCCGTAGGCGAAGATGTTGAACACATCGGACGAGCGCGGACCGCCGTGGTTCTGCACGATCAAGGGATAGCGGCGGCCGGGCACGTGGTCCAGCGGGTAGGTGAGCAGACCTTCCAGCGCCTGGCCCTCGGGACCGGTCCACTGGATGGCCTGCTGGCGCGGCAGCCTGAAGCGCTGCGACAGCCGTTCGTTGAAGTGGGTGATCGCGATGCCGGCTGGACGGTCCAGCGAGGTGCGATGGATCTCGCCGGGCGAGGTCGCCGACGTGGCGGCGTAGACCAGGCGTTGGCCGTCGCGGGAAACGCTGAACGAGGAGACCGCGAAGTCGCTGCGGGCGATCGGCCGCAGCCGGTCGCGGGTGGTATCCACCGCGAACAGCTCGCGGCGCACGCCGGTGGTGGCGCTGAACACGATCTCGCGGCCGTCGCCGCGCCATTCGGCCTGCTCGATCTTCCAGGGCAAGCCATGCTGCAATTCGCGCGACGCGCCGCTGGCGATGTCCAGCACGAACAGATTGGTGTTCACGGTGCCGTAGCGGCCATGCTCGGCGTTGGCCAGGAACAGGACCCGGCGTCCATCGGGCGACAGGCGCGGGCTGCTTTCCGAGTAGTCGTTGTCGGTCAGGCGCCGCGCCGGTTGGCCGGGGCGCAACAGCCACAACTCGGCGCGCGGCTGGTCGTCGAGCAGCTTGGAAGGGGAGCGGCGGTACAGCAGGGTGCCGTCGTCGGCGACGTCGTAGCTGCCGACGTCGAAATTGCCTTGGACCTGAACCTCGATGCGGCCGTTGGACGTGTCGGCGCGCCACAGCGCGCGGCGGCTGCGTGGCGATTCGAAAGGGAACATGTCGTCGCCTGACTTCACCCGCTGCTCGGTTTTCCTTTCGCCGGGCCGTTCCGCGAGAAAGTAGACGTACCGGCCATCGCCGGGCCAAGCCAAGCTGGAGACGCTGGTACGGGCATGGCCGAGCCGGGTGGCCTCGCCGCCATCGGCCGGCATCAGATAGATCTGTCGCACCTTGTCGCCGCCGCGCCGGCCGGTGAAGGCGAAACGCCGGCTGTCGGGCGCCCAAACCGCGTCGCCGCCGCCGTCCTCGATCATCCGCCGTGGCGTGCCGTCGTCCAGCCCGACCTGCCATAGATCGGTGAGGCTGCGGTTGCGCTCCCAGTCCGCGCGCGTCAGTGTGAACAGGGTCTGGCGGCCGTCCGGGGAGAGGCGCGGTGCGCCCGGGCGTTGCAGCTCGAGCAGGTCGATCGCCGTCATTGCCCGCGGGGCGGGAGCGACCGATGCCCGGCATGGAGCCGCGATGCCGGCCACGGCCAGCAACAGCGGTACAAGGGAAAAGCGCAGGGATTTCATTGGATGGTTCCCAAAAATGCCCGGCCGGAACCGGGCATTGAAGTCGGATGGGGCAAGGAAGGTATCGCCGCTCAGTCGAACCTGTAGCTGAACTGAGCCGCGATGCTGCGTCCGATCGGGCTGTAGGAACGATAGAAGTACGGATACGTCGAATAGGTGTCGTCGTCCGGGTGGAGCTTGTTGAACAGGTTGTTGACGTACAGGCCCAGGGTGGCCTGCGGCGTTATTCTGCGGCTCAGGCTCGCGTTCCAGACGATGTACGGCGCGATGCGGCCGGTTTCGGCGTAGTTCGGCAGCGAGCCGTAGCGGTAGCCGTAGAGGTTCGCGCTCCAACCGTCGAGGCGCCAGCCGACGTTCCAGTTGGCGCGGCTGCGGAAGTTGAAGTAGCTCAGGTCATCGCGTGCGTTGATGATCTCGTCGCCGGGGAATTCCTGCTCCTCCAGCTTGAGCACGTGGGTATAGCCGAGCTTGAGGTCGAAGCTGCCGAAGCGGTCGAAAGGCAGTTGGTAGCGCCAGCTGGCATCCAGCCCGGAGGTGCGGATCATCGCCTGGTTGTAGGGGATGCGGACGATCTGCTCGATCGCGCCTTCCTCGTCGCGCTGGACCATGGCCAGGTAGGCCTGGCAGGCTGCCGAGTTGGCGTCCACCACGTTGCCGCGGGTGTCGCTCCCCAGCCTGCAGGCCGCCTCGTTGCGCAGCAGGTACTCGGTACTGATGTCGTCGACCGCGTCGTTGAGGCGGATGTTGTAGTAGTCGACGCTGGCCGACATGCCATCGGTGATGTCCCATACCGCGCCCAGCGTGAACGAGCGGCCGGTTTCCTCGGTCAGGTCGGGGTTGCCTTCGCGTTCGGAATACACCTGGTAGTAATAGTCCGCCGAACTGCTGGTGCAGGCCGTCGATGTCGGATCGATGCCTGCATTGCGGCACTGGTACTGGTCGACGATGTAGGTGTAGCTGCCGGACAGGTCCGCGTAGAGGTAGTGCAGGTCGGGCGCGCGGAAACTGGTGGCGTAGTTGCCGCGCAGCAGCAGGCTGGACATCGGCCGGTATTCGAGTCCTGCCGACCAGGTGAAGGCGCCGCCCACCGAGGAGATGTCGTCGTAGTAGTCGTAGCGGCCGGCCACGCTGGCGTTGAGCTTGCTCGCCAGCGGGATGCTGAACTCCAGGCCGAGGGCGAAGTGGTCGCGGTCGCCGCCGCCGCCGGTCCCGGTGAGGTTGTAGACCAGGTCGGTGCCGGTGTAGCTGGGGGTGATGCGCTCGTCGGGCTGGACATCGTACTGCTGGCGCCCGGCCTCGGCGACGACGGCCATGCCCAGCGGACCGGCCGGCAAGCGCAGCAGGTCGCCGGAGAACAGGAACGACGCCTGCGAAGACTGCGATTCGGCCTCGTAGTGCACGTTGGTGCTCAGCGAGGCGAAGGTGGCCGGGTCCAGCGCGGTGAACAGCGTGTCGTAGTCCGGGGCGTAGATGCTGTAGCCGTTGCTGCGCGTGCCCAGGCTTTCGCCCAGGTAGTAGAGGGTGACGCTGTTGGTCAGCAGGCGCGGGCGGTCGCGGGTCAGCCAGTATTGCGAGTGGGTGATGTTGGCGTCCCAGTCGAAGCGGTCGTCGAACAGGGTGCCACGCAGCCCGGTACTCAGGCTGACGCTCTTCTGCTTGAAGACCGAGGCCTGCGAGCCGGTCTCGCTGGGAGTGAAAAGGCGGTATATGCGGACGTTCCTGGCCAGGTTGCTGTCGTAGTACCAGCCGCTCGACCAGCTCTGGGCGGCGCCTTCCGTTTCGTCGCGGCTGTAGGTCGCCAGCAACTGTGCGTAGGCTTGCATGCCGTTGTCGAAGTCGTAGGTGCCGTACAGGTACCCGGAGGTGATGTTCTTCTCGTTCTGGATCGCCTGGGTGGCCGGGTAGCCGTACCAGCCGCAGCGCTGCACGCCGCTGCTGGTCTGGAATACCTCGAAGTCGGGGAAGTTGCCGCAGTCGGTCTCGATGCCGTTGGGGAAAGTGTAGTTGGAGCTGCTTCCCACGTTCATGTAGACGCCCGAGGACGGGGTGGTCGCGTCGCCGGAGGCCGGATTGTCGCGCACGGAGTCCATGAAGTCGCGCTGATAGCCGTAGATCGCTTCGCGCGCATAGTGCTCGAAGGAGTACGTCAGGCTCCATTTATCGCCGCTGCGTCCCCCTGTCCACTGGGCGCGGACGTTGTCGCCGCCGCCAAGCGTGGTCGTGCCGCCGCGAAGCGACCAGGTGTCGCGGTCGATGCCGGTCTTGGTGATGATGTTGATGACGCCGGTGACCGCATCGGAGCCGTAGATCGCCGATGCGCCGCCGGAGAGCACCTCGATGCGCTCCACCGCGGCGGCGGGGATCGTGTTCAGGTCGACCGCGGCGGACTTGCTGTTGTAGGGCTGCGGGTAGTCTGCCAGGCGGTGGCCGTTCAGCAGCACCAGGTTGTACCCGGGGCCGAGGCCACGCATGTTCAGCACGCTCGCATTCGGAGTGAAGCCGCTCTGGCTCAACTCGTTCTGCACGCTGCCGGTGAACTGGCTGAGCGTCGCCAGTGCTTCGTAGATCGTGCTGGCTCCCTGCCGTTCGATGTCCGCGGCGGTCAGCACCAGCACCGGAGCGGGTCCTTCGATGTCGGTGCGCTTGATGTTGGAGCCGGTGACCGTCACCTTGTCCAGCGTGTGCGCATCGCGCCTGCTTTCGTTCGCCGGCGGCGTTGGCTTTCCCAGAACGAGGGTCTTGCCGTCGTCTGAGATGACCTCCAGGCCGGCTTCGTCCAGAAGGCGTTGCAGGACCTCCTGCTCGGTGTACTGTCCCCTTATTGCCTCGACGCGCCTGTCCGTGGCGGTCTCGTAGCGAAACAGCAGCTGCCGCTCCGACTGGCGGGCGAACTCCTGCAGCGCCGCGATGGCGCCCTGTGCGGGAATGTCGTAGTGCCTGCGTGCTTCCTGCGCCAGCACAGGACTGGCCAGGGTCAGCGCTATGGCAGAGGCCAGCAACAACGTACGGAAGGGGAAGGCATGCTGGCGCCGATGGGTGGGGCTACTCAATGCGGATTCCTCGTCGGTGCGCCGGCCGGAGTGGCGGCGCTCACTGGAATACCGACGAGCGTTTGTTCGGAAACCGCTATCCTCTCGTGAAAAATTTATTTGGGCCGCTGGCCATTCGTGCCGTCCCTCGACAGGTGAATGTCGCCATTGCGGGTATGGATCGCCTTGATGGGAAAGGCGTTGCTGGCCGCCTGCACGAAGCCGTCGATATCCTGGGTCTTGAAGTAGCCGGCCAGGCGCAGCGCGGTGATGGACGGATCTTCGACCACCAGCTTGCGTGCGTTGTAGCGGTTGAACTCCTGGGCGATCTGCTCGAGTGAACGTCCGTCCAGCACGATGGCGTCCTGACGCCAGGCCAGCAGCCGCTTCACGTCTTCATCGTTGACCGTATAGCGGGTGGCACTGTGCGGGGTGTACCAGCCTTCCTGGTTGCGATGCAGGAAGGTGGGCGCGCGGGCCGCGGCGGACCTTACCTCCACCTCGCCTTGGGTGACGGTCACCGTGGTGCCGCCTTCGCGGACCCGCACATTCATCGCCGAGGGGGTGCCGACCAGCCGGGTCGCGTTGGCGGTGACGATGAAGGGCCTGGTTTCCCGGACGATGTCGAACAGGGCTTCTCCGCGTACCAGCCGGACCTCGCGGCGATCGTCCCGGTAGCTCACCACGATCTTCGAATCGGTGTTGAGCTCGACGCGGCTTCCGTCTTCCAGGCGCACTACCCGGCGCTCTCCCAGGGTCGTGGCATAGGCGGGAGAGGTGAGTTCACCCCACCAGAAGGTGCCGGCCAGCAGGGCGACGACGCCTGCCGCGCTGGCCCAGCGCGGCAGGTAGGCGCGCCTGTGTCGGCGCGTCGGCGCCACCGTGTCGCCGGCAGCGTCTGGTCGCAGCGCATCCAGCGCCTCCCAGCAGGCGAGTTCGCGTTCGTAGGCCAACTCGTGCTCCGGGCCCTGATCGCGCCAGGATTCGAAGCGTGCCCGCTCGGCCGCATCGATGCCGGCCGAGTCCGACAGGCGCACGACCCATGTCGCGGCCTGCTGCCTTATTTCTTCGCGCTTAGGGGATTGAGAGGCTGGCATGTGAGTCGTTCCTGCTGCCGCGTTGCGTTCCGGTCGTTCCCGGCCAAGCGGTCCGTGCACAGGCGCAGTCCCTTGGACAGGTGCTTTTCGACGGTGGAGATGGAGATGTTCATGCGTTCGGATATTTCCCGATGCGAGAGGCCGTCGACCTTGCGCAGCATGAAGACCTGACGGCACTGGGGCGGCAGCTCGGAGATCATCCGGGCGAGGCGCTCCAGTTCGCCGCGCTGACTGGCCGACTCTTCCGGCCCGGGCATCATGTCGGGGGCATCCAGGTTGTTCAGGTCGCTGATGACGTCGAAGGCCACCACTTTGCGGCGGCGCAGCGTGTCGATGGCGAGGTTCTGCAGGGTGCGGATCGCGAACGAGGCCGGGTTGTCGATGCTGCGCCAGGCGGTGTTGCCGAGCATCCGCAGAAAGGTGTCGTGGACCAGGTCCTCGACGTCCTGCGTGTTGCCCGAAGCAAAGCGCCTGGCGATGTGGCGCAGGTGCGATTCCAGCGGCAGCACTTTCTGCCGGAACCATTGCCGACGTGCATCGTCTTCGTTTCGGTCGCTCATCGATCCCCTCGACTGCGTGCCCAGTGAATCAGGCCTCATATCCGGAGTCTAGCCGATGCACAGACGCCGGCAAGAAGGCTGCAACGACGGCGATGAGGGGAGGTGTAGGCAGGGTGCGGCAGGCGAGAAACGGGCTTGCATACAAGGACGAACGACGGCGGAAAACCCACTATCGCGTTCTCATTCGCGATCGCTGGGAGCCTCCCGCATCAGCGCCTGCCAGCCCGCGCGGCCCAGCTCATCCAGCGTGCGCAGGTTGCGCTCGACGATCACGTCCGGATCGGGAAACGCGGCGACCGCGCGCTCGACGCTGTCCTCGCGCAGCAGGTGCAGGGTCGGCCACGGCGAGCGGTTGGTGCAGTTGGACACATCGTCCGGCGCAGCGCCGGCGAACTGGTAGTCGGGGTGGAAGCTGGCGACCTGCAGCACACCTTGCAGGTCCAGCGCCTCGACCGCCGCGTCGGCGTTGTCGAGGAAGTCGTTGTAGTCCAGGAAGTCCTGCAATACGTCCGGGTGCACGATCAGCGTGGTATCGATCTCGTCGGCCGGGGTGTCGCGCAGCAGCACCAGTTCCTCGGCCAACTGCTCCAGCAGCGCCTCCGGCGTGCTCGCGTCGCTGAGCACCAGCCGCACCTGCTGCTTGACGTAGACCGCCTTGGCGAACGGGCACAGGTTCAGGCCGATCACCGCGCGCTCGATCCAGCGGCGGGTGTCGGCGAGGTAGTCGGGGTCGTGGTCGGGGGCGGAAGCGTGGTGGTCCATCGGGTGCGCGGGGCTGCCTAGGGCGAATGCAGGCGATTGTAGGCGGTGTCCAGCCATGGCGGCCGTTCGGCGTACATCTCGCGGATCAGCCGACGGGTCAACGGAATCAGCTCGGAATCGTCGTTGCGGCGGTAGCTCATGATGATCGGTGAAGTGGCGCGCTCGTCGTCGAGCAGGCGGTAGTGCAGGTCCTGGCGCAGCGCCTGCACCGAGGCCGGAATCACGCAGACCCCCGTCTCGGCGGCGACCAGGCCGAGCGCGGTCTGCAACTCGCGTACCTCCTGCACCGCCAGCGGGCGCACGCCGCGGTCCTGCAGCAGCGACAGCACCTGGTCGGCGAAGCTCGGGCGCGGTTCGCTGGGGTAGACGACCAGGCGCTGCGCGGTCAGCGCCTCCGGCGCCAGTGCCGCGCCGCTGGATGCCAGCGGATGGCTGGCCGGCAATGCCACGACCAGCCGTTCCTCGCGCAGCACCAGGCGTTCCACCGCAGCGTCGTCACTGCGGATGCGGCCGAAGCCCAGGTCGATGCGCCCGGCCTTCAGCGCCTCGATCTGCTGCCCGGACATCAGCTCGACCAGCCGGATGTCCAGGTCCGGCCGGTGTTGGCGCAGCCGCCGCACCACCATTGGCAGGCCGCCGTAGAGCGTGGAGGCGACGAAGCCGATCGACAGCACCCGCTGCTCGCTGCGCCCGATCCGGCGCGCGGCGTCCCTCATCTGCTCGACCCGCCCGAGCACCTGCAACGCTTCCTCGTAGAACAGCCGGCCCGCATCGGTCAGCCGCACCGGGCGGCTGCTACGCACCAGCAGCCGCGTGCCCAGGTCTTCTTCAAGTTGCTGGATCTGGCGGCTCAGGGGGGGCTGGGCGATGTGCAGCAGTTCGGCCGCGCGGGTGAAGTTACGTTCGCGCGCGACGGTGACGAAATAGCGGAGCTGGCGCAGGTCCATCGGGGGGATGCTCGATGCCAGGAGTGGGTGTTGCAATGCAATAAATTCAATGGCTGTACGTCTTGCGAAGACAAAATACCATAAAGGTATCGAATGAGACCGACATGGTCTTGGACGCGCGGCCCCGGTCGCCGGCACTGTCGGCGCCATGGAACGCCCACTCGCCCCCGTCCATCGCACCACCCCCGTGATCGAGCGGGTGGAGACGCTGCTGCTCGACCTGCCCACGATCCGGCCGCACCGGCTGTCGGTGGCGACGATGCAGGGCCAGACCCTGATGCTGGTGCGCGTGTACTGTTCCGATGGCGTGGTCGGGCTGGGCGAGGGCACCACCATTGCCGGGCTGGCCTACGGCGCGGAGAGCCCGGAAGGGATGAAGCTGGCGATCGACCGCTACCTCGCGCCCGTGTTGCTCGGTGCCGACGCGACCCGCGTGCAGGCGCTGATGCAGCGCATCGCCAAGCTGGTCAAGGGCAACCACTTCGCCAGGTGCGCGATCGAGACCGCGCTGCTCGATGCGCAGGGCCGCCGGCTCGGGCTGCCGCTGTCCGAGTTGCTGGGCGGGCGTGTGCGCGAGCGCCTGCCGGTGGCGTGGACACTGGCGTCCGGGGATACCGCGCGTGACATCGCCGAGGCCGAGCGGATGCTCGACGCGCGCCGCCACGACGTGTTCAAACTGAAGATCGGCAGCCGCGCGGTGGAGGCGGACATCGCCCACGTCGCGGCGATCAAGCGTGCGCTCGGCGACCGTGCCGCGGTGCGGGTCGACGTCAACATGGCCTGGAGCGAGAACGAGGCGGCGCGCGCGCTGCCGGCGCTGGCCGCGGCGGGTTGCGAGCTGGTCGAGCAGCCGGTCGCCTCGCGCGCGGCGCTGCGGCGGCTGATGCGGCGCTTCCCGCTGGCGCTGATGGCCGATGAGATCCTGACCGGGCCGGAGAGCGCGTTCGAGGCGGCGCAAGGGCCGGCTGCCGACGTGTTCGCGGTCAAGATCGAGCAGTCCGGCGGACTGCTGGCGGCGCAGCGCGTCGCCGCGATCGCCGACGCCGCCGGCATCGGCCTGTACGGCGGCACCATGCTCGAAGGCGCGGTCGGCACGATCGCCTCGGCGCAGGTGTTTGCGACCTTCCCCAACCTGCAGTGGGGCAGCGAGCTGTTCGGGCCGCTGCTGCTGACCGAGGAGATCCTGCAGGTACCGCTGCACTACGCCGACTTCCACCTGCACCTGCCCATCGGTCCCGGCCTGGGCATCGCGCTGGACGAGGCGCGGGTGGATGCGTTCCGCCGCGACCGCGGCCGCACGGTGGTGGCGGCGACCACCGGAACGGAGGGCTGAGCATGCTGTTTCAGGTGACGATGGAGGTGAGCCTGCCGCTGGACATGGCGCCCGAGCGCGCCGCGCAGCTCAGGCATGAGGAAAAGGCGCGCTTCCAGCAGCTGCAGCGCAACGGACGCTGGCGGCACATCTGGCGGGTGGTGGGCCAGTACGCCAACGTCAGCATCTTCGATGTCGCCGACAACGCTGAACTGCACGAGGTGCTGATCTCGCTGCCGCTGTTCCCATACATGCGCATCGCGGTCACCCCGCTGTGCCGACATCCGTCCTCGCTGCACGAGGACGATCGCTAGCGTTCGAGTGGTAGAACCGGCGCTTCCTCGGGAGGGGAACGTCTCAAGGTAGCCAACGCAACCAAGAGAAGGAAGGAAAAGCACCATGAGCGTCAAGATATTCCAGACCCAGCAAGTCCAGGACTTCCTGAAGACCGCCAGCGGCCTGGACACGCCGGCCGGCGTCCCCCGGGTGAAGCAGCTGGTCCACCGGCTGCTCTCCGACCTGTTCAAGGCGATCGACGACCTGGACGTGACCCCGGACGAATACTGGACCGCGATCGCCTGGCTCAACGATCTGGGCGCGGCAGGCCAGGCCGGGCTGATCTCGCCCGGACTCGGGCTGGACCACTTCCTCGACCTGCGGCTGGACGCGATCGACGCCGAACTGGGCATCGACAATCCGACTCCGCGCACGATCGAGGGCCCGCTGTATGTGGCCGGTGCACCGGTGGAGCACGGCTTTGCCCGGCTCGACGACGGCAGCGACGAGAACGGCCATACCCTGATCATGCACGGCACCGTGTACACCGAGGATGGCCGGCCGGCGGCCGGTGCTACCGTCGAGGTCTGGCACTGCGATACCCGCGGTTTCTATTCCCACTTCGATCCGACCGGCCGGCAGGCGCCGTTCAATATGCGTCGCACGATCGTCGCCGACGCCGACGGCCGCTACCGGTTCCGCAGCATCGTGCCCAACGGCTATGGCGTGCCGCCGGGCAGCCCGACCGAGCGGCTGCTGGCCGCGCTCGGACGGCACGGCCGGCGGCCGGCCCACATCCACTTCTTCGTCTCCGCGGACGGTCACCGCAAGCTGACCACCCAGATCAACATCGCCGGCGACCCGCTGGTGGACGACGACTTCGCCTACGCCACGCGCGAGGGCCTGGTGCCGGCGCTGGTGGAGCGTAGCGACCCCGCAGGCATCGAAGCCAACGGCCTCGACGGTCCGTTTGCCGAGATCGTCTTCGACTTCCATCTCACCGGCCTGGTCGAGGGCGTGGACAACCAGGTCAACGAGCTGCGCCGGCGCGCGGCCGCCTAGCAGCGTGGGCGGTAGAAGCCGTCCGGGCTGCGAAGCCCGCCGCGGGGTGGTCCGCAACGTGGTTGCCGCCCTTCGATCGTTTCCCCTGCCACGGTGTCCTTGCGGGACACCACTTCCAGGAATGCGCCCATGTCCGCCGTGATCGATAGAACCATCGAACTCGATAGCTTGCTCGCCAACGCCGTCCAGCACGACCGGCGGGCTGGCGTGTTCCGCTGTCGCCGCGAGATCTTCACCAACGAGGACCTGTTCGAGCTGGAGATGAAGCACATCTTCGAGCGCAACTGGGTCTACCTGGCGCACGAGAGCCAGATCCCGCAGCCGAACGACTACTACACCACCTACATCGGTCGCCAGCCGGTGGTGATCACCCGCGACAAGACCGGTGCGTTGCATGCGGTGGTCAATGCCTGTGCCCACCGTGGCGCGATGCTGTGCCGGCGCAAGCACGGCAACAAGGCCAGCTTCACCTGCCCGTTCCACGGCTGGACCTTCTCCAACACCGGCAATCTGCTCAAGGTCAAGGACGAGAAGACCACCCAGTACCCGCCGCAATTCGGCCAGAACGGCTCACATGACCTGCGACGCGTGGCGCGTCTGCAGAGCTACCGCGGCTTCCTGTTCGGCAGCCTGATCGAGGATGTGGCGCCGCTGGAGGATTTCCTCGGCCAGACCCGGGTGATCATCGACCAGATCGTCGATCAGGCCCCGGAGGGGCTGGAAGTGCTGCGCGGCAACTCGTCCTACGTCTACGACGGCAACTGGAAACTGCAGATGGAGAACGGCTGCGACGGCTACCACGTCAGCACCGTGCACTGGAACTACGCGGCGACGATGGGCCGGCGTACCCAGGAAGGCATCAAGGCGGTGGATGCCAACGGCTGGAGCCGCAGCGTGGCCGGCGTATACGGCTTCGAGAACGGGCACATCCTGCTGTGGACCGAGTCGCTGAATCCGGAGGTGCGCCCGGTCTGGGCGCATCGCGAGGAGATCGCGCAACGGGTTGGTCAGGCGCGTGCGGAATTCATCACCCGGCAGACCCGCAACCTGTGCCTGTACCCCAATGTGTTCCTTATGGACCAGTTCTCCACCCAGATCCGGGTCACCCGCCCGATCAGCGTGGACAGGACCGAGGTCAGCATCTTCTGCTTCGCGCCCAAGGGCGAAAGCGCACAGGATCGCGCGCTGCGCATCCGCCAGTACGAGGACTTCTTCAACGTTTCCGGCATGGGCACCGCCGATGATCTGGAGGAATTCCGCGCCTGCCAGGCCGGCTACGCGGCCACCGCGGCGTTGTGGAACGACCTTAGCCGCGGCGCGCCGCTTTGGATCGATGGTCCGGACGAGAATGCCCGGCGGATGGGGCTTGAACCGTTGCTGTCGGGCGAGCGCAGCGAGGACGAGGGCCTGTTCGTGCGGCAGCACGAGTACTGGGCACGGACCATGCGCGAGGCATTGGCCAGGGATGCCGCCGGAGCGACGGCATGAGCGCGGATTACACCGCGTTGTGCGCGTTTCTCTACCGCGAGGCGCGCCTGCTCGACGATCGCCAATGGGACGAGTGGTTGACGCTGTATGCCGAGGACGTGACCTACTGGATGCCGGCCTGGGACGACGACGACCGGCTGACCGAGGATCCGCAGACGCAGATCTCGCTGATCTACTACGCCGACCGTACCGGCCTGGAAGACCGGGTGTTCCGGATCAAGACCGAGCGTTCCGGCGCATCCACGCCGGAGCCGCGCACCAGCCACAGCATCGCCAACGTCGAGGTGCTGGCCGAGCGCGGCGCCGAGACCGACCTGCGCTACAACTTCCACACCCTCAACCATCGCTACAAGGTCACCGACCAGTTCTTCGGCACCGCTTTCGTTACCGTGCGTCGGGACGGCGATGCCCTGCAGATCAGCCGCAAGATGATCGTGCTGAAGAACGACTACATCCGCCAGGTCATCGACGTCTATCACGTCTGACCGCAGCTGACCGCGAGAAATGCCATGTCCTACCGCATCGCGCTGAACTTCGAGGACGGGGTCACCCGTTTCGTCGACTGCAACGAAGGCGAGAAGGTGCTCGACGCTGCTTTCCGCCACAGGATCAACCTGCCGATGGACTGTGCGGACGGCGTCTGCGGCACTTGCAAATGCCGTGCCGAAAGTGGCGCCTACGACCTGGGCGAGGACTATCTCGATGACGCGCTGAGCGCCGACGAGCGCCGTGCCGGGCTGGTGTTGACCTGCCAGATGGTGCCGAGCTCGGATTGCACGATCGCCGTGCCGGTGACGTCGGTGGCCTGCAAGACCGGCGTCGGCACGTCCAAGGCTGCGCTGGTCGAGGTGGTGCCGCATGCCGACGCCGCGCTGGAATTGAAGCTGGAAGCGGCCGGCGAGGCGTTCGACTTCCTGCCGGGCCAGTACGTCAACATCGGGGTGCCGGGCAGCGGCCAGTGCCGAGCCTATTCCTTCAGCTCTGCACCGGGCTCGCATGCGCTGAGCTTCCTGATTCGGCGCGTCCCCGGCGGGCTGATGAGCCGCTATCTGGATACGGCCACGCCTGGGCAGCTGCTGGAGCTGACCGGCCCGCTGGGCAGCTTCTATCTGCGCCCGGTCGCACGGCCGGTGCTGATGCTGGCCGGTGGTACGGGGTTGGCGCCGTTCCTGTCGATGCTCGAGCACCTGGCCATCGCCGGCAGCGAGCACCCGGTACGGCTGATGTACGGCGTGACGCGTGCAGCGGACCTGGTGCTGGTCGAGCGCCTGCATGACTTCGCCCGGCGGCTGCCGTTTTTCGAATTCGATACCTGTGTGGTGGATCCACAATCGCATCATCCCAGGATCGGTTACGTCACCGACCACTTGCCGCCCGAGGCGCTGCATGGCGGCGCCGTCGACGTATACCTTTGTGGTCCGCCGCCGATGGTCGATACGGTGCGTGCGCACCTGGACACGCTGGGGATCGCGCCGGCCGGCTTCTACTACGAGAAGTTCACCGCCAATGCCGCCGTCGCCGTGCCAGGGCTGGCCGCATGAGTCGGCGCTTCGCCGGCCGGGTGATGGTGGTCACCGGCGCGGCCCAGGGCATCGGTCGCGGGGTGGCGCTGCGTGCCGCCGCCGAAGGTGCGCGGGTGTTGTTGGTGGATCGCGCGGACTTCGTCGGCGAGGTCGCCGAGGAGGTCGGCCACGGCGCCCACGCCTGCGTCGCCGACCTGGAAACCTACGAGGGCGCGCGTGCGGCGATGCAGGCGGCGGCCGATGCGTTCGGCGGTATCGACCTGCTCATCAACAATGTGGGGGGCGCCATCCGCATGCGGCCCTATACCGAGTTCGAGCCCGCGCAGATCGATGCGGAGATCCGCCGCTCGCTGATGCCGACTCTCTACGGCTGCCATGCGGCGTTGCCGCATCTGCTGGCGCGTGGTGGCGGCACCATCGTCAATGTCTCCTCCAATGCCACGCGTGGTATCCATCGAGTGCCGTACTCGGCCGCCAAGGGCGGGATCAACGCGATCACCCAGTCGCTGGCGATGGAATACGCCGAGCGCAACGTACGCGTGGTCGCCACCGCGCCGGGCGGCACCACCGCGCCACCGCGGCGGGTACCGCGCAATCCGGAGGGCGATAGCGCGCAGGAGCGCGTGTGGATGGACGCGGTGGTCGCGCAGGTTACCGGCTCGTCCTTCATGAAGCGCTACGGCACCCTGGAGGAGCAGGTCGGGCCGATCCTGTTCCTGGCCTCGGACGAAGCCTCGTATATCACCGGCTCGGTTCTGCCGGTGGCTGGAGGCGATAACGGCTAGGGCATTTCATCAATTCACGGACAGACCAGGCCAGATCGACGTCGAGTGGTTGCTTTGTCGGGCGGTGACCGCCCGTATCCGGCCCCCGCCGGGCAGGAGGTGTCCAGAAGCTGGACACTGCCGGTGGCGGCGGTGCCTGCAATGACGGGACCTGCGGCCGCATAGGCCAAAGGTGCATGGCGCAGGCGGCCACGCTGATTTTGAATGGCCGCGCACAGATGGCAGGAGCGAATCCAATGAGTGAATCCGAGTTGTTGCCGGCGGCGCTGTGGAGCGGCCGGCTGTTCGATGGTCAGTGGCGCGAGGGTGACGCCGGGGCGGCGGTGGTCGAGCCAGCTACCGGGGCTGAACTGGGCCGGATCGCGCTGGCCGGCCCGGCCCGCATCGCCACCGCTGCCGCGGTTGCGGCGCAGGCCCAGCGCGACTGGGCCGAGGCGCCGTACGAGCAGCGCGCGCAGGTGCTGCGCAAGGCCGCGCAGCTGGCCGAGCAGTACAGCGACGAGATCGCTGGCTGGATCGTGCGCGAAAGCGGCTCGACCCAGCTCAAGGCCGGTTTCGAGGCATCGATCAACGTCAAGGCGTTGCACGAGGCCGTCGCGCTGCCCTCGCGCAGCCAGGGCGAGGTGCTGCCGTCCACGCCGGGGCGACTGTCGCTGGCGCGGCGGCGTCCGCTCGGTGTGGTCGGGGTGATCTCGCCGTTCAACTTCCCGCTGTACCTGGCGATGCGCGCGGTCGCCCCGGCGCTGGCGCTGGGCAACGCGGTGGTGCTCAAGCCCGATCCGCGCACCGCGGTGTGCGGTGGGTTCGTGATCGCGAGACTGTTCGAACTGGCCGGGTTGCCGGCTGGTGTGCTGCAGGTGCTGCCGGGCGATGGCGCCGCCGGCGCGGCACTCACCGCCGACCCCAACGTGGCGATGATCCAGTTCACCGGCTCGACCGCGGCCGGGCGCAAGGTCGGCGAGGCGGCCGGGCGGCACCTGAAGAAGGTCTCGCTGGAGCTGGGCGGCAAGAACTCGCTGATCGTGCTCGACGACGCGGATCTCGATCTGGCGGTCGCCAACACCGCCTGGGGCGTCTACTTGCACCAGGGCCAGATTTGCATGTCCTCCGGGCGGGTGCTGGTGCAGCGCGCGATCCACGAGCGCTTTCTGGAGAAACTGGTCGCCAAGGCGCGCAGCCTCAAAGTCGGCGACCCGGCCCGGCATGCGGACGTGGCAATTGGTCCATTGATCAACGCGGCCCAGCGCGACCACGCCGCGCGCGTGGTGGAACAAGCACAGGCTGCCGGCGCCATCGTCGAAACGGGCGGAGGCCACGATGGCCTGTTCTTCCAGCCGACTGTGCTCAGCCATGTCGACGCCGATAACCCGGCCTTCAACGAGGAGATATTCGCTCCGGTCGCGGTGGTGGTGCCGTTCGAGCGCGACGAGGACGCGGTGCGGCTCGCCAATGCCACCGAATATGGCCTGTCGATGGCGGTCGTCTCTCGTGACGTCGGCCGCGCGCTGCGGCTCGGCGAGCGTCTGCGCACCGGGTTGCTGCATATCAACGACCAGACCGTCAACGACGAGGTCATCAATCCGTTCGGAGGCGTCGGCGCCTCCGGCAACGGCACCAGCATTGGAGGGCCGGCCAACTGGGAGGAGTTCACACAGTGGCAATGGCTCACCGTCAAGGGCGAAGCGCCCGCATACCCCATCTGAGGAGAACAGCTTGATGAACGCAGCAGCCGATACCCTGCGCGAAGTCACCGTCGCGGTGGCCCGTGCACCCGAGCAGCCCTTCACGATCGAGCCGGCGCGCCTGCGCGGCCCACGCGGCGATGAGGTCCTGGTGCGCGTGGTTGCCACCGGGTTGTGTCACACCGACCTGATCGTGCGCGATCAGTACTACCCGGTGCCGCTGCCGGCGGTGCTTGGGCACGAGGGGGCCGGCGTGGTCGAAGCGCTCGGTCCTGATGTCAAGGACCTGAAGGTTGGCGATCATGTGGTGCTGACTTATGGCGCCTGCGGTCACTGCAATCCGTGCAACAGCGGCCACGAGGCCTATTGCAAGGACTTCTTCGCGCTCAACTTCGGCGGTACCGACGCACACGGCGCGACCGCGCTGCAGACGCCCGACGGCCAGCCGCTGCACGACCACTTCTTCGCGCAGTCCTCGTTCGCGACCTACGCGCTCGCGCGCGAGAACAACGCCATACGGGTGCCGCAGGACGCCCCGCTGGAGTTGCTCGGCCCGCTCGGCTGCGGCATCCAGACCGGGGCTGGTGCGGTGATCAATGCGTTGAAGGTGCGACCAGGCAGCAGCTTCGCCAGCTACGGAGCCGGCGCGGTCGGGCTCAGCGCGGTGATGGCCGCGCGTATCGCTGGAGCCACTACCATCGTCGCGATCGACGTGGTGCCCTCACGGCTGGCATTGGCGCGCGAGCTCGGTGCGACCCATACCGTCAACAGCCACGAGGTCGATGTGGTCGAGGCGGTACGCGAGGCCACGGGCGGCGGTGCCGACTTCGCGCTCGAATCGAGCGGGCGCCCCGAGGTGCTCGCGGCCGGCATCGAGGCACTTGGCGGGCTCGGCACGATCGGCGTGGTCGGTGCGCCCCGGCTCGGCACCAAGGCCGAGTTCGACGTCAATAACCTGCTGCTCGGCGGACGCAGCATCCGCGGCATCGTCGAGGGCGACAGCGTGCCGCAGGTGTTCATCCCGCAGCTGGTGCAGCTGTACCAGCAGGGCCGTTTCCCGTTCGACAAGCTGGTGAAGTTCTACGGCCTGGAGCAGATCAACCAGGCGGCCGAGGACAGCCTCCGGGGCTTGACGCTCAAGCCGATTCTGCGGATCGCCGGCTGAAACGCGATGGATCCTCGTGATCGTCCCTGCGCAGGCGGGAAGCGATCTTCAACAGCCGAATGGTGGATCACCCGGCGGCTTGCGCTAGGAAAGGCAAACGTACTTGATCCTCGCCTGCGCTGGGACGACGGGGGCGCTCTTGATCCTTGCGTTGCAGGCAACGGTGTAAGCCTCTGCGGGCTGTCGGGAACCAGGCGTTCCCGACGGTCTTCCCGTGTCTGGTGGAGGGGCGGCGGATGGATGGATCGTTCTTGACAACACGAACAGGTGGCCGAGGCCTTGCGCGCCAACGTCGGCAACGTTGCCGCAACCGCCCGCCGGCTCGGCATTTCGCGTACAACGAGGTACAAGCAATTGCGCGATGCCGCGCCGCTGTAGGAACGACTTCTGCCGCGCTGGGAGCTTGCCGGTGAAACCGCATCGCGGCTGACGTCGCTGTTACGGCAATTCGCCTCAGTCGCGGAAATTGTCGAACTGCAGCGGCACCTCGAACTCGCTCTTGCGCAGCAGCGCGATCGCGTCCTGCAGGTCGTCGCGCTTCTTGCCGGTCACGCGCAGCTTGTCGCCGTTGATCTGGCTGTCGACCTTGAGCTTGGCCTCCTTGAGCTTCGCGGCGATCTGCTTGGCGAGCTTCTGCTCGATGCCCTGCTTGACGGTGACCTTCTGCCGTGCCCCGGCCAGGTTGCTCTCGACCTCGCCGAACTCCAGGCAGCGGAAGTCGATGCCGCGCGCGCTCAGGCGCTGGCGCAGGATGTCGGTCATCTGCTTGAGCTGGAAGTCGCTGGGCGCCGACTGGGTGATCAGCTTGTCGTCCTCGAGCACGAACCGCGCATCCACGCCCTTGAAGTCGAAGCGGGTGGACAGCTCGCGATTGGCCTGGTCCACGGCATTGGTCAGCTCGTGCTTGTCGACTTCGGACACCACGTCGAAGGAAGGCATGGGATCGCTCCAATGAAAGATAGGACAGGCATTCTAGCGCCGGCGCTTCTGCGCTCCGGCGATAATGGCGCATGCCCAACGCCCGTTCCCCGATACCCGCGGTGGCCTGGATGCTCGCCGCGGTGGCCAGCTTCTCGCTGATGGACGCCGCGATGAAGCTGCTGTCCGCCCACTATCCGCCGTTGCAGGTGGCGATGCTGCGTGGCGGCGCCTCGCTGCCTTTCGTGCTGGTGTGGGTGCTGGCGAGCGCCGGCGCGCGCTCGATCGTGCCGGTGCGCTGGGGCCTGCACCTGCTGCGCGGCGCGCTGGGCATCGCGATGATCGGCTGCTTCGCCTACGGACTGAAGCGCATGCCGCTGTCGACCGCGTACACGATCTACTTCGTCTCGCCGCTGCTGGTGGCGGCGCTGTCGGTGCCGCTGCTGGGCGAGAGGGTCGGGCCGCGGCGCTGGACCGCCATTGCCATCGGCCTGGTCGGGGTGATCGTGGTGCTGCGCCCCGGCGTGGACGGGATCGTCTCGTTGCCGGGGCTGATGGTGCTGCTGGCGGCGCTGGCCTACGCGGTCGCCTCGGTCACGGTCGGCCTGCTGACCCGCACCGATACCTCGCAGTCGATGGTGGTGTGGTTCCTGTTGATCATGGCGCTCGGCGCGGGGCTGCTGGCGATCCCGGACTGGGTGCCGCTGCGGCCGGCGCACGCCGGGCTGATCGCCGGCATGGGCCTGGCCGGTGCGCTCGGGCAGGTCGCGCTGACCCGGGCGTTCCAGGCCGGGGAGGCCTCGATGGTCGCGCCGCTGGAATACACCGGGCTGGTCTGGGTGATCGGCTGGGACTGGTTGCTGTGGCGCGCGCTGCCGGACCGGGCGACCTGGATCGGCGCGGCGATCATCGTTGCCAGCGGCCTGTACCTGCTACGGCGCGAGCGGGTCCGCCGGGCGGCCCCGCAGGCGCCACCGTAGAGCGGAGCTTGCTCCGCTGGGGCGTTCACGACGGTCGATTCCGCCGCGACAGCTGACCGTCGATCCCGGCAAAACCCCCAGCCGAGCAAGCGCGGCGCTACGGCTGTTCGCGCGGGCTTTAGAATCAGATGGAATAACGCCCGCCAGCCCCGGCTGATAGGCTGCACGCCCCTTCATCCCCCGATCCGGTCCCGAGCGCGGTGATCCAGTTCCAGCGCCTGCACAAGTCCTATTCCGTCGCCGGCCGCGAGGTCGTAGCGCTGCACCCGCTCGACCTGGAGATCCAGGCCGGCGAGGTGTTCGGCATCATCGGTCATTCCGGTGCCGGCAAGTCCACGCTGATCCGGCTGGTCAACCGCCTGGAGGAGCCCAGCGGCGGGCGCCTGCTGATCGATGGCCAGGACGCGACCGCGCTGGACCGCGACGGCCTGCGCGCGCTGCGCCGGCGGATCGGCATGATCTTCCAGCACTTCAACCTGCTGTCCTCGCGCACCGTGGCCGGCAACGTCGCCTTCCCGCTGGAGCTGGCCGGCGCCGCGCGCGCCGAGATCGACGCGCGCGTGGCCGAGCTGCTCGACACCGTCGGCCTGCGTGAGCACGCCGGCAAGTACCCGGCGCAGCTGTCCGGCGGGCAGAAGCAGCGCGTCGGCATCGCCCGCGCGCTGGCCACGCGCCCGCGGATCCTGCTGTGTGACGAGGCCACCAGCGCGCTCGACCCGCAGACCACCGCCGCGGTGCTGGCGCTGCTGGCGAAGATCAACCGCGAGCTGGGCCTGACCATCGTGCTGATCACCCACGAGATGGACGTGATCCGCCGCGTCTGCGACCGCGTCGCGGTGCTCGACGCCGGCCGGCTGGTCGAGAGCGGGCCGGTGACGCAGGTGTTCCTGCACCCGCAGCATCCGACCACGCGCCGCTTCGTTTCCGAGGCCGAGCACCTCGACGAGGGCGAACTGCACAGGGACTTCGCCGCGGTGGCCGGGCGCATCGTGCGCCTGACCTTCCTCGGCGGCGACACCTACCAGCCGCTGCTCGGCCGGATCGCGCGCGATACCGGCGTGGACTACAACATCCTGTCCGGGCGCATCGACCGCATCAAGGACACCCCGTACGGCCAGCTGACCATCGCCCTGTCCGGCGGCGACGTCGCCGCCGCGCAGGCTGGCTTCGCCGCCGCCGGCGTGCAGGTCGAGGAGCTGCGCGCATGAGCGTCATGCCACTGTTGGCCGCCGCGGACGGCTTCTTCCGCAACCTCGACGCCGCCAAGTGGGGCGAGATCGGCCGGGCCACGCTCGATACCCTGGCGATGCTGGCCGGCGCGCTGCCGCTGACCCTGCTGATCGGCCTGCCGCTGGGCGTGCTGCTGTTCCTGTCCGGCTCGCCGCAGCTGCGCCGCCGGCCGCTGCTGCATGGCGTGCTGGCGCTGCTGGTCAACCTGCTGCGCTCGGTGCCTTTCATCATCCTGATGATCGCGATGATCCCGCTGACCCTGCTGGTGATGGGCACCTCGCTCGGCGTGCGCGGCGCGATCGCGCCGCTGGTGGTCGGTGCCGCGCCGTTCTACGCGCGGCTGGTCGAGACCGCGCTGCGCGAGGTCGATCGCGGCGTGGTCGAGGCCAGCCAGGCGATGGGCGCGACCACCGCGCAGCTGGTGTTCAAGGTGCTGCTGCCGGAGGCTCGACCGGGCCTGATCGCCGGCGCCACGGTCACCACCATCGCACTGATCGGCTTCACCGCGATGGGCGGCGCGATCGGCTCGGGCGGGCTCGGCGACGTCGCCTATCGCGAGGGCTACCTGCGCTCGCACTCGGACGTCGCGCTGGTCACGGTCGTGCTGCTGCTGGTGCTGGTGCAACTGCTGCAGATGCTCGGCGACCGGCTGGTCGCGCGCTACAGCCGGCGCTGAATTTCTGCATTCCTGTAGGAGCGACTTCAGTGGCGATGGGGGTTTACCGGGTACGCCCCCCAAGCGCCTGTAGTCGGTGCTAAAGGTAAACCGGGTT
>JASGDF010000063.1:0-21555 GCA_047607345.1 Pseudomonas sp. | reverse complement strand
TTCTACAACCGGCAGCGACCGCATCAGGCGTTGAAGATGAAAACGCCCGACCAAGCCTATGCCGCCACATTAACCGTGTGACCTGTGCAGAATCCGGTAGGTCATTACACACCTTCATGCGACAAGCCCGCCAAATGGCGGGCTTGTCGTTGCTTCACAAGAAAGGCAGCGGAGCCGGGGCTGGAGGTTTCAAACAAATATTAACTCTGGCCCCTTTTCTCAGAGCCCATAGCCCGCCCAGTAGGAATGTCCCGCGCTTCAGCGTCGGTGATTCCGACCGGTCGTTCAACCCTGCGCCCTTGTCACAGCCACTTTGTCGCACCTTCATGCGACAAGCCCACCAAATGGCGGGCTTGTCGTTGCTTCACAAGAAAGGCAGCAGAGCTGGAGGCTTCAAACAAATATTAACTCTGCCCCCTTTTCTTGTGTTCTCATTTAACTGCAACCACCTTGACCAGACTTAAATCCACGGGTTCCGCCGTCACAAGTGGTACCTGAATTTACCCAAACGATATTACCATCAGTAACGGTCGGCGTCAAAATATAAGTGAGATTCACACCTGCACTTGTTGTTGCGCCAGTAGTGGCAGTTATAACACCATCGGTCACGCTGGTCAGAGCAGTTACATTTTTAGTAAGAGTAAAGGAAGCGGTGGTAGGAATACCGTAGGACCCCGCATCGCAATCAGTTGTGTTTTGCTGGTCAGCAATACAACTGCTTACAGCGGTACGAATTCCAGAGAGTTCAGCCGCTGCCGCCGAAGCACGCGTTCTAGAAACATAATTCTGATATTGCGGAAGAGCAATAGCCGCCAAAATAGCAATGATCGCCACAACGATCATCAGTTCGATCAGGGTAAAGCCCTGTTGCTTCTTCATGAGTACATCCCCTAGAGGTTGGTGAATTACGGAGGCGGTCCCCGAAGCCGAGCCAGCATCGCGAGCTGCCACCCTGCGGCACTAGAGCAAGTTTCATGCCAGCCATCCCGTCCCGGTGCTCACGGACTACTCCCCCAGGCGTAATCGCAGTTGCCCGGAGGATTGAAAGCCTGCGTTGCGGCAACTGCGACCAATGAGGCAATGTGACGCACCGCGTCAGTTATCGACACACTGAGGCAGCCCGACACGTCACCGAGTCCCCGCCCCCGCTAGAGACGACAGGCGCCTCAACCACCACCACCGCGACACCGACTCACCCCGCCCAATTGGGCCACCCCGCCGTTACCGGCTACTATCCGCAGGATCCGGCCCGGGGATGGCCGGCCAGGGAATTTGCATGTCCGCAACTCGCAGCGCCGTCAAGAACGAACCGGCAAGCCGTAATAGCAGCCAGTTGCAGCCCTTCGTCTGGGAAGGCACCGACAAGCGCGGCATCAAGATGAAGGGGGAGCAGGAGGCGCGCAACGCCCATCTGCTGCGCGCCGACCTGCGCAAGCAGGGCATCGTCCCCAGCGTGGTCAAGCCCAAGCCCAAGCCGCTGTTCGGCGCGGCCGGCCAGCCGGTCAAATCGAAGGACATCGCCTTCTTCAGCCGCCAGATGGCGACGATGATGAAGTCCGGGGTGCCCATCGTGAGCTCCCTGGAGATCATCGGCAGCGGGCACAAGAACCCGCGCATGAAGAAGCTGGTGGACACCATCCGCAGCGATATCGAAGGCGGGTCCTCGCTGTACGAGGCGATCAGCCGGCACCCGGTGCAGTTCGACGAGCTGTATCGCAACCTGGTCCGGGCCGGTGAAGGCGCCGGCGTGCTGGAAACGGTGCTGGACACCATCGCCACCTACAAGGAAAACATCGAGGGGCTGAAAAGCAAGATCAGGAAGGCCCTGTTCTATCCCGCCATGATCGTCGCGGTGGCGATCATCGTCAGCACCATCCTGCTGATCTTCGTGGTGCCGCAGTTCGAGGAGGTCTTCAGGGGCTTCGGCGCGGAACTGCCGGCCTTCACCCAGATGATCGTCAGCCTTTCCCGTTTCATGGTCAGCTGGTGGTGGCTGATGCTGATCGCCACGCTCGGCGCGATCTTCGGCTTCATCTTTGCCTACAAGCGCTCGCCCGGCATGCAGCACGGCATGGACCGGTTGATCCTCAAGGTGCCGGTGATCGGCCAGATCATGCACAACAGCTCGATCGCCCGTTTCGCCCGCACCACGGCGGTCACGTTCAAGGCCGGCGTGCCGCTGGTGGAGGCGCTGGGCATCGTCGCCGGGGCCACCGGCAACAAGATCTACGAGCAGTCCGTGTTGCGCATGCGCGACGACGTGTCGGTCGGCTACCCGGTCAACATGGCGATGAAGCAGGTCAACCTGTTCCCGCACATGGTCACGCAGATGACCGCCATCGGCGAGGAGGCCGGCGCGCTGGATGCGATGCTGTTCAAGGTCGCCGAATACTACGAGCTGGAAGTGAACAATGCGGTCGATGCATTGAGCAGTCTGCTCGAACCGATGATCATGGTGTTCATTGGTACCATCGTCGGCGGCATGGTCATCGGCATGTACCTGCCCATCTTCAAGCTTGGCGCCGTCGTCGGATAGGTAATCAATGGCATTTCTCGACCAACATCCCGCCCTAGGCTTCCCCGCCGCGGCCGGGCTGGGACTGCTGCTGGGCAGTTTCCTCAACGTGGTGATCCTGCGCCTGCCGCGGCGCATGGAGTGGCAGTGGAAGCGCGATGCGCGCGAGATCCTGGACCAGCCGGACATCTACGAGCCGCCACCGCCGGGGATCGTGGTCGAGCCCTCGCATTGCCCGCACTGCAAGCACCGGCTGCGCTGGTACGAGAACATCCCGCTGGCCAGCTGGCTGGTCCAGGGCGGCAAGTGCCGGCACTGCCAGGCGCCGATCTCGATCCAGTACCCGCTGGTGGAGTTGCTGACCTCGCTGCTGGTGGTCGCCAGCGTGTGGCGCTTCGGCTTCGGTTGGCAGGGGTTCGGCGCGATCGTGTTCAGCTGCTTCCTGGTGGCGCTGTCCGGCATCGACCTGCGCACCCGGCTGCTGCCCGACCAGCTGACCCTGCCGCTGATGTGGCTCGGTCTGGTCGGGTCGATGGACAATCTTTACATGCACGCCAAGCCCGCACTGCTGGGCGCGGCGGTCGGCTATGTCTCGCTGTGGATCGTGTGGTGGCTGTTCAAGCAGCTCACCGGCAAGGAAGGTATGGGCCATGGCGATTTCAAGCTGCTGGCGGCGCTGGGCGCCTGGTGCGGATTGAACGGCATCCTGCCGATCATCCTGATCTCCTCACTGGTCGGCGCGGTGCTCGGCTCGATCTGGCTGGCCGCCAAGGGCCGTGATCGCACCACCCCGATCCCGTTCGGGCCGTACCTGGCGATCGCCGGCTGGATCGTGTTCTTCTGGGGCGAGCGGATCGTCGGCGGGTACCTGCGGCTGGCCGGATTGAGGTAGTCCGGAGCCTCCCTGCCGGAAGGGACGACGCGGTTGGCGCCCCCAACCAAACGGACTAGACTCGGTGGACCAAGTCCGGAGCCCCCGCCATGCATACGGTCAACATCCATGAGGCCAAGACGCATTTGTCCCGGTTGATCGAGCAGGTCGCTGGCGGCGACACCATCGTCATTGCCAAGGCCGGCAAGCCGATCGCCAAGGTCGTGCCACTGCGCCAGGAAAACCCGTCTCCCCGACGCACCGGCTTCATGCTGGGACAGATCTCGGTACCGGCTGACTTCGATGAACTGGGCCGTGAACAGGTCGAATCGCTGTTCACCCAGTTCCCATGAAGCTGCTGCTGGATACCCACTTGTTGCTATGGGCCGCCGGAGCACCCGGACACCTGCCCGAAGAAGCCCGCGCCCTCATCGAATCGCTCGAGAACGAACTGTTCTTCAGCGCGGCAAGCCTGTGGGAGGTCGTGATCAAGAGCAGCCTTGGCCGGGACGATTTCCAGGTCGATGCCAGGCTGCTGCGGCGCGGCCTGCTCGACAACGGTTATCAGGAGCTGCCGGTCACCGGCATGCATGCCGTCACGATCGCAGGCATGCCTCCCATCCACAAGGATCCGTTCGATCGCATCCTGATTGCGCAGGCAATGAGCGAAGGCATCATCCTGCTGACCAGTGACGCGCTCATCGCACGTTACCCCGGCCCCATACGCTTGCTGTGAGCGAGTTCATCATCGGGCTCACCGGGGGTATCGCGTCGGGCAAGAGCGAGGTCGGGCGCCGCTTCGAGGCGATCGGCATCGAGGTCGTGGATGCCGATGCCGTGGCGCGCGAGGTGGTCGAACCCGGCCCCGTGCTGTCGCGGATCGCGGAACGGTTCGGTGTCGGCATCCTGCAGGCCGATGGCCGCCTGGACCGGCGTGCGCTGCGCGAGCTGGTGTTCGCCGACCAGGAGCTACGCCGCGCTCTGGAAGCCATCACCCACCCCGAGATCCGGATACGCCTGCAGCAGGCGTGCCGGGCGGCTGTCGGCCCCTATGCTGTGGTCGCGATCCCGCTGTTGGTCGAGGCGGGGGGACGCATCGCCTATCCTTGGCTGGACCGCATCCTGCTCGTCGATGCGCCGGTGGCGCTGCAGCGCGAGCGCCTGATGCACCGCGACGGCATCGATGGCGCGCTCGCCGATCGCATGATCGCCGCCCAGGCAAGCCGCGAGCAGCGCCTCGCGCTGGCCGACGACGTCATCGCCAACGATGGCGATGCCGGCGCGCTGGAGCGACATGTCGCGACGCTGGACGGCCGCTACCGCGAACTGGCCCGGCTGAAAGCCACCGAATAGGCTCTCGCTGGCCGGCTCGTGCCGGCTCGCATCGAGCGTCGCTTACGACGAAGCTGCCACCTGCGCCGTCCCGAAGCGCAGGACCGCCACCACGCCCCGCTCCTCGCCGGGCCGCACGCTCACCTGCCAGCCATACAGGTCGCACAGCCGGCTGACGATGGACAGGCCAATGCCACCACCCTGGGAATGCCCGGCATAGGTGCCGCGATAGCCGCGCTGGAACAGCTTGGCCGCATCCTCCTCGCTCAGGCCCGGCCCGGAGTCGATCACCTCCACCGCATCGCACGACACGCGCACGCGGACCTGCCCTTCCTGGGTGTACTTGACCGCGTTGCCGATCAGGTTGCCCAGCGCCACCGACAGCGCCGATTCCGGCGCATCGATCACCAGCCCGCGCTCGCCTTCCAGCAGCAGCTCCAGCGGCTTGCCTCCGAGCTGGGCGCGGTGTGCCTCCAGGAGCTGCTCGGCCACCCTGGCGACATTGCTGCTGCCCTGCCCACGCTCATTGCGCGACAGCAGCAGCAGCGCGCCGATCAGGTCGCTGCACTGCTGCTCGGCACGCTGGATGCGTTGCAGCCGTTGCTGCATCTTCGGATCGAGCTGCGGACGCGTCAGCAGCAGTTCGGTGGCGCCCCGGATCACCGCGAGCGGCGTGCGCAGCTCGTGGCTGACGTCCGCGTTGAATTCGCGATCGCGCTGCACCACCTCGGTCAGGCGCACCGAGTAGTCGTCCAGCGCCTCGGCCAGCTGGCCGACCTCGTCATCGGGGAAGTGCGGCGCCAGCGGCTTGGGTTCGCTGCTCGCGCCGCGATACGCGCGCAGCCGGGCGGCGAGATCCGAGACCGGCCGCATCACCTTCGCCGCCGACCACCAGCCGATCAGCAGCGACAGTCCGCTGAACAGCATCACCGACAGGTACAGCGCGCGCTTGAGCTGCTGCTCGCCCTTGATGCTCTGGGTGACGTCGTAGGCGAAGAAGAACCACTCGTTCGGTGTCTTGCGCACCGCCAGCTTGTAGGCGAATGGTTTGCCCTTCTCGTCCACGCCGGAAATGCTGTGGATGCCATTGGGCAGCTCGTACCAGTCCGGCTCCTCGCGGCGCAGTTCTTCGAACTTGTCGCTCTTGACCACCCGCGCGATCATCTGCTGCACCGGCATGTCCGGGCTGCGCGACGGGTCCAGGTAGAAGCGCCGCGCGTACTCGTCGATGTTCTTGTTCATCACGTCTTCGACCAGCTGGCTTTCCACGCGCTGGCGCGCATAGTCGGTCAGGTAGGCGAACAGCGCGGTCAGGCCGGTGCCCAGCAGGACGAAGGACAGGATGATGCGGCTGCGCAGCCGCCGCCGGTAACGCCCGCGTCGTCGCTTGGGCGCACCGGCCGGAGTGCTACCACCGTCAGGCATCGGGCGCGGCGATGCGGTAGCCGATGCCATGCCGGGTCTGGATCAGCGGCACGTCGAAGGGCTTGTCCAGCACCGCGCGCAGGCCGTGGATATGCACACGCAGCGAATCCGAGTCGGGCAGCTCCTCGCCCCAGACGCGGGTCTCCAACTCCTGGCGCGTCACCACCGCCGGGGCCGCCTCCATCAGCGCCTGCAGGATCTTCAGCGCGGTCGGGTTGAGCTGCAGCAGCTTGCCGCGGCGACGCACTTCCAGCGTGTCCAGGTTGTACTCCAGGTCGCCGGTCTCCAGCACCCGGGTCTGCACGCCCTTGCCGCGACGCGACAGCGCGTTGAGCCGCACCTCGACCTCCTGCAGCGCGAATGGCTTGATCAGATAGTCGTCCGCGCCCGAATCGAAGCCGGCCAGCTTGTTGTCCAGCGAGTCGCGTGCCGTAAGCATCAAGACCGGGGTCTGCTTGCGCGCCTCGTTGCGCAGCTTGCGGCAGACCTCGATGCCGTCCATGCCCGGCAGGTTGAGATCGAGCACGATCGCGTCGAATTCGTGGACCACCGCCAGGTGCAGGCCGGTCACGCCGTCCGCTGCGAAGTCGACCGTATGGCCCCGATCCTCGAGATAGTCACCCAGGTTGGCCGCAATGTCGCTGTTGTCCTCGATTACCAGAATTCGCACATGAGCCTCGTCGTGAAGGGGTCGCCGCATGCCAACGGCTGAGCCGGGCTATCATCCTCAGCGTTTGGTGAGAATAACGTTAATCCTGTCTGGATCCCGCATCGGCACGGTGCAGTAGCGGACCGCCCCCTATCGAGGAAGTTCCCACTCAGCCGCGGCCGGGCCGGGCCTGTGCCTCGATGTGGGCGATGACACGAGCCGCGATGTCCGCGCCCGCCACGGTCTCGATTCCTTCCAGTCCCGGCGTCGAGTTGACTTCGAGCACCAGCGGGCCGCGCGCCGAGCGGATCAGGTCCACGCCGGCCACGGCAAGACCCAGCGCATGCGCCGAGCGCACCGCCACGCTCTGCTCCTGCTCGGTCGGTTCCACCCGCTCGGCGGTGCCGCCCAGATGCAGGTTGGCGCGGAAATCCCCCTCGGCGGCCTGGCGCCGCATCGCCGCCACCACCCGGTCGCCGACCACGAAGCAGCGCAGGTCGCGACCATCGGCCTCGCCGATGAATTCCTGCACCAGAAAATTGGCATACAGGCCGCGCAGCGCCTCGATCACGCCCTTGGAAGCGCTGGCCTTCTCGGTCAGGATCACTCCGGTGCCCTGGGCGCCCTCGTTGAGCTTCACCACATGCGGCGGCGGACCCAGCATCGACAGCAGGTCCTGGGTGTCGTCGGGGTTGTCGCCGAACACGGTGACCGGCATGTCGATGCCCTGCGCGGCCAGCAGCTGGTGCGCGCGCAGCTTGTCGCGGGCGCGCAGGATCGCGTCGGACGGATTAGGGGTATAGGCCCCCATCAGCTCGAACTGGCGCAGCACCGCGGTCGCGTAGCGGGTCACCGAGGCGCCGATTCGCGGGATCACCGCGTCGCAGCTGATCGGCCGGCCCTTGTAGTGCATCGAAAAACCGTCGGCGGCGATGCGCATGTAGCAGCGCAGCGGGTCGAGCACGCGCACGGTATGCCCGCGCGCGCGCGCGGCTTCCACCAGCCGGCGGGTGGAATAGAGCTTGCTGTTGCGGGAGAGGATGGCGAGCTTCATCGCGGGAGCGCGTGGAGCAGCCTGGTGCATCTTGCCCGGGCCGGATGGCGGCTGCCTCAGGACCAGCGGACCTGGAAGATGGAGCGGGCGAAGGGAATCGAACCCTCGTCAGTAGCTTGGGAAGCTACAGCTCTACCATTGAGCTACGCCCGCGCGGCGTGGCGGCAAGTCTAGTCGCGCAGGACCACCCGATGCAATGAGGACCTGCGAACCAGCCCCGGGGGGCGCGGGTTCAGAAGCCGCCGCCGAGGTTGATGGACAGGGGGGCCGGACCCCACCTGCCTCCCCTGCCTCATACAGGCAATGTCACGCCGCCATCGGCGATAATCCGCGCATGAACCGCCCTTACCCCGCCGCCGCGCAGCTGGCCGCATGACCGATCCGTTCAACAGCAGTGGCGCCAAGGTGCCGCCCAAGCCCTTCACCGTGACCGAGGGCCACCGCGCGGTGCGCAGCTTCGTGCTGCGCCAGGGCCGCTTCACCCCGGCCCAGCAACGCGCCTTCGACGAGCGCTGGCCGCGTTTCGGCGTGGACTATGCCGGCCAGCCGCGCGATCTGGACGCGCTGTTCGGCCGCGACGCAGCCAAGGTGCTGGAGATCGGCTTCGGCAACGGCGACGCGCTGCGCTTCGCCGCCGCTCAGGACCCGTCGCGCGACTACATCGGCATCGAAGTCCATGCGCCCGGCGTAGGCCGCCTGCTCAATGCGCTGGCCGAGGACGGCGCCGACCATGTGCGGCTGTACCACCACGATGCCGTCGAGGTGCTGCGCAACGAGATCGCCGACGCCGCGCTCGACGAGGTCCGCATCTACTTCCCCGATCCCTGGCACAAGAAGCGCCACAACAAGCGCCGCCTGGTCCAGCCGGAATTCGCCGCGCTGCTGGTGCGCAAGCTGCGTCCCGGCGGCCGCCTGCATGCGGCGACCGACTGGGAGGACTACGCCGAGCAGATGTGGGATGTGCTGGACGCGACCGCCGGCCTGGTCAACCGCGCCGGTCCGCGTGGCCACGTGCCGCGGCCGGAATGGCGCCCGCAGACCCATTTCGAGACGCGTGGGCAGAAGCTTGGCCATGGCGTGTGGGATCTGCTCTACGACCGGGATTCGGAATTCGAGATTCGGGATTCGTAACAGCCCCTGCACCGCGATCCGACGCCTTACGAATCCCCAATCCCCAATCCCGGCCCCCCATGGACACCGCGCTGACGCTGACCAACGACATGAAGCTCGTCCTCGGGCTGGTCGGTTTCACGATGGCGATGTTCCTGTTCGAGCGGATCCGCGCCGACGTGGTCGCGCTGATCGTGCTGGTGGTGCTGGGCATCACCGGGCTGGTCGCGCCGGAGGAGCTTTTCGGCGGCTTCTCGGGCAACGCGGTGATGAGCATCATCGCCACCACCATCCTCGGCGCGGGGCTGGAGCGCACCGGCGCGCTGAACCGCCTGGCCGCCTGGCTGCTGCGACGTTCGCACGGCAACGAGAACCGGCTGATGATGCTGACCCTGGGCATCTCCGGCCTCAATTCCTCGTTCATGCAGAACCCGTCGGTGATGGCGCTGTATCTTCCGGTGGCCTCGCGCCTGGCCGCACGCACCGGACTGACCCTGCAACGGCTGCTGCTGCCGATCGCCGCGACGATCGTGATGGGCGGCGCGCTGACGATGGTCGGCAACTCGCCACTGATCCTGCTCAACGACCTGCTGGTGTCGGCCAACAACACCCTGCCCTCGGGCATGGCCACGATCGAACCGCTGCGGATGTTCGCGCCGCTGCCGATCGGCGTGGCACTGCTGGCCGCTGCGCTGCTGTACTTCCGCTTCTACGGCGACCGCAAGCTGATCGAGGAGGAGACGCTGGTCGACGACGGTGTCACTCCGGCACGCACCGAAAGCTACTTTGCCCGCACCTACGGCATCGAGGGCGACGTGTTCGAGCTGATCGTAGGCACCGAGAGTCCGCTGGTCGGCATGGCGCTGGGCGAGGCCGAGGCGATGCACGACGCACCGCTGCTGCTGGCGCTGAAGACCGGCAACGACACCCGGCTCTCACCGCCAGCGGACATGCGCATCTGGGTCGGCAGCGTGCTCGGCGTGATGGGCTCGCGCCAGGCCGTGACCGACTTCGCGCAGAACCACTTCCTGCGCATGTCCTCACGGCTGCGCAACCTGGGCGACCTGTTCAACCCGGCCCGGGCCGGCATCTCCGAGGCGGTGGTTCCACCGAACTCGCGCTTCATCGGCAAGAGCGCGGCCGAGCTGCGGCTGCGCAAACAGCTCGGTCTGAGCCTGCTGGCGATCAATCGCGACAAGCAGGTGATCCGCGAGGACGTGCGCAAGGTACCGCTGCGCGCCGGCGACATGCTGGTGCTGCATAGCATCTGGCAGGACCTGGCGCAGGCGGCCGACAGCCGCGACTTCGTGCCGGTCACCGACTACCCCAAGGGCGAGCAGCGCCCGCACAAGTTCAAGATCGCGATGGCGATCTTCGCGCTGACGATCCTGATCGCGCTGACCTCCAAGCTGCCGGTGGCGCTGACGCTGATGACCGGGGTCGCGTTCATGCTGGTCACCGGGGTGCTGCGCATGGACGAGGCCTATGCCTCGATCAACTGGAAGACCGTCTTCATGATGGCCGGGCTGATCCCGCTCGGCTGGGCGATGGACAGCAGCGGCACCGCCGCCTGGGTGGCCGGGCACACCATCGACCGGCTGCCGACCGGCATCCCGGTGTGGGTGCTGGAGCTGGCGCTGGCGCTGCTGACCACCGCGTTCTCGCTGGTGATCAGCCACGTCGGGGCCACGATCGTGATGGTGCCGATCGCGGTGAACCTGGCGCTGGCGGCCGGCGGCAACCCGAGCGCGTTCGCGCTGATCGTGGCGCTGTCGGCGTCCAACAACCTGATGACCGCGTCCAACCCGGTGATCTCGATGGTCACCGGGCCGGCCAACTACCAGCCGCGCGAGCTGTGGCACGTGGGCGGCCCGCTGTCGCTGATCTACGTGCTGGTGATGGTGCCGATGGTCAATCTGCTGTTCTGGTGGAGCGGCCGTTAGGACGACCTTCAACGCGACGCCGGGCGCTGCGTGCACCTGGAGTGTTGCCCCCATCCGCCCTTCGGGCACCTTCCCCCGCCTGCGGGAGAAGGAAGTCGCTCTTAACGTTATTTTCACGCAATAACATACAACTGCAACGATACTCCCCGCCCAGCCCCATCCCGACAGGCGACTGTCATGCGTCCAAGCTTTTTCCATTTCGGCAACATCCGGCAGCTGTTCGCGCCACGCAAACCACGCCACCCGCTGGTGCGGCTGGGCGTTGGCCTGCTCGGCCTGGCGATCCTGGCCGTGCTGGTGTTCCTGGGCGTTTTCGTCGGTGCGGCGATGATCCTGGCCGGCGTGGCCTGGAAGCTGCTCGGCAAGCCGGACCGGCGTGCCACCAGCCCCGATGCCAGCAACGTCGTCGAAGGCGAATACCGCGTCGTCAGCAAGCCGGTGCTGCCGCTTCCGCGCTGAGAAGCCCGCGACCCTCGCAGGAGCAGCGCGCATCGATGCGCGTTGATGCCGCCGGAAGCCACTCCTGGCCCGCCATGCAGTTGCTAGACTCGCGCCTCCGCAAACCGAGGACGCCTGCATGAGCGATGTGATTCCCGCCCCCGAAGTTCCCCGTATTCCCGTCGTGGGGGGCGGAACGTTTCCGGTGCATCGCATCTACTGCGTCGGCCGCAACTTCGCCGACCATGCCCGCGAGATGGGCGCGAGCGCGCCGGCCTCGCAGTCCGAGCGTGGCCAGCCGATGTTCTTCGCCAAGCCCGCCGATGCCGTGGTGGTCGGCCATGACGATGCGATCCCGTATCCGCCCGGCACATCCGATCTTCATCACGAAGTGGAGCTGGTGGTCGCACTCGGCCAGGACGCGCCGGCCGGCGTGCTGCCGATCGAGCAGGCCAAGTCGTTGATCTACGGCTACGGCGTCGGCCTGGACCTGACCCGCCGCGACCTGCAGACCGCGGCCAAGGCCAAGGGCCACCCGTGGGACATCGCCAAAGGCTTCGACCATTCCGCGCCGGTCAGCGAACTGGTGCATGCCGCCGAGGTCGGCGAACTGGCCGCGCTGAACCTCTCGCTGGAGGTCAACGGACAGGTGCGCCAGCAATCGTTGCTGGACCAGATGATCTGGAGCGTGCCGGAGATCCTGCACGAACTGTCCAGGCTGTACGCGCTGAAGGCCGGCGACCTGGTATTCATGGGTACGCCGGCCGGCGTGGCCGCACTCAAGCCCGGCGATCGCTTCAGCGCGCGCCTGGAAAACGTCGCCGAGCGCCACGGCGTCATAGCGGGTTGAACCATCCTGCACTAGCATGAGTCCGCGCGGGACTGGACCGCGAGCACATCGTCGAGGAGTCAACTCATGGGTATCGTCAGCGAGTTCAAGGAATTCGCAGTACGTGGCAACGTCATCGACCTCGCCGTCGGCGTGGTGATCGGCGCGGCCTTCGGCAAGATCGTCACCGCGCTAGTGGAGAAGATCATCATGCCGCCGATCGGCCTGCTGATCGGCGGCATCGATTTTTCCAAGCTGTCGTGGACCTTGAAGGAGGCCGGCGTGGACGCGGCCGGCAAGGAGGTTCCGGCCGTGGTGATCGGCTACGGCGACTTCTTCAACACGGTGGTGCAGTTCGTCATCATCGCGTTCGCAATCTTCCTGGTGGTCAAGGCGCTCAACAAGCTCAGCCGCAAGCAGGAAGCCGAGCCGGCGCCGGCGGCTCCGGCAGCGCCGAGCGAGGAAGTGGTGCTGCTGCGCGAGATCCGCGATTCGCTGCAAAAGTGAGCGCTGCGGGAGGGTGACCTTCCGCACGGACAGACACAGGCCACGAGCTGCTAGGCTCGTGGCCTGTGTTTTTTCCAAGGACCCTCGCATGCGCCACCGCCTCACCGTCGCTCTCGCCGCTCTGCTGGCCGCCTCCGGCGCACTCGCCGCACCGGCCACGCGGATCCCCGACCAGGCCCTGGCCACCGCCGCGCAGCTGCGCGAGCAAGCGCTGGCCGACGACACCGGCTGGAAGGTGGTGGAATCGCTGACCACCGAGATCGGCCCGCGCATCGCCGGCGGCGAGGCCGACGCGCGGGCGGTGGCCTGGGCGAAGGCCAAGTTCGAGCAGCTCGGCTTCGACAAGGTGTGGACCGAACCGGTGACATTCCCGAAGTGGGAACGCCGCGGCGAGAAGGCCGAGGTGCTCGGCGGATACGCGCAGCCGCTGCACGTCACCGCGCTGGGCGGCAGCCCGGGCGGCACGGTCGAGGGCGAGGTGGTGCGCTTCGCCGACCTAGCCGCGCTCAAGGCCGCGTCGGAGGGTTCGCTCAAGGGCAAGATCGCCTTCGTCGACTACCAGATGGTCAAGGCGCGCGACGGCAAGGACTACGGCAACGGCGGGGCGATCCGCAGCAAGGCGCCGTCCGAGGCGATCCGCAAGGGCGCGATCGGCTTCGTGATGCGCTCGGCCGGCACCGACTCGCACCGCGTGCCGCACACCGGCATCACCCGCTTCGACGAGGGCCTGACGCCGGTCCCGGCGGCGGCGCTGTCGGTGCCCGACGCCAACCAGCTCGCGCGCCTGCTCGAACGCGGCGCGACCCGGATCCGGCTGAGCCTGGACTGCGGCTGGAACGGCACCGCGACCTCGTACAACGTGATCGGCGAGATCACCGGGCGCGAGAAACCGAAGGAAGTCGTGGTGATCGGCGGCCACCTCGATTCCTGGGACCTGGGCACTGGCGCGATCGACGATGGCGCCGGCGTCGGCATCACGATGGCCGCCGGCCACCTGATCGGCCAGCTCAAGCAGGCGCCGAAGCGCACCATCCGCGTGGTCGCCTTCGCCAACGAGGAGCAGGGCCTGTACGGCGGCAAGGCCTACGCGGCCGCGCACGGCAAGGACGCGAAGGACCTGAAGCTGCACCAGATCGGCGCGGAGAGCGACTTCGGCGCCGGCCGCATCTACGGCTTCAATACCGGCTCGCCGGACGCGGCCGGCTCGCGCGAGGCGACCCGGCGGATCGCCGAAGCGCTGGCGCCGCTGGGCATCGAATACATGCCCGACAAGGGCGGCCCCGGCCCGGACATCGGCCCGATCGCGGCCAGGGGCGGCGCCTGGGCCTGGCTGGCGCAGGACGGGACCGACTACTTCGACCTGCACCACACCGCCGACGACACGCTCGACAAGATCGATCCGAAGGCGCTGGCGCAGAACGTCGCCGCCTATGCGGTGTTCGCCTACCTGGCGGCCGAGGCCGACGGCGGCTTCGGCAGCGAGGCTAAACCGACGGTGCCGCCGAGCGAGTAAGCGTCCACTGTCGCCCACGCGCAGCGCCTGCGGAGGGCGAGAACGCGGTACCGAGGCGAAGTCCCTGGATCCCCGCCTGCGCGGGGACGACGGGGTTTCGAGGTCGCGAGCAAGGCATACATTTCGTCATCCCCGCGCAGGCGGGGATCCAGGGACTTTCGTGCAGATTGCCGCGCAAGTCGCTGCCCCCGCGAGGCGCGGGGAGCACGGGGCAAGGCCCCTCGCATGCGCAGGGATGACGCGTTCGACCGGCCGTTCTAAGCTCGACGCCGCCGCACCGGCGCGGCGCAACGCCTGGTGAACCCCAGATGGCGGCACCTCCGCAAAGCCGCGAAAGCAGTGCAGTGACCTTGCAGGACGTGGCCCGGCATGCCGGCGTCTCGCCGATGACCGTCTCGCGCGTGATCAACCGCCATCCCCAGGTCGGCGAGGCCATGCGCCTGCGGGTAGAGGCCTCGGTACGGGTGCTGGGCTACCGCCCCAACCTCGCCGGCCGCTCGCTGCGCAGCGCGCGGCAGATTCGCATCGGCCTGCTCTACAGCAATCCCAGCGCCGCCTACCTCAACCAGTTCATGCTCGGCGTGCTGGAGCAAAGCAGCCTGGATGGCCACCAGATCCTGGTCGAAAGATGCGGCGCGCTGCGCAGCCAGCGCGCCGCGACCGAGCGCCTGCTCGCCGCCGGCGTGGACGGAGTGATCCTGCCGCCACCGCTATGCGACGCGCGCCCGACCATCGCCAGGCTCGACGCGCGCGGCGTGCCCGTGTTGGCGGTGGCCGGCGGAGCGCCGGCCGCCGGGGTCAGCGCGGTGCGCATCGACGACTACCAGGGCGCGCGGGCAATGACCCGGCACCTGCTCGAACTCGGCCATCGCCGCATCGGCTTCGTGCGTGGCGATCCGGCCCACGCGCCCAGCACGCTGCGCGCGGCCGGCTTCTTCGACACGATGGCGCAGGCCGGATTGGAGGTGGCGCCGGAACATGTCGCCGACGGTCTTTTCACCTATCGCTCGGGACTGGCCGCGGCACAGGCGCTGCTCGGCCGCCCGCAACGTCCCAGCGCGCTGTTCTGCAGCAACGACGACATGGCCGCCGCCGCGTTGGCGGTGGCCCATGGACTGGGCCTGCGGATCCCGGAGGACCTGTCGGTGGCCGGCTTCGACGACACGCCGGTGGCGACCACGGTATGGCCGGAGCTGACCACGATCCGCCAGCCGGTGACGGCGATGGGCCGTACTGCGGTGACCCAGCTGGTCGCGGACATCGGCCGGCGCCGCCGGGGCGAGGCGGCCGCGCCGGCCCAGCACACGATGCGCTACACCCTGGTGTGGCGCGGTTCGACCGCACCGCACCACGACTGATGCCTAGATCATAGAGCGGAGCTTGCTCCGCTCTATGACCCAGCGATCGGCCGGCCTCAGAAGCGCAGGCGCAGCCCGGCGTAGTAGCGGCGCTCGAAGATGTTCTGGTCGTAGTACTGGTTGCTCCACTGCGCGTAGCGGCGCTCGCTCTCGCCGGTGAGGTTGGTGCCCTGCAGGTAGAGCGTCAGGTACGGGGTGACGTCGTAGCTGATCGAGGCATCCAGGTAGCCGACCGCCTCGTTCCAGATCGCCAGCGCGTCGCCCCACGCGGCGGTGTTCATCTGGCTGTAGCGCTTGCTGCGCCAGTTGTAGGCCAGCCGCGCCTGCAACTTGTCCTTCTGGTACCACAGCACCGCATTGGCCTGGTGCTTGGAGTTGTCGCCGATCGGCAGGTCGTTGCCGTCGATGTCCTTGTTGTCGGTCCTGGCATCGGAATAGGTGTAGTTGAGGTTGGCGCCGAAGCCGCCGAGCCAGCCGGGCAGGAAGTCGAAGGCCTGCTGGTAGCCGATCTCGAAGCCGCGGATCTGCCCGCCGCCGCCGTTGACGATGCGCTCCACCGGACCGCCCGCGCGCACCACGCCGTCACCGTCCGGTAGCAGTTCGATGCTGGTGACGGTCTCCGGGAATGACGCGACATCGATCAGGAACAGGCCGGCGTTGAGCAGCGAGCCATCGTGGAAGTACCACTCCCAGGACAGGTTGTAGTTGTCGGCGCGGTACGGCTCCAGATCCGGATTGCCAGCCCTCCCGCTGAGGAACAGTGCGGCGTCCGCCGGCAGGTCCGGATTGCGCGGCGGGGTGCCGTTGGCCGAGTAGAACACCACCAGGCCGCGCCCCAGGTCGGGCAGGTCCTGGCGCGCGACCGCCTTGTTGTAGGCAAAGCGCAGCTTCTGGTCGGCGGCGATGTCCAGCGCCAGGTTGGCGCTGGGCAGCACGTCGATGTACTGGTTGACCACGCGGTTCACGCCGATCGCCGGATTGACGCCGTTCCAGTCGACGTTGCCGATGTAGACATCGCCGCTGACCTGGTACTGGTCGATCAGCAGCCGGGTCTGCACGATGCGCACGCCCAGGTTGCCGCTCCACGGCAGGCGCGCGTCGGCGGCGCCCTCGAAATTGGCCATGAAGTAGGCCGCGCTGTTCTTCTCCTTGACGTGGTAGGAGTCGGAGGCCATCTGGTAGGCGACGTTGCCTGGGTACAGGCTGTTGAGATAAGCGACCGGGTCCTTCATCACGTTCGGATCGATCGCCGGCAGGCCGGTGCCGCCCAGGCCGGCGACCGTGACCGGGTCGAAGTCGTTGAAGTATTTCCAGTAACCGGGGATCGAGGAGAACGGCAGCAGCCGCGCCTCGGACACGCCCGAGCAGGTGTCCACGATCATCGGGTCCTTGTAGTAGTACAGCGCACGCTGCGGGTCATCGCAGCTACCCGACACCGGGGAAAGATAGCGATAGGCGTCGTAACGGAAGTCGCGTTCGCCGTAGCGCAGGCCAAACTGGAACGAGCGCACCACGCCGCTGTCGAAGTCGAAGATGCCGTCGGCGCGGACCGCGTCCATCGTCGCCTTGACGTGGTTGCCCTGCGCCCAGGTCGACATCAGCTGCCAGTTGTCCGGATCGGTCACGTCGCTGATCAGGTTCACCGCCGGGTATTGCCCCCGGAAGTCGATACTGGCGTCCACGTTCTCCAGGCCGTTGGCGTTGGCCCACACCGTGCTGCCGTCGGCGCGGGTGATCAGGTTGCCACGGGTCACCACCGCGTCGGCGCGCGCCTCGGTATAGGTGCGCTCGGAACTGCCGTGCACCCAGCGGAAGTTGGCACGCAGCGGGCCGCCGTTGTCGAAGCGCAGCTCCAGGTTGGTGTTCAGCGCGTGCGAGTCGGCCAGCGAGGCCATCGAATGGGCCTGGAAGCGGTTGTAGTGGAACACGCCGTATTCAAGCACGCCGTTGGGATCGACGATCGAGCCGGGTTGCAGTTGGTCGGTGGCCCAGCCGGTATGCAGCTGCGCGGCCACCGAGGTGTCGGTGTCCTCCAGCCTGGTGTAGGCGGCGTCGGCCAGCAGCGTCCATGCGTCGTTGATGTTGAACTGGAACGAGCCGTTGACGCCGGTACGCTCGCGCTCGGTGGTGCGGTTCTCCAGCTCGGTGGCGACCCAGTTGTAGAAATAGTCGCGCGGCAGGTTGGACGGGTCGGTGTCGCTGCCGATCACGCCGTCGCCGTTGAAGTCGAAGCCGACGTCGGCCTCGGTGGATTTCTGCGCGCCGTTGGAATACACGCTCGGGTGCTTGTTCTCCAGGGTCGAGCGCGAGCGCGACACGCTCAGCAGCCCGCCCCAGCGATCGCCGCGCCAGCTGGCCAGGCCGGAGAACAGGTTGTTGTACTTCTGCACGCGGTCGCCGTAGGCGCCCTCGGCCTGCGCCGCGAAGGTCCATCCTTCCGGCAGCTCGAACGGACCCCGCGTCTTCAGCGACACCGTGCCGCTGATGCCGCCGTCCAGGTCGGCCGCGGTCGGTGACTTGATCACGTCCACGCCGGAGAACAGCGTCGGCGGGATGTCGACGAAATCCGGCTGGGCCCGGCCCAGGCTGGGCTGGCCGTACTGGTCACCGCCGCCGGCGCTGAGGTAGAGCTCGCCGTTCATCGTGGTCTGCACCTGCGGCATGCCACGGATGTTGAGCTGCGAACCCTCGCCGGCCGAGCGCCGGATCTGCACGCCCGGCACGCGCTGCAGCGAGTCGGTGATGGTGACGTCGGGCAGCTTGCCGATGTCCTCGGCCGAGATCGAATCGACGATCTGCGGCGCGGCGCGTTTGTTCTCGATCGCCTCGGTCTGCGCGGCGCGCACGCCGCGGACCACGACCTTGTCCAGTTCGGTAACCGCCGGGTCGGACGATGCCTGCTGCGCGATGGATGAGCCGGCGGCCAGCGACAGCGCGGCCAACAGGGCCGACGCCAGGGTGCTACGCCGCAATGACGCGTGTTTCGTCTTCATGATCCCTCCCAGGGAAGACCGATGGATGCAGCGATGGATGGATGTGCAGCCGTCGAATCGACGGCCATGCAGGCCGGGCGCGCCAGGCACGCCCGGAGCGCATTCATGGAGGTGTCGTGTGCGGATGCCGGCTGTTGCGGGTCAGCCATCCCCGCGCAGGCCGCGTCGGGGAAACCTCGATCGATTCGCGCCGCCCGGCCCTGCCAGGCACTGCGCCATCACCACGGGCACCCGCGAACGCGGGCGCCGACTGTCGGCCCTTCAGCATCAGAGTCCTCTCCCAAAGCTCTACTGCCAAACCAAGTGAAGCCAAGCAACGCGATCGCCACGCGGCCCGCCACTGCCCTGGGCGCGAGGTTGAGGTAACGTTATCCCAACGCATCCGGCGCCTACAACCGCGATGCCCCCATGAGGAGGAGAGACCCTTTGTTCCGATCGCAGCACCTGGCGGCGAGCGCGCTGCTCGCCATGCTCTGCCTGTCATGCCGCGCGCATGCCGAAACCCTGCGCCTGGCATCGCCGCAACAGCGCGCGACCCTTGAATTCACGCTGTCCGACGATGGTCAGCCGCGCTACCGCGTGGAGTATGCCGGCCACGAAGTGCTGGCCTCCTCGCCGCTCGGGATCGCGTTGCAGGACGCGCCGAAGTCGCGCAGATGGATGCTGCAGAGCAGCACGGAAACCGCGCACGACAGCACCTATACGCTGCCGGTCGGCAAGACCCGAAAGGCGCGCGATCGCTACCGCGAGCTGCGGGTGGCGCTGGCCGACGCACAGGGCGCGCGCATGGACCTGGTGTTCCGCGCCTACGACGACGGCATCGCGCTGCGCTACGTTCTGCCGAAAGCCGAGCAGGTACGCATCCGCAACGAACTGACCGGCTTCAACTTTCCGCGCGACTACCACTGCTGGGCACTCAACCTCGGTCGCTTCGGCACCAGCCACGAGGGCGAGTACGACCCGGTCGATGCCTCGAAGCTGCGCCCGCACAACCTGCTGGAACTGCCGCTGGTCTGCCGTACCGATGCCGACGGCACCACCCTGGCGATCGCCGAGGCCGACCTGCGCGACTATGCCGGGCTGTACCTCACCGGCCGCGAGGACGGCGGGCTGGGCGTGAGCGCCAAGCTGTCGCCGCGACTGGACCAGCCGCAGCTGGCGGTGATCCTGGATGCCGGCGGCCGCGACGTGTCCACGCCGTGGCGCGTGGTGATGCTCGGCGCCACGCCCGGCGTGCTGATCGAATCCACGCTGATCGAGAATCTCAACCCGCCCAGCACGATCGCCGACACCTCATGGATCCGCCCGGGCAAGTCGGCCTGGGACTGGTGGTCGAACCGGCGCGCGCCGGACGTACCGGACGCGGGCATGAACACCGCGACGATGCGCCGCTACATCGACAGCGCCCACGACCTGGGTCTGGAATACATGCTGATCGACGACGGCTGGTACCACGGCAGCACCGGCGACGGCCAGTACCACGCCGATGCCGACATCCTGCGCGCGATTCCCGAGATCGACCTGCCCGGCCTGATCGACTACGCGCGCCAGCGCGGCGTCGGCATCTGGCTGTGGGCGCACTGGCGCGCGCTCGATGCGCACATGGACGCGGCGATGGCCTGGTATCAGCGCATCGGCGTCAAGGGCATCAAGGTCGATTTCATGGACCGCGACGACCAGCAGATGGTCGAGTTCTACCATCACCTGCTGGCCAAGGCCGCGCAGCACCGGCTGCTGGTCAACCTGCACGGCGCCTACCGCCCAACCGGACTGGTGCGGACCTACCCCAACTACCTCACCCAGGAGGGCGTGCTCGGCGCGGAAAACGACAAGTGGAGCACCCGCATCACCGCGACCCACAACCTCACCCTGCCGTTCACGCGGATGCTGCTGGGACCGATGGACTACACGCCGGGCGGCTTCCGCAACGTCGCGCCGGCCGATTTCGTGCCGCGCTACGACGCGCCGCTGGTGATGACCACGCGCGCGCAGCAGCTGGCGATGTACGTGGTCTACGACAGCCCGTTCCAGGGGGTGGCCGACAGCCCGGACGCCTATGCCGGCGCGGAGGGCGTGCAGTTCCTGCGCGAGGTACCGGCCAGCTGGGACGCCACGCGCGTGCTCGACGGGGCGATCGGCGAGCACGTGGCGATCGCGCGCCGGCATGGCCGCGACTGGTACCTCGGCGCGATGAGCAACGAGCAGGCGCGCACGCTGACGCTGCCGCTGGACTTCCTCGGCAAGGGCCGCTGGCGGGCCACGCTGTACCTGGATGGCGACGCGCCGGACCGGGTGAAGGTCGAAACCCGCGAGGTGACGGCCGAGCAGACGCTGCCCTTGGCGCTGGCCGGCAGTGGCGGCGCGGCGGTGCGGTTCACGCCGCTGCGCTGAAGCCAGGCCTTTCCCCTGGCGGGGGAAGATACCTAGCCCCTCTCCCCCCGGGAGAGGGGTTGGGGTGAGGGTACGGGGCGAAGCCCCTCGCGGTGTCCAGCTACACGAGGCTTCGCCCGCGCCCTCATCCGCCCCTGCGGGGCACCTTCTCCCGGAGGGAGAAGGGGGCGGGCGGCCCGGCGCCGCTCAAGGCCGGTCCAGCAGGCCGCAGACGTCCGCGTGCAGGTCGGTCACTACCTGCGCGCCTTCGGGCGTGAAGCGCAGGCTGCGCCGCTGCGGCGCATACCCGGGCCATGCCGCCGCCGCGCCCGCCACGTTCGGATCGCCGTTGCGCGCGAACGCCGCCCAGTGGCGGGTCAGCGTGCCGGCGCCACCCCCGAGCGGCAGGGCCTTGAACACGAACGGCAGCTCGGCGCTGTGCGCAACCTGCGCGTCCGGCGCGGCCTGATCGAATTCGTAGTGCCACACCGGCACGCCGAGCGTGGCCTGGGCCTGCGCGACGCGCAGCGCCGGGCAGCGGAAGGTCAGGTCGTTGGCCAGGCGCTGCGAGGCAGTGCCGTAGCGCGGCGGCGGCGACTGCGCCTCCTGCGCCTGCACCGCCGCGGCCCGGGCCGGATAGTCGCGCCG
>JASGDF010000062.1:0-14041 GCA_047607345.1 Pseudomonas sp. | reverse complement strand
GGTGCAGGGCGCCGCCGGCGACCAGCCGCCGGCGCTGGCTGCGGTCGCCCTGCGCCAGCTGCGCGGCGGCGCGGTCCACCCGCGCGATCCAGTCCGCTTCGGCCTGCACCGCGCGCAGCTCGGCGGCGCCCTCCAGTCCTTCGAAGGCCAGCGCGCGCAGCTCGGTGCGCCGCGCGGCACGCGCCTGCTCTCTCTCGCGCGCGCCGCGGGCGACCTGCCAGGGCACCAGCACGCCGATCGCCAGCCCGGTCGCGGCCACCAGTAACGCCGCGGGCGGGTGGATCGCCGCCGCCGCGAGGATGCCGGCCACCCCGATGCCGAGCAGCGCGGCCAGCGGCGCCAGCGCACGCACGGTCAACCCGTCGACCTCGCCGATGTCGGACATCAGCCGCGCCATCAGCTCGCCGATGCGGCTGGCCGACAGGCGCCCCGGCGCCAGCGGCAGCGCGCGCCGGAAGAACCACACCCGCAGATCGCGCGCGATGCGCAAGGTGGCATCGTGGCCGACCAGCTTCTCGCCATAGCGCGATGCGATCCGCGCGAAGGTCAGTGCACGGATGCCGGCCGAGGGCGAGAAGAAGTTGAAGCCGGCCGCCCCGCCCGCGGTGCCGGCCAGCGCCGCCGCGGTCAGGAAGCCGCCCGACAGGCCGAGCAGGCCGATCCCGGCCAGCATCGTCGCCAGCACCAGCAGCGCCGCCAGCAGCAGTTGCCGGCGGTGGTGGCGGAACACGCCGGCCAGGTCGTCGCGGGAGCCCGTCATGCCAGCGCCTCCGCGTCCGCATGCGACGGCGTCAGCCGATGCACCGCGTCCGCCCAGGCCATCGCCACCGCGCTGTGGGTCGCGATCACCACCGCGCGGCCGCGCGCGTAACCGCCGAGCGATCGCAGCAGCTCGGCCTCGGTGTCCGGGTCGAGGAACGCGGTCGGCTCGTCGAGCAGCAGAAGATCCGGCTCGCGCAGCAGCAGCCGCGCCAGCGCGATGCGCCGCGCCTCGCCGCCCGACAGACCAAAGCCGCGCTCGCCGATCAGCGTGTCCAGCCCGTCCGGCAGGTGGGTGGCGAAGCGCATCACCTGCGCCGCCTCGGCGACCGCGTGCAGGCGCGCCTGGCTGGCCCGCGGATCGGCCAGGCGCAGGTTGTCGGCGATGCTGCCGTGGAACAGGTAGGGGCGTTGCCCGGCGTAGCCGACCTTCACACCCGGCCGCAGCGACAATCGGCCCTGCTCCGAGGCCAGCCAGCCGGCCATCGCCTCGAGCAGCGTGCTCTTGCCGCTGCCGCTCGGGCCGACCAGCGCCAGCCGCTGGCCCGGCTCCAGGGTCAGCGACACGTCCCGCAGCACCAGGCCCGGCGCGCCGGGCGGACGCAGCGCCACACCCCGCAGCTCCAGCAACGGGGCATGTTCCTCGGTGACGTCCTCGGCGACCTCCAGCGCACGGGCCGGCACGGCATCGGCCGGCGTCGCGGCGCTTTCGGCGGTTTCCGGCATCCCGACCAGCCGCTCGACCTCGGCGACCGCCGCGAGCGCGTTGGCGCGGTCGTGGTAATGCGCCGCCAGCCGCCGCAACGGCCCGTAGAACTCCGGCGCCAGCAGCAGGCAGAACACGCCGATGCCGAGCACGTCGGCGCCGCCGAAGGCGATCATGCCGAGATAGCCCAGGCCCAGGTACAGCGCGACCATCGCCACGCTCACCGAGGCGAAGAATTCCAGCGTGGTCGAGGACAGGAAGGCGATCCGCAACACCTTGAGCGTGCGCTGGCGCACGCCTTCGGCGGCCATTGCGATCCCTTCCAGCTCGGCCTCGCCGCGCCCGTACACGCGCAGCAGCCCCAGGCCCTTGAGCCGGTCGGCGAAGTGCCCGCCCATGCGCGCCAACTCGGCCAGCTGGGCGCGGCCGGCGGCCTCCGCGCCCCAGCCCACCAGCATCATGAACAGCGGAATCAGCGGCGCGGTGCCGAGCAGGATCAGCGGCACCACGCGGTCCACGCAGGCCACCGCGACCAGGATCGCCAGCGGCACCACCACGACCTCGACGCGCGCCAGCCGGTAGCCGGTGAAATAGCCTTCCAGCGCGTCGGCGTGGGCGAGCAGCAGTTCGCCCAGCTCGCCGGTGCGGCGCCTGCGCAGCCACAGCGGCCCGCGCGCCACCACCCGGCGGTAGACCTGGCCGCGCAGCGCCAGCCGCGCCGCATCGGCCACCCGTCCCGCCAGCAGCGTCGCCATCGATTGCAGACCCAGCCGGGCCGCGAGCACGACCGCCAGCGCGGCGAACCCTGGCCACAGCGTGGCGACCGGCCGGTGCAGCACGAGCGCGCCCTGCACCAGCCAGGCGATCGCCGCCGCCTGCGCCACCAGCAGCACGCCGGAGGCACTGATCGCCGCCGCCGCGCCGGCATCGGCGCCGCGCGCGCCGGACGCCAGCGAGGCCAACCACCGTGTGTGCCGCCGCCTCGATTCGGAAGTGTCGCCGGAAGGCGCCGCGATGTCGCTCAAATCGCCCTCGCCAGGCCTGGATGGTCGCCTCGTCTGCCATCGACGGGCATTTGACCGGGTGATCATCCTCGCTCGCGCGCCCCGCCGCTGCCTTGATCCAAATCAACGCCAGCCGCGTCCTCCGCCGCGATCATCCGCCGCAGCTTCCCCAAAAACCCAATCAGGTAGCCCTGGCCATGATCGACTCGACAGTCGTAGAACTGTCGCGGCTGCAGTTCGCGCTGACCGCGATGTACCACTTCCTCTTCGTCCCGCTGACCCTGGGACTGTCCTTCATGATCGCGATCATGGAGAGCGTCTACGTGATGACCGGGCGCGACGTCTGGCGCCGCATGACGATCTTCTGGGGCGTGCTGTTCGGCATCAACTTCGCGATGGGCGTGGGCACCGGCATCGTGATGGAGTTCCAGTTCGGCATGAACTGGTCCTACTACAGCCACTACGTCGGCGACATCTTCGGCGCTCCGCTGGCGATCGAGGGCCTGATGGCGTTCTTCCTCGAGGCGACCTTCATCGGCCTGTTCTTCCTGGGCTGGAACCGGCTGTCGCGGGTCCAGCACCTCACCGTCACCTGGCTGATGGCGCTGGGCACCAACCTGTCGGCGCTGTGGATCCTGATCGCCAACGGCTGGATGCAGAACCCGACCGGCGCGGTGTTCAACCCGGACACGATGCGCATGGAGGTGGTCGACTTCATCGCGGTGCTGTTCAACCCGGTCGCGCAGGCCAAGTTCGTGCACACCGTCAGCGCCGGCTACGTGCTGGGCGCCAGCTTCGTGATGGCGATCTCGGCGTTCTACCTGCTGCGCGGCCGGCACCGCGACATCGCCCGCCGCTCGTTCGCGGTGGCCGCCGCGTTCGGCCTGCTGTCCTCGCTGTCGGTGGTGGTGCTGGGCGACGAGAGCGGCTACGCCGCCAACGAGCACCAGAAGATGAAGCTGGCCGCGATCGAGGCGATGTGGGAGACCGAGAAGGCCCCGGCCGACTTCACCGCCTTCGGCATCCCGAATCAGTCCACCCACCAGAACGACTACGCGATCAAGCTGCCGTACCTGATGGGCCTGATCGCCACCCGTTCGCTGGACCAGCCGATCCCCGGCATCATGGAACTGGTCGGGCGCGCCGAGCATCGCGTGCGCGGCGGCCAGCTGGCCTACGGCGCGCTGCAGCGCATCCGCGCCAACAAGCACGACGCCGAGGCGCGCGCGATGTTCGACCGCCACTGGCAGGACCTGGGCCACGGCCTGCTGCTCAAGCGCTACCGCGAGGACATCCTCAACGCCACCCCGGAGGAGATTTCCAAGGCGGCGATGGACACCGTGCCACGGGTGCTGCCGCTGTTCTGGACCTTCCGCGTCATGGCCGCGATCGGCTTCTACCTGATCGTCTTCTTCGCGCTGGCGTTCTGGTTCGCCTGCAAGCACGACTTCGAGCACAGGCGCTGGTTCCTGAAGCTGGCGGTGTGGACCCTGCCGCTGCCGTGGATCGCGATCGAGTGCGGCTGGTTCGTCGCCGAGTACGGCCGCCAGCCCTGGTCGGTCGAGGGCGTGCTGCCGACGTTCTACGCCGCATCGGGCCTGGCCCTGCACGAGATCCTGCTGACCCTGGTCGGGTTCACCGCGATCTACACGACGCTGATGATCATCGAGATCAAGCTGATGCTGAGGTCGATCCGCAAGGGCCCGGACGAACGGGTCCCGCCGCTGCCGGCGCCGAAGTCGCCCAAGGCCCCCCTCAGCACCGAAGCACTGGCCGGCGGCCAGCCGTAAGTCAGGAGAACACTCATGGATTTCGTATTGCTCGACTACACGACGCTGCGCGTGATCTGGTGGCTGCTGCTCGGCGTGCTGCTGATCGGCTTCGCGGTGATGGACGGCTTCGACCTAGGCGTCGGCACGCTGCTGCCGTTCGTGGCCAGGACCGACGATGAGCGCCGGCTGGTCATCAACACCATCGGCCCGGTCTGGGAAGGCAACCAGGTATGGCTGATCCTGGGCGGCGGCGCGATCTTCGCCGCCTGGCCGCCGCTGTACGCGGTCAGCTTCTCCGGGTTCTACCTGGCGATGTTCGTGATCCTGTTCGCGCTGATCCTGCGCCCGGTCGGCTTCAAGTTCCGCGGCAAGCTGCCCGGCCAGCGCTGGCGCAACAGCTGGGACTGGGCGCTGTTCGTCGGCGGCTTCATCCCGGCGCTGATCATGGGCGTGGCGGTGGGCAACGTGCTGCTCGGCGTGCCTTACCACTTCGACGACACGATGCGGGTGTTCTACACCGGCGGCTTCTTCGGCCTGCTGATGCCGTTCGCGCTGCTGGCCGGGCTGCTCAGCGTGTCGATGCTGGTCGCGCACGGCGCGGCGATGCTGGTGCTGAAGACCGACGGCCCGGTGGCCGATCGCGCCGCGAAGTACGGCAGCATCGCCGCGATCGCCGCGTTCGTGCTGTTCGCGCTGGGCGGGATGCTGGTGGCGACCTGGCTGCCGGGCTATGCGGTGACCTCGGCGCAGGCCACTGACCTGGACAGCAACCCGCTGCTCAAGACCGCCATCGTCGGCGCCACCGCAGGCGGCTGGATGCACAACTACAGCGCAATGCCGGCCACCGTGCTGGCGCCGGCGGCCGGCCTGCTCGGCCTGCTGGCCAGCGCGGCGCTGCTGCGCATCCGCCGCGGCGGCCTGGCCTTCATCGCCTCGGGCGTGGCGATCGCCGGGATCATCTTCACGGTGGGCTTCGCGATCTTCCCGTTCCTGCTGCCGTCCTCGAGCCAGCCGGGCTCCAGCCTGACCCTGTGGGACGCCTCCAGCAGCCACCTGACGCTGTGGATCATGCTGCTGGCCACGGTGGTGTTCCTGCCGATCGTCCTCGCCTATACCACCTGGGTGTACCGCGTGCTCAAGGGAAAGGTCACGATCAGCGAGATCGGCGACACACCGAACGCCTACTGACCGACGCCGTTTGCTGAACTTGATCCCGCACATGGACGTGCGGGCTGTCGCGAAGGAGTCGCCCCCTTTTTTGGAGAAAACCTCATGTGGTACTTCGCCTGGATCCTCGGCACCGGCCTGGCCTCGCTGGCCGCCGTGCTCAACGGCATGTGGTTCGAAATGCGCGAACAGAACGCACGCGACGACCAACGCTGAAACGCAACACTTGCCGCGCCGTGAGCGATCCATCATCATGTGCGGCCACCACGGGGTGTAGCTCAGTCTGGTAGAGCGCTACGTTCGGGACGTAGAGGTCGCAGGTTCGAATCCTGTCTCCCCGACCATATCGGAAATCACAGCAAGGCCCGGAGAACGGAAGTTCTCCGGGCCTTGCTGTGTATGCCCCGCACTGCACGCGGCGCGACCTCTCGGCCGGCCTGGACCGGCGACCATGACGCCTGCCGGCGGCATCACCCTGCATCGGCCGCCGGCGCGGGCCGCGACCTGGTTGCGTACTTGCCGCAATCGGCCTGGTCCGGTATCATGAGCGGCTCCTTCGGGGTGTAGCTCAGTCTGGTAGAGCGCTACGTTCGGGACGTAGAGGTCGCAGGTTCGAATCCTGTCTCCCCGACCACTGGCAGCAGTGGTCGTATATTCAGAAACCGGAAAGCCCAGGGCTTTCCGGTTTTTTTGTACCTGTGCATCCGGCGCGCGCGAATGCATCCCCGAAGGCCTCCCGGCCCGGCTGCTCGCCGGCAGCGGCCGCATGCTGCGCGGACTCTAGCCAACGTGCCGGCGCAGCCTGCGCCAGATGTACCGTCGTGCCTGGTAGAGGTTCACGCCGAGCACCAGTGCCGTCAGCCAGATCATGCCTTCGGTGGTGACGGCCGCCAGGGTGGCCAGGACGAACATCGCCGTGGTGCCCGCCTCCAGCGCGATGCCCACGGCCAGCGCCACCCAGCACACCAGGCACGCTGCCCCCATCAGGCCGATCCACATCCACTTGCTGCGCTTCACCGGCTGCGCATCCGCGGCCGTGCGCTTCACCTGGACGTTCATTTCGCACCTCCCCGAAGCGCGGGCAGCAGGTCCTCGGGCAGTACCGCCGTGGCGGTTTCCACTGCCCCCACGTTGGACACGATCCACCAGCGTTCGCCGTCGTTGAGCAACTGGAAATGGTTCAGGCCGCGCATCAACGGCGCCTTGTCACTGCGGCGCAGGCGCACCTCGAAGCTGCTCATCACCGAGGCCAGCGGGCCGTGTTGCTCCACGCGTGTAACCAGCGGGATTTCGTGGAAGCCGGTGGCCGCGTAGGCGGCCTCGGTTCGAGCAATCAGTTCCTCGCTACCCATGCCGGTGATGCCGCTGCCGGTCTGCCGATCCATCGCCATCGACAAGCGAGCGCCATCGAGGAACAGGGCGCGGTAGCGATCCCAGTCACGCCTTTCGCCGGCGTCGGCGGAAATCGTCTCGTACAGGGCGTGAACGATGGCTTCCGGCGATTCCCAGTCCGCAGGGCCGGCATGTGCCGTGCCCGCCAGGCCCATGGCCGAGCCGGCGGCGAGCAGGCCGGCGATGTGCTGCAATGTGCGCCTCATGTTCATTCTCCCTTGAGTTGGTCCAGTGCGCCGGTGGCGAGGAAGCGGCCGTCGAGCACGACGGCGTGGATGTCGCGGGTATGCCGGATGTCGGCCAGCGGGTTGGCATCCAGCACCAGCAGATCGGCCTCGAAACCGGTGGCCACGCGCCCCAGGCGCTGACCGGCGCCCAAGGCCTCCGCGGCATTGCGGGTGGCGGCAAGCAACAGGCGCGCCGAAGGCACCCCGGCTTCGGCCAGCAACTGCATCTCGCGGTGCAGGCTGATGCCCGGCGCGATCCACGGATTGCTCATGTCCGTGCCCAGGGTCATGCGCGCATCGGTGGCATACAGCCGCACCGCCATGCGCTGCACCTTCGGCCACACGGCGCGGGCGCGCTCGAAATCCCCGGATCGCCAGCCGGCGGCGAAGGTGAACCATGCGTTCCAGTTGGCCAGCAGGCGCGGATGGGCATAGCGGCGGGCGTCGTCTTTGTAAGGGTTGTCCTGGTCCTGTACGAAGGCGGCGTGGAAAGCGACGAGGGTGGCGTCGAATACCGGACGGTATTGCTGGAAGGCGGCCACGAGCCGATCGGCCTGGGGACCATCGGGATCGAAGTGCTCCCACCATTCGAAGAACGAATAAGTGCCTCCACGGGCCGTGGCCTGCCAGGCCTCGCGCTGCGCTGGCGTCAGCAGGTCGGGGCTCAGCGGCATCAGGTGGACGATGCCGTCCAGCCCCATCGCCAGCGCGTCCGGCCAGGCGACGCTTTCCAGGTGCGCGACGGCGGGACGACCATGCCGGTGTGCGGCATCGATGCCGGCCTTCAGCAACGCCGGGGTAAGGCCCGTGTAGAGCTTGATCCAGTCGGCGCCGGCCTCGACCTGGGCGCGAACCACGCGCTCCATGTCCTCGGGGCTGCTCACGCCGGTGGCCAGGCCGGGCAGGTCGGCGTCGTTGATGACCGGGCCGGCGTTGAAGGATTCGGGGCCCACCAGCTCGCCGGCCGACAGCCGGGCCTTGTAGCGGGCGGCGGCCTGCAGGTCGCCGCCGGGGTTGCGTACGGTGGTGACCCCGAATGCGACCAGGCGCCTGGCGTTGTGCTCGGCGATGCCGTCGTCGGCGAGCGCCTGCATCACCGCGCCATCTTGCCCACGCTTGATTTCCAGCGGGCCCAGGGTGAGGTGGGCGTGCATGTCGATCAGGCCCGGCATCAGGTAGCGGCCATGCAGGTCCACGACGCGGGCGCCGCGCAGGCAGCCCGCGTCGCCAGCCGCGGCGATGCGCGCGATGCGCCGGCCCTCCAGACGCACGCAGCGGGGCGCGCTGGCGCGGTTGCGCTCGGCCTCGACGACGTGCACCTTGTCCAGCGCCAGCACCGCGTCGGCGGGCTGCACGCTCGCCAGAGCAGGCATCGGCGCGCAGGCCAGGGCGGAGGGGAGCAGCAGCCTCGCCAGATCGAAGCATCGCATCGTCGGTTCCTTTCGGGTGGGTGTGCCTCCTAAGTCGCCGGCACGGGGGATTCATTACGAAAAAGAAAATCTGCCCGCGCGGCGTAAGAAATCCGCGGCCGGCGGCGACTGAAGGTTGCTGACCGTCTCCCTGGTCGAGCGCCCACGCCACTGCCCCCTGCCGCATGCATTCACTCTGGCCCGACGTCCAAGCCTTCCATCCGCATCTGTGGCGCGCGGTGTGCGGCTACGAGCTCAACGCCGCCGTGCGCGAGGAATTGCTGCAGGAGGTGCTGCTCGCCATCTGGGAAAGCCTGCCGCGGCTGCGCGATCCGGGCATGCTGCTGCCTTTCGTGCTGCGCATCGCGCACAACATGGGCGCCAGCCACGTCCGCTCCGAAACGCGGAAGCCGTCCCGCGTACCGTTTGACGAGGCCCTTCACGACATGCCGGACCCGGCCACGGTCGGTGCCTGCGCACGCACGCAGTGGCTGTTCGAAGCGCTGGCCACGCTTCCGCCCAACCTGCGGCAGGTGCTGATGCTGCAGCTGGAGGGTTTCGACTACCAGGAAATCGGCGACATGCTGGGAATCAGCACCGAGAACGTGGGCGTGCGCCTGCACCGTGCCCGGGAGCGCCTGAAGACCCTGTACAAAAAGGAAAACACCTGATGAACTTCGATGAGCTGCTGAAGAACGCCTGGCAGGGCGAGACCCGGCCTGCTCTGCAGCAAGACCTCACCCGCCGGGTGCGGCGGAAGCAACGACGCCAGCACCTGCAACGCGCGGTGGAGCTGGCGTTGACGCTCGCGGCGGTGCTCGTTTGCGGCCAGGCGCTGGCCAGCGGCCGCGTCGCCCCCTCGCAGTGGCTGTTGATGCCGTTCTTCGTGGTGTTCCTGCCCATCGTGTGGGCGATCGTGCTGCGTGCGCCGCGCCCGCATGCCAAGGACCTGAGCGAGCGCGTCAGCACCTATGCAAGGCTTCGGCTGGCGCAGTTGCGCACCAGCCTGCGCGACCTGTGGCTGGCACGCACCGCGGCCTGGGCGCTGCTGGGTTATGCGGCGGCGGCCAACGCGGGCGCATGGCTGCTGGCCGGCACGCCCTGGCGCAGCGCGGGGCTGTTCCTGCTGGTCTTCGCCTTCGCCTGGCTCGGCGCGACCACGTGGCTGAGCCGCACGCTGCGCCGCCACTGGCTGCGGGAGTATCGCGCGGTACGGCGGCTGGTCAGCGCCTGAGTCGCCTGCGCCGGCTGCGCGGGGCGCCACTCTTGGAGTGGCCGGGCCACCCGAAGAGGAATGACCCTGCTCCAACACGCACGCGATCCTCCGGTGCCGATGGCGTGGCAGCTCCTCACTTCACCGGCAGCTCGATGAAACTCGCCAGCTGCGGCGTGTGCCAGACGCGCTGGGTGGCCTTGCGGTAGTCGCCGGGCGTGGCGAAGTAGATGTTCGGCACGTAGGTCTGCGGGTTGCGGTCGTACAGCGGGAACAGGCTGGACTGCACCTGCACCATCACCCGGTGGCCGCGCTCGAAGGTGTGGTTGGCGTTGGGCAGGTCGAAGCGATAGCGCAGCGGCTGGCCGGCGGCCAGCGGCGCGGGATGCTCGAAGCTCTCGCGGTAGCGACCGCGGAAGATCGCCAGCGCCACCGGCAGCTCGTAGCCGCCCAGCGTCGGCTCGGTGGCGTCTTCATCAGGGTAGACATCGATCAGCTTGACCACCCAGTCGCTGTCGGTGCCGCTGGTGGAAGCCTGCAGGTTCACCTTGGGCTCGCCGGCGATGCGCAGCGGCGCGTCCAGCGGCTCGCTGACGAAGCTCAGCACGTCCGGACGACCATCGACGAAGCGCTGGTCCTTGACCAGCCAGGTGGTCCACGTCTCGCGGTCGTCGAAGCTGACCGGGCGCGGCGCGAACGGCACCGGCTTGGCCGGATCGGACACGTATTCCTCGTAGTCGCCCTGCCCGGCCTTTGGCGCGTCGAACGACAGCCTGCCGCCGGCGCCGAGGTAGAGCGGCCTCGACTTCGCGTCGCAGCCCCGCTCGCAGCTCAGCGGCCACGTCTGCAGCCGGTCCCAGTGGTCGGCGCCGGTGTCGTAGACCAGCACCGGCGGGGTGTCGGCCTTGGGCGCGCCCTCGATCAGGTACTGGTCGAAGAACGGCTTGAGCACGTCGCGACGGAACTGCAGCGCGGTGTCGCCATCGAACTTCAGCGCGCCGAGCGAAGCGCCGGCATAGTTCACCTGACTGTGCCGCCACGGCCCCATCACCAGGTAGTTGCGGTCGTTATGGGTGTCGCGCGCCTCCATCGCCTGGTAGCTGTGGTTGGCGCCGTACATGTCCTCCTGGTCCCACAGCCCCTGCAGCCACATCGTCGGCACCTTCAGCGGCGTTCTCGCCATCACCTTGTCCAGGGCCTGCTGTTGCCAGAACGCGTCGTAGGCGGGGTGCTCGGTCAGCTTGTGCCACCACGGCAACTGCTCAAGGCCAGCCGCCCGGGCGTAGTCGCCGGCCGAGCCGGCGGCGAGGAAGTTGCTGTAGTCGTCGTGGCCGGCACGCGCGATCGAGCTGCCCTTGCTGCGCCCGGTGAGCTGGCCGGTGAAGTAGTCGAAGTTGACCTGGCGGAATGCGCCGTAGTTGAGCCAGTCGTCGCCCATCCAGCCGTCCACCATCGGGCTTTCCGGCGCGGCGACCTTGAGCGCCGGATGCGGGTCGGTCAGCGCCATCACCACTGTGAAGCCCTCGTAGGAGGAACCGATCATGCCGACCCGACCGTTGGACTCCTTCACGTTCTTCACCAGCCAGTCGATGGTGTCCCAGGCGTCGGTGGCATGGTCGACCGGCGTGGCGTTGAGCGGCCCGCGCAGCGGGCGCGTCATCACGTAGTCGCCCTCCGAACCGTATTTGCCGCGCACGTCCTGGAACACGCGGATGTAGCCGCCGGCCACGAACACGTCGTCGCCCTGCGGGAGCAGGTCCTTCATGTGCCGCGAGCTCAGCCGCTCGGCGCGGCCGCTGGCGTCGTACGGCGTGCGCGTGAGCAGGATCGGCGCGTCGTGCGCGCCCTTGGGCAGCACGATCACGGTATGCAGCTTGACCCCGTCGCGCATTGGGATCATCACCTCGCGCTTGACGTAGTCGTTGGCGCTCTCGGGCGCAACGAACTTCTGCCCGGTGATGTCCGGGGTCATTGGCGCGGTCTGGGCGAAGGCGCCGGGAAGCACGGCGGCGCAGGCAAGCGCCAGGACGAGCGGGCGTAGGACGGGCATGGTCGGACTCCGGTGGGAACGGTGTAGGCGCGGCTGAAGCCGCTCCTACGGGATGTTGCGGGTCTGGCCCTCGCCGCGCACCACGAAGCGCTCCACCGTCAGCGCCTCCAGGCCCATCGGGCCATAGGAATGCAGGCGCGTGGTGGAGATGCCGATCTCCGCGCCCAGCCCCAGCTCGCCGCCGTCGGAGAAGCGCGAGGAGGCGTTGACCATCACCACCGCCGAGCGCAGCGCCTGCACGAACGCCTCGGCATGACCGGCGTCTCCCGTCGCGATCACCTCGGTGTGATCGGAACCATAGTGGCGGATGTGATCGATCGCCGCCTCCAGGTCCGCTACCACGCGCACCGCCAGCACCAGGTCCAGGTACTCGGCCGCGTAGTCCTCGTCGGTGGCCGGGGCGACCTCGGCCACCAGCGCACGGGTGGCGTCGTCGCCACGCAGCTCCACCTGGTGCGCGCGCAGCGCCTCGGCCGCCTTCGGCAGGAACGCGGGCGCGACGTCGGCATGCACCAGCAGCGTCTCCAGCGAGTTGCAGGCCGCCGGGCGCGAGACCTTGCCGTCCACCAGCAGCCGCGTCGCCAGTTCCAGGTCGGCCGTGGCGTCCACGAACAGGTGGCACACGCCCTTGTAGTGCTTGATCACCGGCACCCGCGCATGCTCGGCGACGAAGCGGATCAGGCCCTCGCCGCCGCGCGGGATCGCCAGATCGATGATGTCGTTGAGCTGCAACAGCTCCAGCATCGTCTCGCGGCGCAGGTCGGTCACCAGGGTCAACGCGGCCTCGGGCACACCCGCCGCGGCCAGCGCGCGCCTGAGCGAGGCGGCGATCGCGGTATTGGAATGGATCGCCTCCGAGCCGCCGCGCAGGATCACGCCGTTGCCGGCCTTGATGCACAGCGCCGCCGCATCGGCGGTCACGTTCGGGCGCGCCTCGTAGATCATCGCGATCACGCCCAGCGGCACGCGCACCTTCTGCACGCGGATGCCGTTCGGGCGCACGTCTTCGCGAGTGACCTGCCCGACCGGGTCGGGCAGCGCGGCGACCTCGCGCAATGCCGCGGCGATGCCGGCCAGCCGCTTCGGATCGAGCGCGAGACGGTCCAGCATCGCGCTGCCGGTACCCTTCTGCCGCGCCGCGTCCAGGTCCTGCGCGTTGGCGGCGAGAATCACCTCGGCGTCGGATTCCAGCGCCGCGGCCATCGATTCCAGCAGGGCCTGCTTGGCCGGCGCGGACAGCGTGGCCAGGGTCTGGGCCGCATCGCGGCATTGCAGGGCGAGGTTCTTGATGTCTGTGGTCATGGCGGCATTCCGAAATCGATTCGAGGAGAGTGTGGGAGGGACTTCAGTCCCGACGGACATTGCCAGCAATGCGTCGGGACTGAAGTCCCTCCCACAAAAAAGCGATTACAACAGCACCAGGTCGTCACGATGCACGACGTTCTCGCCGTAGGTGTAGCCCAACAAGGCCTCGATCTCGCGCGAGTGGCGCCCGGCGAGGCGGCGCACGTCCACCGCCGAATACTGGGCGATGCCGCGCGCCAGGCTGCGCGGCGCCTCGCCCTGCACGCGGATCTCGACCATGTCACCGCGCCGGAACTCGCCCACGGCGCCGCGCACGCCGCCGGGCAGCAATGATGCCCCCCTGTCGGCCAGCGCCGTGGCCGCGCCGGCATCGACCAGGATCGCGCCCGGCTCGACCGGCGCGTGCCGCAGCCAGTACTTGCGCGCGGCGATGCGGGTGCGGCCCGCGCGGATGCGGGTGCCGCGCAGGCGATCCTGCGCCAACGCGCGCGCCACCTCGGCGCTGCGACCATTGAACAGGTAGGTCTCGATGCCCGCCGCGCCGGCCTTGGCGGCCGCCTCCAGCTTGGTACGCATGCCGCCGGTGCCGACCTTGCTGCCGCTGCCACCGGCCATCGCCAGCACCTCGGCATTCAGCTCGGCCACGTCCTGCATCGGGCTGGCCTGCGGGTCGGTGCGCGGGTCGGCGGTGTACAGCCCGTCGATGTCGGTGGCGATGAACAGCGCGTCGGCATCGACCAGCGCGGCGACGATCGCGGCGAGGTTGTCGTTGTCGCCGAGCTTGAGTTCGTCCACCGACACGGTGTCGTTCTCGTTGACCACCGGCAGCGCGCCGAGCGCGAGCAGCTCGGTCAGGGTGGCGCGGGCGTTGAGATAGCGACGGCGATTGCGCAGGTCGTCGTGGGTCAGCAGCACCTGCGCGACCGGACGTTCGAAGAAGCGCTGCCACAGCGCGATCAACTGCGCCTGCCCGAGCGCGGCCAGCGCCTGCCGCGCCGCCATCGCCGCGCCGGCCTCGGCCGCCTTCGGCAGGATCG
>JASGDF010000061.1:0-17927 GCA_047607345.1 Pseudomonas sp. | reverse complement strand
TTCAGTCGCGATGGGCTTTCCCGAGAAGTCCCCATCGCGACTGAAGTCGCTCCTACGGATAGGCGACGGACTAGGGGAATTTCCGGCCAGCGCATGGCCAACGGCATGACGGGAGAGGGCAGTGGGTCTTGCAACATTGGACATCGTGATCGTGCTGGCCTACCTGGCCGGCATCTTCGTGCTGGCGCAGGTGGTCTCGCGCGAGAAGACCGGGCACAGCAAGAGCGCGGAGGACTACTTCCTCGCTGGCAAGTCGCTGCCGTGGTGGGCGATCGGCGCCTCGCTGATCGCCGCCAACATCTCGGCCGAGCAGATCATCGGCATGGCCGGCTCGGGCTACGCAATCGGCCTGGCGATCGCCTCCTACGAGTGGATGGCCGCCGCGACGCTGCTGATCGTCGGCAAGTTCTTCCTGCCGGTCTTCCTGCGCAACGGCATCTACACGATGCCGCAGTTCCTGGAGCAGCGCTACGGCAACCGCATCCGCACGCTGATGGCGGTGTTCTGGCTGGGCCTGTACGTGTTCGTCAACCTGACCTCGATCCTGTGGCTGGGCTCGATCGCGGTGACCCAGGTCACCGGCATGGACCAGATACTGGCGCTGGCGCTGATCGGCGTGTTCGCGCTGCTGTACCAGCTGTACGGCGGGCTCAAGGCGGTGGCGCTGACCGACATCGTGCAGGTCTGCCTGCTGGTGTTCGGCGGGTTGCTGGTCGCCGGCCTGACCCTGTCCAAGATCGGCGACGGGGCCGGCGTCGTCGCCGGCTTCCAGCACCTGTGGCAGCAGCATCCCGAGCACTTCCACATGATCCTGTCCAAGGACAGCCCGTTCTACAAGGACCTGCCGGGCCTGAGCGTGCTGATCGGTGGTCTGTGGATCATGAACATCAGCTACTGGGGCTTCAATCAATACATCATCCAGCGCGCGCTGGCCGCCAAGAACATCGGCGAGGCGCAAAAGGGCATGGTGTTCGCCGCGTTCCTGAAGCTGCTGATGCCGGTGGTGATTGTGGTACCCGGCATCGCCGCGGTGGTGCTGGCGCCGGACCTGGCCAAGCCGGACCAGGCCTATCCGACGATGATGCAGCTGCTGCCGTCGGGCGTGCTGGGGCTGGTGTTCGCGGCACTGATCGCAGCGATCGTGGCCTCGCTGGCGTCGAAGATCAACTCGATCGCGACCATCTTCACCCTGGACTTCTACGCCAAGTCGCGGCCGCAGGCCGACCAGCGCCACCTGGTGCGGGTCGGGCGGACCGTCGCGGCCGTCGCGGTGGCCGTCGGCATCCTGACCGCGCGGCCGCTGCTGGGCAGCTTCGACCAGGGTTTCCAGTACATCCAGGAGTTCACCGGCTTCTTCACCCCGGGCATCGTGGTGATCTTCATGCTCGGGCTGTTCTGGAAGCGCGCCAACGAGGCCGGCGCGCTGACCGCGGCGATCGGCTCGTTCGCGCTGTCGATCCTGTTCAAGCTGGCCTGGCCGGCGCTGCCGTTCATCGACCGGGTCGGGCTGGTGTTCGTGCTGTCGCTGTTGCTGGCCGTGGCGGTATCGCTGCTGACTCCGGCGGCACCCGGCCGCGACCTGATCCGCACCGACGACGTGCGCTATGCCACCCCGCCGAGCTTCAACATGGGGGCCGTCGGCGTGGTCGCGATCCTGGTCGCGCTGTATGCGCTGTTCTGGTGATCCGGATGCTGCCCGCCCATCGCCGCGAGAAGTCTGGGTTTGCGCGCCCGTAGCGGCACGCGTGCGGATGTCGCCCGATGCGGCGGGGAGCGGCACCGGCCCGGCAGCATGCGCCCTCTCACGGTATCGGCCGCCGGTCCCTGACTTCCTCTGGAGAGATGCTCTTGAAACGTTCTGCGCTGTTGTCTCGGCGTTTGCTCCTGGCGCTGGCCCTGCTCGGCACCACGCTCAGCGCGCAAGCCGGCTTGCACGTCTCGGGTAGCCAGCTGAAGGAAGGCAACGGCAATGTCTTCGTGATGCGCGGGATCAATCTGCCGCATGCCTGGTACGTCGACAGGAGTCCGCAGGCGCTCGTGTCGATCGCGGCGACCGGCGCCAATACGGTCCGCCTGGTGCTCGGCTCGGGCGCGCGCTGGCGGCGCACGCCCGCCTCGCAAGTGGCGGATCTCATCGCGCGTTGCAAGGCCCTAGGCCTGATCGCGGTGCTGGATGTGCACGACACCACCGGCTACGGCGACGATGGCGCGGCCTCCACCTTGAGCAGCGCCGCGGATTACTGGATAGGCATCCGCGAGGCACTGATCGGCCAGGAGGACTACGTCGTCATCAACATCGGCAACGAGCCGTTCGGCAACGCGCTGAAACCTGGCGAATGGGTGAACCAGCACGCCGCGGCGATCGCCAAGCTGCGCAAGGCCGGATTGACCCACGCGCTGATGGTGGATGCGCCCAACTGGGGCCAGGACTGGCAGTACTACATGCGCGACAACGCCGCCGCGCTGCTGGCGCTGGACAGCCAGCGCAACCTGATCTTCAGCGTGCATATGTACGAGGTATTCAACAGCGACGACAAGGTCGACAAGTACATGAGCGCGTTCCACAGGAACAAGCTGGCGCTGGTGGTCGGCGAGTTCGGCGCCGAGCACCGGGGCGCGAAGGTGGCCGCGGCCGCGATCATGCGCAGCGCGCAGGCCTACGGCGTCGGCTATCTGGGGTGGTCCTGGTCCGGCAACGAAGGCCGCAACCGTTCTCTGGACGTGGTCAATGGCTGGGACGCCTCGAGCCGGAGCAGCTGGGGCACGGCCTTGATCGCGGGCAGCGATGGGATCATGGCCACCTCGCGCAGGGCGACGGTATTCGGCAGGGCCGACTGAACTGCTTGCTCCCTTCGGGGAGAAGATCCGGCCTTCGCGAAGTCCTGGCCCTCTCCCACTTCAGCCCACGAGGGCGCCGGGATCCTCCCGCGCGATGGGGCGACATGCCAAGACGCAGAATCGCTCAGCCCTGGATCGACCTCGGGCTGGGGCGCTTGGTCAGCTTGCGCTGCAGCGAGCGCCGATGCATGCCGAGCAGGCGCGCGGCGGCCGAGACGTTGCCGCCGGTCTCGTGCAGCGCCTGCTGGATGTGCTCCCACTGCAGCCGGTTGAGCGGGGTCATCATCTCCGGAGCGTGCTCCTCGTCCTCCGCTGCCTCGCCCGGCTCCTCATCCTCCTCGCCGAGCGCGCGCAGGATCGTGGCGATGTTGGCCGGTTTGGGCAGGTAGTCGTCGGCGCCGAGCTTGATCGCCTCCACCGCGGTGGCGATGCTGGCGTAGCCGGTGACCAGCAGGATCCGCATGTCGGCCCGGATCGCGCGCAGCGGCTGGATCAGCGCCAGGCCCGAGTCGTGGCCGATCTTCAGGTCGATCAGCGCGAAGTCGGGCAGGGCCTGGCGGGCGGTGGCCAGCGCGCTGGCGGTGTCGCCGGCGACCAGGGTCTCGATCCCGCGCCGGGCCAGACTGCGTTGCAGGGTGCGCAGGTACAGGCCGTCGTCGTCGACCAGCAGGCCCTTGGGCATCGTGGTGGTATTCATGTAATCGCCTCCTTGTTGACAGTCCCGAGGGGCAGGCGGAATCCTACCCGAGCACCGTTGCCTTCGGCCGGCAGCATCCACAACTCCCCGTGCAGACGCTCGATCGTGGCATGGGACAGGGCCAGGCCGACGCCCATGCCATCGGTCTTGCCGCTGTCGAACAGCTTGCCGGGCAGCATGGCCTGGTGAGTGTCGAAGCCCGGACCGAAGTCGCGTACCTCTGCCTCCAGCCGGCCGTCTTCGATGCGCAGGCTCAGTTCCACCTGCGCGTGGCCGGTGCGCTCGCCGGCATCGGCGGCGTTGTTGAGCAGCACCAGCAGCAGGTGCCCGACGCCGGGTTCGAGCATCAGCCGGATCGGTGCATCGGGGTTGAGCTGCAACTGGATGGTCGGGCGTACCAGCCGCCACTGTTCGAGTACGTCCTGCACCGCCACGCCGCTGCTCAGGCGGCCGTTGTCGGCGGGAGCCGCCAGCGCCAGCACACGCTCATGGCATTGCGCCAACAGCTCGCGCACGGTCTCCAGATCCTCGCGCAGTTCCGATTGCTGGCACTGCTCGGTGGCATCGTCGATCAACAAGGTCATCGTCGCCAGCGGCGTGTTCAGTTCGTGCGCGACCGAGGCGGCATGGGTGGCCAGGGCGACGATGCCCTCGTTGCGGGCGAAGCGCTCGCGCAGTGTGGAGATCTCGCGCTCGCGCTCGCGCAGCGCGAACGCCAGCTTGGTCGAGAACACCAGCACCACCAGCGTGGAGATCAGGAAGTTGGCGGCCATGCCCCACATGTGCAGGCTCAGCGGATCGAAGCTGCCGGACGGCAGCGGCATCCCGAATGCGGCGCTGACCGTGTAGCCGGCCACGCAGGCGCTGGCCACGGCCATGGTCCAGTTCAGCGGCAGCGCCAGCGCCGCCAGCGCGATCAGGATCACGAACAGCGAGCCGAACGGGTTGGCGATGCCGCCGCTCCAGCCGACCATCCAGGTCAGCACGGTGATGTCCACCAGGATGTGTCCGAACGCGGTTGCCGGCGCGGCGGTGTCCGAATGCGAAACCCGGATCTGCGCGTACAGGTTGAACAGCGCCAGCACCACCACCCCTGACCACAGCGGCAGCTGCGGCAGCTCCAGGCGCATCAGCAGCGTGCAGACCAGGATGGTGGCGGCCTGGCCGGCGGTCGCGAGCCAACGCAGGCTGCACAGGGTTCGCAGGAACGGAGCGTCGGAAGGATTCATGTCGTCTCAATCGTAGGCACCGGCCGTGGCTGCCCAATGCGACAAACCGTCGCATGGCCGGTGCAGGGTTCAGTTTCTGGCCATCAGCGACCGTTTCCGGCAGCGGCGATGCGCTCCCCGCAGACGGCACACCCGGACGACTATGCGCCGATCCGGCAGCGGTCGCCTTGATCTGGCGCAATGGCGGCCTACCGAAGGCGCGTCACGGGATGAGTGGCCGGCGGCGCTCACGCTAGAATGCACGCCATGCACGACGCCGTCAGCCGCCCCACGCCGCCCGCTTCCGCCGCCCCCTGGACCCGCCGCATGACCCAGGCGGTCAAGGTCGGCGGCGTCACCGTTGGCGGCGGCCACCCGGTGGTGGTGCAGTCGATGACCAACACCGACACCGCCGACGTCGCCGCCAGCGTGAAGCAAGTGGCCGAGCTGTGGCGCGCCGGCTCGGAGATGGTGCGGCTGACCGTCAACAACGCCGAGTCGGCCGCGGCGATCCCGCGCATCGTCGACAAGCTGGCGATGATGGGCATCGAGGTGCCTCTGATCGGCGATTTCCACTACAACGGCCACCAACTGCTCAGCGCCGAGCCGGCCTGCGCCGAGGCGCTGGCCAAGTACCGGATCAATCCCGGCAACGTCGGTTTCGGCAAGAAGAAGGACTTGCAATTCGGCCAGCTGATCGAGTTCGCGATCCGCTACGGCAAGCCGGTGCGGATCGGCGCCAACTGGGGCTCGCTGGACCAGGCCCTGGCGGCGCAGCTGATGGACGAGAACTCGCGGCTGGAACAGCCGTGGGATGCCGGCCGGGTGCTGCGCGAGGCGCTGATCCGCTCGGCGGTGGACTCGGCCGAGCGCGCGGTGGAACTGGGCCTGGGGCGCGACCGGATCGTGCTGTCGGCCAAGGTCTCCGGGGTGCAGGAGCTGATCGCGGTGTACCGCGACATGTCGGCGCGCTGCGACTTCGCCCTGCACCTGGGCCTGACCGAGGCCGGCATCGGCAGCAAGGGCATCGTCGCCTCCAGCGCGGCGCTGTCGGTACTGCTGCAGGAAGGCATCGGCGACACCATCCGGATCTCGCTGACCCCCGAGCCGGGCCAGTCGCGTACCCAGGAGGTAATCGTCGCCCAGGAGCTGCTGCAGACCACCGGGCAGCGCGCCTTCACCCCGCTGGTCACCGCCTGCCCGGGCTGCGGCCGCACCACTTCCGAGTTCTTCCAGGAGCTGGCCAAGGTGGTGCAGAACCACGTGCGCGAGAAGATGCCGCTGTGGCGCGTCACCCATCCGGGCGCGGAGAACATGACCCTGGCGGTGATGGGCTGCGTGGTCAATGGCCCGGGCGAGTCGCGCCACGCCAACATCGGCATCTCGCTGCCCGGCACCGGCGAGGCGCCTTCGGCGCCGGTGTTCGTCGACGGCGAGAAGACGGTGACGCTGCGCGGGGAGAACATCGCCCAGGAGTTCGTCGCGCTGGTCGACGACTACGTCGAAACCCGGTATGCGCGCGCCGCCGGCTGAGACGCCGGCCGGTTTCCGCCACTGGCTGCGCGACAACGCGTGGCGGCTGGTGCTGCTGTTCGCCGGCGTGCTGCTGCCGCTGGGGGTATTCGTCGCGCTGGCCGACGAAGTACACGCGTTCGAGGATTTCTTCTTCGACGAGCCGCTGCTGTGGCGGATGCGCGGGGTGGCCTCGCCGGGGCTGGACGCGTTCTTCGTCGGTATTTCCAGGCTTGGCTACCAGTACGGCGTGATCCCGCTCGACATCCTGATCGTGCTGGTACTGCTGGCATTGCGGCGCTGGCGCGAGGCATCGTTCGCGGCGTTCGGCTTCGCCGGATCGGCGCTGCTGAATCTGGGCGCCAAGCACTTCTTCCAGCGTCAGCGGCCGAGCCTGTGGGAGTCGATCGCGCCGGAGAGCACCTTCAGCTTCCCCAGCGGCCATGCGATGGGCTCGATGACGCTGGCGGTGGTGGTGGTCGCGCTGGCCTGGTGGACCCGCTGGCGCTGGCCGGTGACGGGGCTCGCCGGGCTGTTCGCGCTGCTGGTAGGTGTCTCGCGGGTCTACCTCGGCGTGCACTATCCCTCCGACATCCTCGGCGGCTGGTCGGCGGCGCTGATCTGGGTGGTCGGGCTGTACCTGGTGATGTTCCGCGGGACGCGGCGTCCGCGCTGGCGGCGGCGCGGCCTGCATAGAGCAGGTGGGTTGCCCAGCGGGTGACTGCTGCAAACACGTGCGACCGCCAGGTGCATGCCCTTGAATCCTCTCGTGACAACGATGGCTGGTCGATGTCTCGTTCATTCCCCCGGCTTGGCCCCTTCGATCGGGGCGTGGGTGGCCGCGCGGCGCATCAGCACCGTCTCGCGATGGGCGATGTAGGCGTTGGCGCCGACGATGATCGCCGCGCCGAGCGCGGTGTAGCGGTCGACCTGCTCGCCGAACAGCCACCAGCCCAGCAGCGCGACCAGCGGCAGCTGCATGAAGCCGATCGGCTGCAGCGCGGAGACTTCGCCCAGTCGCAACGCGCGCGTCCAGAACAGCTGGCCGGCGGTGCCGAACACGCCGGTCAGGGCCAGCCACAACCAGGCCCATCCCTGTGGCCAGCTCCACTGCAGCAGCGCCGGCAGCAGCGACATCGGCACCCAGAACACATAGGTGTAGAACACCACGGTGTCCGGGGGATCCAGCTTCGATAGCTGCTTGATCTGGATCGCGACGATCGCGCTGACCATGGCCGCGGCCAGCGCCACCAGCAGGCCGGCGCTGAACGCCTCCGACCAGGGGCGCAGCAGCACCAGCACCCCGGCGAAGCCGGCGGCCACCGCGAGCCAGCGCCGCATCCGTACCGTCTCGCGCAGCCAGAACACCGCCAGCACGGTCGCGAACAGGGGCGTGGAGTAGGCCAGTGTGACCGCCTGTGCCAGTGGCAGGTGGCCGATCGCCCAGAACCCGCACAGCATCGAGACCAGCCCGATCAGGGTGCGGGTCAGATAGCGCGACAGGTGGCGGGTGCGCGGCGGCGCGCGTCCAGGGCCGAGCACCAGTGGCAACAGCGCGAGCAGGCCGAAGGCGTTGCGGAAGAACGCGACCTCGGCGGTGGCGAGCGTCGCCGACGCGCAGCGGATGGTGATCGCCATCAGGCCGAACGCCAGCGTGCTGAGCAGCATCAGCAGTGCCGCGCGCGGCGGCACCGATGCGGGATTCACCAGCGCGCTCCGACCAGCCTCGGCTCCGGTTCCAGCACCACGCCGAAGCGTTCGCGCACCGACCCGGCGATGCGCCGCGCCAGCGCCAGCAGCTCCCCGCCGCTGGCCTGTCCATGGTTGACCAGCACCAGCGCATGCTCGGGCGAGACGCCAGCATCGCCGTCGCGATGGCCCTTCCAGCCGCATTGCTCGATCAGCCACGCGGCCGACAGCTTGGCGGTGCCGGGCGGGTCGGCCGGGAACACCGGCAACGCCGGATGCGCGTGCAGCAGGGCATCGACCTGCTCGCGCGGCAACTGCGGATTCTTGAAGAAGCTGCCGGCGTTGCCGAGCAGGTCCGGGTCCGGCAGCTTGCGGCGGCGGATCTCGATCACCGCGCGGGCAACGTCGATCGCCTCGGGCAGCTCGACCTGCATGCTCGCCAGCTGCTCGCGGATGCCGGCGTAATCCAGCTTCAGTTCGTGCAGGAACGGCAGGTTCAGTTCCAGCGCGGTGATCAGCCAGCGCTCCGGCTCGCGCTTGAACGCGCTGTCGCGGTAGCCGAACGCGCAGGCCTGCGCGTCGAGCCGGACGAACTCGCTGAGGTTGCGATCCCAGGCTTCCACCGCGTGCACGAAATCGCCGACCTGGGCGCCATAGGCGCCGATGTTCTGGATCGGCGCGGCACCGGCGGTGCCGGGAATCAGCGCCAGATTCTCCAGTCCGGACAGGCCCTGTTGCAGCGACCACATCACCAGCGCGTGCCAGGGGGTGCCGGCGCCGGCGCGCACGATCGCATGGTCGGCGTGGCGGGCGACCAGTTCGATCGTGCGATTGGCAAAGCTCAGCACGGTCCCTTCGGGATTGCCGGCCAGCAGCACGTTGCTGCCACTGCCAAGTACCAGCAGCGGGCCGGCGGCGACCTGTGGCAGCGCCAGCGCCTGCGGCAGCGTGGCGGGATCGGCGATCTCCAGCAGCCGCGTCGCGGTGGCGACGACATGGAAGGTGTTGAGGGAGCGCAGTGGCGCGTGTTCGGCCAGCGTCCAGGGGGATGGGGCAGGGGAGGTCATGGCGTCGAGACGGTTCCGTGGCTGGGGGCCTCGCGCTGGCGCCGGATCGCCTCCACGCTCTCGCCGACCAGGGCTGGTCCGCGAAAGACGAAGCCGCTGTAGAGCTGTACCAGCGCCGCGCCGGCGGCGATCTTCGCCGCCGCGTCGGCAGCGGAGGTGACACCGCCCACGCCGACCAGTGGGATCGACTCGGGTAGGCGCGCGCGCAGGCGGCGCAGCACCAGCGTCGATGGCTCCAGCAGCGGCGCGCCGGACAGGCCGCCGGCCTGTCCGGCGTGCGGATGGCCTTCGACCCGTGGGCGCGCCACGGTCGTGTTGGTGGCGACCACGCCGTCCACCGACAGGTCCGACAGCACCCGCGCGGCGGCGTCGATGTCGCGTTCGTCGAGGTCGGGCGCGACCTTCACCAGCATCGGCACGCGCCGGCCGTGGCGGGCCGAGAGCGCTTCCTGGGCCTCGCGCAAGTCGCCGATCAGCTGGCGCAGTGCCTGCTCCTCCTGCAACTCGCGCAGGCCGGCGGTGTTGGGCGAGGAGATGTTGACGGTGACGTAGTCGGCCAGCGGATAGATCCGCTCCAGGCAGTGGCGGTAGTCGCGCGAGGCCTCCTCGTTCGGCGTGTCCTTGTTCTTGCCGATGTTGATCCCGAGCAGGCCGCCGCGGCGGCGCGAACGCTCGACGTTGCGTACCAGCACATCCACGCCGAGGTTGTTGAAGCCCATGCGGTTGATGATCGCCTGGTGCTCGGCGAGCCGGAACATGCGCGGCCTGGGATTGCCCGGTTGCGGGCGCGGCGTGACCGTGCCGATCTCGACGAAGCCGAAGCCCAGCGCCAGCAGCGCGTCGATGTGCTCGCCGTTCTTGTCCAGCCCGGCGGCCAGGCCGACCGGGTTGGGAAACTCCAGCCCGAACGCGGGCGTGGGCAATGGCGTTGGGCGGGAGGCCAGCAGCGGCGAAGTGCCGGTGCGGTAGGCGAGTTCCAGGCCGTGCAGGCCCAGGCCGTGGGCGCGCTCGGCGTCCAGGGCGAACAGGAAGGGGCGAGCCAGGGAATACATGGTCAGTTCAAGAAATCGGCGAAGCCGTCGGTGTGGTGTTCGATATCGGCATGGCGATCGCGCGCATCGCGCTGTCAGGCCTTGAGATGGGCGAGCCAGGCCAGCCCGCCGAAGAACAAGACGAACACCGCGATCCCGAGGATCCAGGTCGCGACCGACAGCCAGCCCAGGATCAGGCCGCCCAGCGCCAGGCCGTCGCCTTCCAGGCGCTGCGGCTCGCGGCGGATCTCGGCGCGGGCCAGGTGGCCGGTGACGATCGCGCCGAGGCTGCCGAGGAACGGCAGCAGGGTCCAGCCGAGGATGCCGACGACCAGGCTGACGATGGCCAGGGTGCTGGTCTGGCGGTGGGCATTCATCGGTGATGCTCCTTGCAGTGGCGTGACGGCGATTATCTATCGGGAGGATCCTGTAGGAGCGGCTTCAGCCGCGATGGGGCCTGCCCAGGGAAAGCCCCATCGCGGCTAAGGCCGCTCCTACAGGTCTTGCCGCTACAGATCGAACTTGATGCCCTGCGCCAGCGGCAGCGAGTCGGAGTAGTTGATCGTGTTGGTCTGCCGGCGCATGTAGACCTTCCAGGCGTCCGAGCCGGACTCGCGGCCGCCGCCGGTGTCCTTCTCGCCGCCGAACGCGCCGCCGATCTCGGCGCCGGAGGTGCCGATGTTGACGTTGGCGATGCCGCAGTCGCTGCCGGCCGCCGACAGGAAGCGCTCGGCCGCCTTCAGGTTCTGGGTGAAGATCGACGACGACAGGCCCTGCGGCACGCCGTTCTGCAGCTCGATCGCCTCGTCCAGGGTCGTGTACTTCATCACGTACAGGATCGGCGCGAAGGTCTCGTGCTGGACTACCGCGTCGGAATTCTTCAGCCCGCTGACGATCGCCGGCAGCACGAAGTTGCCGGGCCGGTCGAGCGCGGTGCCACCGGTCTCGACGGTGCCGCCGGCGGCCCTGGCCTTGGCGATCGCGTCCAGGAACTGCTCGACCGCGCCACGGCTGTTGAGCGGGCCCATCAGGTTGGCCGGATCGGTCGGATCGCCGATCTTGCCCTCGACCTGCTTGTAGGCCTTGACCAGCGTCGCCAGCACCGCGTCATGGATCGATTCGTGCACGATCAGCCGGCGCGTGGTGGTACAGCGCTGCCCGGCGGTGCCGACCGCGCCGAACACGATGCCGGGCACGGCCAGCTTCAGGTCGGCGCTCTCGTCGAGGATGATCGCGTTGTTGCCGCCCAGCTCCAGCAGGCAGCGGCCGAGCCGGCGCGCGACCTTCTCGGCGACGATCCGGCCGACCTGGGTCGAACCGGTGAAGCTGATCAGCGGCACGCGCGCGTCGTCGACCAGCTTCTCCGACAGCGCGGTGCCGGCATCGTTGATCAGGAAGAAGATGTCCGGGAAGCCGCCTTCGCGCAGCGCCGCGTTGCAGATCTTCATCGTCGCGATCGCGGTCAGCGGGGTCTTGTTGGACGGCTTCCAGATGCACACGTCGCCGCAGATCGCCGCCAGGAACGCGTTCCAGGCCCAGACCGCGACCGGGAAGTTGAACGCGCTGATGATGCCGACCAGGCCGAGCGGGTGGTACTGCTCGTACATGCGGTGGCCGGGGCGCTCGGAGTGCATCGTGTAGCCGTACAGCATGCGGCTCTGGCCGACCGCGAAGTCGGCGATGTCGATCATCTCCTGCACTTCGCCGTCGCCCTCGGGCTTGCTCTTGCCCATCTCCAGCGCGACCAGCGAGCCGAGCGCGTCCTTGTGCCGGCGCAGCGCCTGCCCACACAGCCGGACCGCCTCGCCGCGGCGCGGCGCCGGGGTGGTGCGCCAGGCCTTGAAGGCTTGCTGAGCCCGCGTGATCACCTGCTCGTAATCCTCCGCCGTGGTCGCCTGGACCTTGGCGATCACCTCGTTGGTGGTGGGGTTGAGCGGCTCGATCACGCCGGCGCCGTCGGCCTGCGACCAGTGGCCGTCGCCGAGGTAGGTGCCCGGGTTGGAGGCGGCGAGTTCGAGTGCCTTGAGCAGCTCTGCGGACATGGAATCTCCTGGAAAGCGAAGCGGCAAACACGCCGCCGCAGACAAGCGAGCGCGGCGCGATGTGGTCGGCGATTCTAGCAGAGCAGACCTCTCCGCCCGCCGCGACCAACGCCTGCCGGCTTGGCAAAACCGAGGTTCATGCGACAATGCCGGCCTTGGCCCCGTAGCTCAGCTGGATAGAGCGGTCCCCTCCTAAGGGACAGGTCGCACGTTCGAATCGTGTCGGGGCCACCATCTTGCAGCCGTGCCTGCGCAAGCGGCTGCCCAGGCAGGGACATGCGCAAGGCATCGGGATGGTTTCCCGCGGCGGCTCGCCGTGCCGGCTTGAGCCCGCCGTGTTTGGCGGCTGCCGGGATCGACCGCGCAGTGGTGCGTGCCACGGATCATCACGATGGCGGCCTGGTTTTGCCCAGCGTGAGCGCGGCCGCGATATCGGCGAGCCTGCCGAAGGGCGCATGCAGCAGGCCGGGGAGGTTCCAGCGGCCCTGCACGAAGACACCCTTGGCATGGCTCATCGCGCGAAAGCCCTCGATGCCGTGGTAGGCGCCCATGCCGCTCGGCCCGATGCCACCGAAGGGCAGATCGTCCTGCGCCACATGGATCAAGGTGTTGTTGATGCCGACGTTGCCGGAAGTGGTGCGCGCCAGCAGCCGGGCGCAGTCGCCGTCCTCGGCGCCGAAGTAGTAGAGCGCGAGCGGGCGGGGCCGCGCGTTCACGGCGGCGATGGCCTCGTCGATGCTGCGGTAGCTGAGCACCGGCAGGATGGGACCAAAGATTTCCTCCTGCATGAGCGCCGCCGCGTCTCCCGCATTGACGACCAGCGTGGGTGCCAGGCTGCGCTTGCGAGCAGCACCGAGAGTGGGAGATGCACCAACCTCGATCACACGGGCGCCACGGCGGCGTGCATCCTCGACCAGCCCGCGCAGTCGGTCGCAGTGGCGGTCGCTGACGATGCTCGTGTAGTCGCGGCTGGAGGGGCCATCCGGGTAGAAGCGCTGGACCGTGGCGACGTAGCGGGCGATGAAGGCCTCCAGGTCGTCCTCGTGCACCAGCGCGTAGTCCGGTGCCACGCAGGTCTGGCCTGCATTGGAGAGCTTGCCGTACACCAGGCTGCGCAGGGTACGTTCGTTGACGTGGCCACGCGCGACGATGGCCGGACTCTTGCCGCCCAGTTCCAGGGTCACGGGCACCAGGTGGTCGCTGGCGGCTCGCATCACCTTGCGGCCGACCTGAGTGCTACCAGTGAACAGCAGGTGGTCGAATGGCAGCGCGCTGAACGCGGCGCCGGTCTCCGGGCCGCCAAGCACCACGGCGACCTCCTCCTCGGGGAAGGCCTCAGCCAACATGTGCCGCAGCGCCTGGCTGGTCTGCGGGGTCAGCTCCGACGGCTTGAGCATGGCGCGGTTGCCCGCCGCCAGCGCGGTGGCCAGCGGCACCAGCGCGAGCGCGACGGGGTAGTTCCATGGCGACATCACGCCGATGACGCCCAGCGGCTGGTATTCCACGTAGGCGCGTCCAGCGCGGTAGAAAAGATGCACATGGCGGCGCTCGCGCTGCATGAAGCGGCGCAGGCGACGGGAGAGGTAGTCGATGGCCTGGACGATGCAGGCCAGCTCCATGAAGTCGGTCTCGTGGCGCGAGCGGTGTCCGAAATCGGCGCTGACCGCGTCCTTCAGGACTTCACGGTGTGCGAGCAGCGCGGCCCGCAATTGACCCAGCCGGGCCCTGCGCTGCGCCAGGGTGGGGGGACCGTCCCGCAGGAATGCCTCGCGTTGCCGGGCCAGCATGGTCGCCATGCTGGCGTTGTGATCGTGTTCTGGAGCAAGCGGCACGTCGCGTCCGATGAAATCGAGTCGGGGGCAGGGTAGTAGTCCATGCCGCGCGAAGTCGCGCAACCGGCGCGGAAATTTTGTTTCAATCGGAATCAAGGTGTGGTTGGTTGCAAGTGCAAGTTGCTGAATGGGCGGGATTTTCGTCGGGTCCGCCATGGCATCCGGCGCGTACAGCGCCGCGACACTTGACAGCCCCGAGGCGACTGATGTCTTGTTGTCTCCATGCTGAATGCCGCGCCCATCCGTTCCCACACCCGCATCGCCGTCATCGGCGCCGCGGACGAAGGCGTGGTCGGCACCGCCATCACGATTACCACCATTATCACCGGCACCATTACCCCGGTGCGGTCCGTCGTCTTCGCGTAACTTCCGAAAACCACGGCCCCGCACCCGGATCAGGATGCGGGGGTTCCCCACAGCCTGAAGCGGACGGGGCCTCCCCAACGAGGTCTGTCGATGTCATCCGCTGTCCCGCTTCCGTCGTCCGAATCCCCCGCCCAGGCAGCCGCGCCGCGCACGGTCGTGCACAAGTTCGGCGGCACTTCCGTCGCCGACGCCGAGCGCTACCGCCACGTCGCCCAGTTGCTACTGGCCCGCGCCGAGCCGTTGCAGGTCACGGTCGTCTCGGCGATGAAGGGTGTCACCGACGCATTGATCGAGCTGGCCGAGCTGGCCGCCGCCAACCGCCCGGAATGGCGCGAGCGCTGGCATGACCTGCGCGCGCGTCATCGCGGCGCGGCGGTGGCGCTGCTTGGCGAGGCGGCAGGCCCGGCGCTGGAGTGGTTCGAGGCGCGCTTCGAGAAGCTGGCCGAGATCCTGGCCGCGCTGGCAGTGATCGGCGAGCTGCCGCGCGAGGTGCTCGACCGCGTGCAGGGCCTCGGCGAGGTCTATTCGGCGCAGCTGCTGGGCCGCCACCTGCAGGCGCTGGGCGAGGACTGCGCGGTGCTCGACGCGCGCGACGTGCTGGTGGTCAGCCATGGCGAGCTGGGCGTGGACGTGGACTGGAGCACCAGCGCGCAGAAGCTGGCCGACTGGCGCGAGCAGCATCCGCAGTCGCGAGTGGTGGTGACCGGTTTCGTCGCGCGCGACCGCGGCGGCCGCATCACCACGCTCGGCCGCAACGGCAGCGATTACTCCGGCGCGATCTTCGCCGCGCTGTTCGAGGCCGACGAGTTGCACATCTGGACCGACGTGGACGGTGTGCTCTCGGCCGACCCGCGAGTGGTGCCCGAGGCGGTGCAGCTGGAGACGCTCAGCTACGACGAGGCCTGCGAGCTGGCCTATTTCGGTGCCAAGGTCGTGCATCCGCAGACGATGTCGCCGGCGATCGAGCGCGGCTTGCCGATCATCATCCGCAACACCTTCCAACCCGGCCACCCGGGCACCCGGATCACCGCCAGCAGCGATGTGTCCGGGCCGATCAAGGGCCTGACCCTGAGCCCGAACCTGGCGGTGCTGAACCTGGAGGGTACCGGCCTGATCGGCGTGCCCGGCACCGCCGAGCGCGTGTTCGCCGCGCTGCGCAACGCGCACGTGTCGGTGGTGATGATCTCGCAGGGCTCCTCGGAGCATTCGATCTGCTGCGTGGTCAAGGAGGCCGAATCGGCGCGCGCGCAGGACGCGCTGCTGCACGCCTTCGCCCACGAGCTTGCGGTCGGGCAGGTGCAGCGCGTGCAGCTGACCACCGGGATCAGCGTGCTGGCCGCGGTCGGCGACGGCATGGCCGGGCAGCCGGGCGTGGCCGCTCGGCTGTTCGGCTCGCTCGGGCGCGCCCAGGTCAACATCCTCGCCATCGCGCAGGGCTCGTCCGAGCGCAACATCTCGGTGGCGCTCGACAGCGCGCACGCGACCAAGGCGCTGCGCGCCGCGCACGCCAGCTTCTGGCTGTCGCCGCAGACCTTCTCGGTCGGCGTGATCGGCCCAGGCAATGTCGGCGCGGCGTTGCTCGACCAGCTGCGTGCCGCGCAACCGCAGCTGCTGGCCAAGGCCAACCTCGACCTGCGCCTGCGCGCGGTCAGCTCGCGCAACCGGATGCTGCTGGACGAGCGCGGCGTCAGCGGTGATTGGCGCGCCGCGTTCGCCGCCAGCGCGGTGCCGGCCGACCTGGACCGCTTCGCCGCGCACCTGCAGTCGGCGCACCTGCCGCACGCGATGATCATCGACTGCAGCGGCAGCGCCGAGGTCGCCGAGCGCTACGCCGGCTGGCTCGCCGCGGGCATCCATGTGGTGACGCCGAACAAGCAGGCCGGCTCCGGCCCGCTCGCGCGTTTCCTGGCGATCCGCGAGGCGGCCGCCGCCAGCGGCGCGCGCTTCCGCTACGAGGCCACGGTCGGCGCCGGCCTGCCGGTGATCACCACGCTGCGCGACCTGGTCGACACCGGCGACGAGGTGACCTCGATCGAGGGGATCTTCTCGGGCACGCTGGCCTGGCTGTTCAACAAGTACGACGGCAGCGTGCCGTTCTCGGAATTGGTTGCGCAGGCCCGCGCGCTGGGCTACACCGAGCCGGATCCGCGCGATGACCTGTCCGGGATCGATGTCGCGCGCAAGCTGGTGATCCTGGCGCGCGAGGCCGGGCGCGAGATCAGCTTGGAGGACGTGCAGGTCGAGAACCTGGTGCCGGCGGCGCTGCGCGAGGCTCCGGTGGAGGAATTCATGGCCAAGCTGGCCGAGGTCGATGCGGTGTTCGCGCAGCGGCTGGCCGATGCGCGCGGGCGCGGCAACGTGCTGCGCTACGTCGCGCAGTTGCCGTCGGACGCGGAAGGTGCGGCGCGCGCGCCGAGCGTCGGCCTGGTCGAACTGCCGGCCGATCACGGCTTCGGCAACCTGCGCCTGACCGACAACGTGGTGCAGTTCACCACCCGCCGCTACAGCGAGAACCCGCTGGTGGTGCAAGGCCCGGGCGCCGGCCCGGAAGTCACCGCCGCCGGCGTGTTCGCCGACGTGCTGCGGGTCGCGGCCGGCGAGGGAGCGCGCCTGTGAGCGAGGTCGCGACGTCGATGGCGCCGGCGGCAGCCGGCTTGCGCCAGGCGCGCGCGTTCGCGCCGGCCTCGGTGGCGAACGTGGCGGTCGGCTTCGACCTGCTCGGCTACGCGGTGGCCGGGGTCGGCGACACCGTCACGGTGCGTCGGATCGAGCAACCGGAGGTGCGCATCGCCGCGATCCGCGGCAGCAGCGTCGCGCTGCCGCTGGACGCGCCCGGCAACACCGCCGGCGCCGCGCTGATCGCGATGCGCCAGGCGTTGGGGCTGCCGTTCGGCTTCGAGGTCGAGATCGACAAGGGCATCCCGCTCAGTTCCGGCATGGGCGGCTCGGCCGCTTCGTGCGTGGCCGCGCTGGTGGCGGCGAACGCGCTGCTGGACGCGCCGCTGGCGCGCGAGCAGCTGTATCCGTATGCGCTGGAAGGCGAGGCGGTGGCCAGCGGCAGCCGCCACGGCGACAACCTCGGGCCGATGCTGCTGGGCGGGCTGGTACTGTCGACGCTGGAACGGCTGGTGCCGGTGCCGGTACCCACGACCTGGCACAGCCTGCTGGTGCATCCGGACGCGGTGCTGGAGACTCGCCGCGCGCGCGCCGCGCTGGCCGGCGACTACGCGCTGAAGGAGTTCGTCGCGCAGAGTTCGAACCTGGCGTTGGTACTGGCGGGCTGCCATGCCGGCGACGCCTCGCTGGTCCGCGCCGGCCTGCGCGACGTGTTGATCGAGCCGCGCCGCGCCGCGCTGATCGTCGGCTTTGACGCGGCCAAGCAAGCCGCGCTGGACGCCGGCGCGATGGGCGCGAGCATCTCCGGTGCCGGCCCCAGCGTGTTCGCCTGGTTCGAGAGCCGGCAAGCCGCCGAGACGGCCGCGCCGGCGGTACAGGCGGCCTTCGCCACCGCCGGCTTCGGCAGCCAGGCCTGGGTGACCGCGCTGGACAGCCCGGGGGCGCAGCTGCTGTAACCCATCCCCGTTTCTGTCGCTTTTGTAGGAGGGACTTCAGTCCCGACCGGGCGTTACCGGTAAAGCCCGGTCG
>JASGDF010000060.1:0-28516 GCA_047607345.1 Pseudomonas sp. | reverse complement strand
GGCCGGCCTCGGCCAGCAGGCGGGTGACGAAGTCCCAGTCGCTCTCGCGGTACTGGGTGGTGATCGGCCGGGCCGGCAGCACCTGCTGGACGTCGAAGCGGAAGCGGGCCTGCGGGTACTGCGCGAAGATCCGCTCGCACACCGCGCGGGCGTCCAGGTCCTGGAAGATCACCGCGTTGCGGCGCAGGGCCAGCAGCGCGGTCCACGGCTCCAGGGTCAGGCGCAGCCGGGTCAGCCCGCCGTCGCCGCCGAGGAAGGCCGCCTCGGTGCACAGCCCGTGCCAGGGCCGCAGGCCGCCGTCGTCGCGCAGCACTTGCAGCGTCAGGGGCTGCTCCAGTAGCGCGTCCAGGTCGATGTCGCTGCGGGTGGACAGGCAGTCGATCTCGAACCGGAACGGCGCGCAGACGGCCTCGCGGCCCTGGACGTGCTCGACCACCAGCCCCGCGACCGGGGCCTGCAACCGGATCAGCCGTGCATGCTGCGAGGGCACGGAAAGGGGGGCCAGCACCGTGGATACGTCCATATGTACCTTACTTCCTAGCCAAGATTTTGGAGCGTCCGGCCGGGACTATGCCGCGAGGGCGAAGGCACTGTCAAAATCCAGGCGCCGTATTGGCCAGGGCCGGATCTAGTGCGCTGCGGCACATTTCGCGTCGCGGCCATACGGATGTGTTCGAACCGTTCGCGACCTGAGCAGCAACGTCGACCAGATCCATGGAAAGCATGCCGCTATGCTGGACACGATCCTTTCCCGTCTCACCGCAACGATGCTCGCGATCATCCGTTTCCTCTCTACCGGCTTGCTCGCGATGGCGGTCGTGGCGCATGCCTACGAGACGCCACACCAGCCCCCACCCGCGTTCGAACTGGTCGCGCTCGGTGTGCAGGGCGGCCTGCAGGACGGCGATCTCAGCGCCTGGCTGGCGCGCGCGCCACAGGACGAGCACTACCTTGCATTGGACGCCGGCACCCTGCTGCCCGGCATCCAGCGCGCGCTGCAGCGCGGCGCGTTCGGCCCGCCACCGGCCGCGGCGCAGGCAACCGCCGCCGGCCAGGTCCTGCGCGAACGCATCACCGGCTACTTCGTCAGCCATCCCCACCTGGACCACGTCGCAGGCCTGCTGATCGCCGCCACCGACGACACCCGCAAGCCGATCTACGGCCTGCCCTCGACGCTGCAGGCGCTGTCGGACGACTACTTCAACTGGAGCGCCTGGCCGAACTTCGCCGATCGCGGCACGGCGCCGGCGCTAGGCCAGTACGCGCTGCGCGACGAGCCGCCCGGGCAGTGGTTCGCGATCGAGGGCACCTCGCTGCAAGGGTTGCTGCTGCCGCTACGGCACGACCGCATGACCTCCTCGCTGCTGCTGGTGCGCAGTGGCGATGCCTATCTCGCCTACTTCGGCGACACCGGGGCCGACGCGGTGCAGCACGCCACCCGGCTCGCCGCGGCCTGGAGACGGCTGGCACCGCTGGTACGCGCCGGCACGCTGCGCGCCCTGGTGATCGAGGTCTCGTATCCCGACGACGTTCCCGACAGTCGCCTCTACGGCCATCTCACCCCACGCTGGCTGCTGCGCGAGTTGCGCGCGCTGGCCACGCAGGCTGGCGGTGGCGACGCGCTGCGCGGCCTGCCGGTGGTGGTCACGCACATCAAGCCGTCGCTGCAGGCCGGTCGCGATCCGCGCGCGCTGATCGAGGCACAGTTGCGCGCCGGCAACGATCTCGGCATCGCGTTCGTGCTGCCACGGCAGGGCGATAGGCTGGTGTTCTGAAGCTGCAAGGCAGGCGGCAATGCGCGTGCCGGAACAAGCCTGATTGCATCGTTTGTGCGGATGGATGACATGAAGAAAATCGATCGCAGAAAGCTGCAATGCATTGAGGCGGGACCGGCACGGCGGCGGCGCCCGATTGCACAACCGGCCTGGAATGGCGCCGCGAGGACATGCCCGCGCGTTCTGCGCATCCGCAAGACACCTTGGCGGGATTCACGCTGACGCAGCGCACGCCTGCATGATGTGAACCGCGAGTGCAGACATGCCCCCAGGGCACCGACCGACCATTAACACCGGACTTCGCACTCTGGGCAGGCCGCCCCTTCCACGGAGATCCCCCATGGCCGCCAGCCCGCCGAAAGGCAAGCCCGCCGCCCGCCGCACCGCGGCGTCCGACGATGCCACCGAACGCCGCGGCAGCGGCGACGAACTGCACCAGGTCGAGGGCGGCACGCATCCGGCGCTGACCACCAACCAGGGCATCCCGATCGGCGACAACCAGAACTCGCTGCGCGCCACCCCGCACGGGCCGACGTTGCTGGAAGACTTCATCCTGCGCGAGAAGATCACCCACTTCGACCACGAGCGCATCCCCGAGCGGATCGTGCATGCCCGCGGCAGCGGCGCGCACGGCTACTTCGAGCTGACCAGTTCGCTGGCCGACTACACCACCGCCAGGCTGCTGACCGAGGTCGGCGCGAAGACCCCCGTCTTCACCCGCTTCTCGACCGTGGCCGGCGGCGCCGGCTCGGTCGATACCCCGCGCGACGTGCGCGGCTTCGCGGTCAAGTTCTACACCAAGGAGGGCAACTGGGACCTGGTCGGCAACAACATCCCGGTGTTCTTCATCCAGGACGCGATGAAGTTCCCCGACCTGGTCCACGCGGTGAAGATGGAACCGGACCGCGGCTTCCCGCAGGCGGCCAGCGCGCACGACACGTTCTGGGACTTCATCTCGCTGACCCCCGAAGCGCTGCACATGATCATGTGGGCGATGAGCGACCGCGCGATCCCGCGCTCGCTGCGGATGATCGAGGGCTTCGGCATCCACAGCTTCCGGCTGCTCAACGAGCGCGGCGAGAGCACCTTCGTCAAGTTCCACTGGCGGCCCAGGCTGGGCCTGCAATCGACGGTGTGGGACGAGGCGGTCAAGCTGGCCGGCGCCGACCCGGACTTCCAGCGCCGCGACCTGTTCGAATCGATCCAGGCCGGCAACTTCCCGGAATGGGAGCTGGGCGTGCAGCTGTTCACCGAGGAAGATGCCGCGCAGTTCCCGTTCGACCACCTCGATGCCACCAAGCTGATCCCCGAGGAACTGGTGCCGCTGCAGATCGTCGGGCGCATGGTGCTCGACCGCTGGCCGGACAACTTCTTCGCCGAGACCGAGCAGGTCGCCTACTGCCCGGCCAACATCGTGCCCGGCATCGACTTCAGCAACGACCCGTTGCTGCAGGGCCGCCTGTTCTCCTACCTGGACACCCAGCTGATCCGCCTGGGCGGGCCGAATTTCCACCAGATCCCGGTCAACGCGCCGCAGTGCCCGTTCGCCAACCACCAGCGCGATGGCCACATGCAGATGCAGCGGCCCAAGGGCCGGGTCGCCTACGAGCCGAGCTCGCTGCAGGCCGATGCGCCGCGCGAGGCCCATCGCGGCTTCCGCAGCCACGCCACCCCGGCCGAGGACAGCGCCAAGGGCCGGATCCGCGCCGAGAGCTTCGCCGACCACTACAGCCAGGCACGGCTGTTCTACCGCAGCCAGACCCCGCCGGAGCAGGCGCACATCGCCACCGCGCTGGTGTTCGAACTGTCCAAGGTCGAGACCGCGCACGTGCGCGAGGCGATCGTCGGGCACCTGCGCCACATCGATCCCGACCTGGCCCGGCGCGTTGCCGACGGGCTCGGCCTGGACGCGCTGCCGCCCGCGCCGCCGGCCGCGGTCGCGCCGATCGACCTGCCGCCGTCGCCGGCGTTGCAGCTCATCGGCAAGATGAAGGACACGCTGGAAGGGCGCGTGGTCGGCATCCTGATCCACGACGGCTCGGATGCGGCCACGGTCAAGGCGCTGCGCAAGGCCGCCGAGTCGGCCGGCGCCACGGTCAAGCTCGTCGCGCCCAAGCTCGGCGGCGGCACGCTCAGCGACGGCAAGCGCCTGGCCGCGGACGGCCAGCTCGCCGGCACGCCCTCGATCGTGTTCGACGCGGTCGCGGTGGTGCTGTCGGCCGAGGCCGGCAAGCAGCTGGCCAGGGACGCGGCGGCGATCGACTTCGTCGCCAACGCCTGGGCCCACCTGAAGGCGATCGCCAGCGATGCCGGCGCCGCGCCGCTGCTCAAGGCCGGCAACGTCGGCAAGGACGCGGGCGTGGTCGACGCCGGCGATACCAAGGCGTTCATCGCCGCGGCCAAGACGCGGCAGTGGGCGCGCGAGCCGAAGCTGCGGATGCTGGCCTGAGCGGTTTGCGCGTGGGCTGGGTTGCAGGCCCCTTCCTGGGATTTGGCGTTCGTTGCTGACAGGTTGATCGAGCGCGCCTTCGCTTGTATGGACGGGGCGCGCTGGGTCTTCTCTGGGGTGGATGGGGCGTGTTCTGGGTGCATGGAGTGCCCCCATCCGGCGCTTCGCGCCACCTTCCCCCGCGCGCGGGGGAAGGGATTTGTTGTTTGGGGAGAGCTGGGGGAGCATCTGCGTCTGGTGACGACTCGCTCACTGGGTAGCTTCGGGCATCGTCCGCGATGGTGCTTGGATGCGATGCTTCGGCCGGCAACTCGTACGTCGATGTAGAGGCACGATCGCCCGGCCGGTTCATCGCAGTCGAAGCTGCTCCAACACCTGCCTTCGCCTCAGCGCGGACTCGCGTCTGGCGGCCCGGCCCGCTCGACCAGCTTCGCGTTGGCCAATGCCCGGTACGCGCTCGGCGTCATCCCGGTCGCGGCCTTGAACTGGCGGGTGAACGCGCTCTGGTCACTGAAGCCGCAGGCATGGCCGATCTCGGTCACGCTCTGGCGGCCGTGCAGCAGGTGCATCGCCATCTGCAGGCGCAGCTTGGCCAGCACCTGCTGCGGGGTGAGCTGGAACACCCGCCGGAACGAACGCTGCAGCTTGGACATCGAGAATCCGGTGATGTCCGCCAGCGTCTGCATGCGCACGTTCTGCGCGTAGTTCACGTGCAGCCAGGCCAGCGCCAGCCGCAGCTTCTCGTACTGCGTGTCGTGCCCGTCCTGCGGGTCCAGGTCGCGCGAGATGCCGATGATGCCCTGCACCTGCCCATCGACGCGCAGCGGGCGCTTGCAGGTCAGGCACCAACCCGGCTCGCCGTTGGCGAACAGGTGCAGCTCCAGCACGTTGTCGATGGTCTCGCCGGCCAGCACCTGCTCGTCCTGATTGGCGTAGCTGGCGCTCAGCCCGCTCGGGTAGACCTCGCCCACGCGCTTGCCGATCAGCTCCTTGCGCGACTTCAGGCCGAGCCGTCGCAGCATCGTCTGGTTGACGTGGGTATAGCGTCCCTGGCGGTCCTTGACGAAGAACAGCACGTCGGGGACTGCGTCGAACAGGGCTTCGAGATCGGCGGGATCGATGCTTTTCATGGCCCAGGATTTCGTAGGAGCGACTTCAGTCGCGATGGGGCTTTACCGGGAAGTCCCCATCGCGACTGAAGTCGCTCCTACGCTATGAATCACGGATTTATTGGCCGATGTACTGTTTCAACCAGGCATTGACCGTGTCGTGCCACAGGATGCTGTTCTGCGGCTTGAGCACCCAGTGGTTCTCGTCCGGGAAGTACAGGAACTTCGAGGGAATACCCCTGCGCTGCGCCGCGGTGAACGCGGCCAGGCCCTGCTCGACCGGGATGCGGAAGTCCTGCTGGCCATGGATCACCAGGATCGGCACCTTCCACTTGTCTACGTGCAGCACCGGGTTGAACTTCTCGTAGCCGGCCGGGTTCTGCCACGGCGTGCCGCCGTTCTCCCACTCGCTGAACCACAGCTCCTCGGTGCTGTAACCCATCATGCGGTTGTCGAACACGCCGTCGTGGTCGACCAGGCACTTCCACGGGCTGTGACCATCTTTGTCGAACCACGTCCCCGCGATCCAGTAGGTCATGTAGCCGCCGTAGCTGGCACCCAGCGCGCAGGCCTTGTCGCCATCGAGAAACGCGTACTGCTGCTGCGCGGCGGCCCAGCCTTTCTGCAGGTCCTCCAGCGGCCGGTCGCCCCAGTGCTGGCTGATCGCGTCGGTGAAGGCCTGGCCGTAGCCGGTGGAACCGTGGAAGTCGATCATCACCACCGCGTAGCCCTGGCCGGCATAGGTCTGCGGGTTCCAGCGGGTGCTCCAGCCGTTGCCGAAGCTGCCCTGCGGACCGCCGTGGATCAGGAACGCCACCGGGTACTTCCTGCCCGGCTGGTAGTTGTACGGCTTGACCACGTAGCCGTGCACGGTCTCGTCGTTCCAGCCCTTGAAGCTGAACTGCTCGAAGTCGCCGAACTGTACGTCCGGCAGCGCCTCGCCCGCGCTCGCGGTGATCGCGCGCAGCGCCTTCGCGTCCGGGTCCGTGGTGAAGATCTGGTCGCCGCTCTTGAGCGAGCTGCGGGTGAAGGCCAGGGTCGGCCCGGCCAGCACCGGCGCGTGCACGCTGCCCTCGCCCACCAGCTTCTCGACCTTGCCCGAACCGATGTCCACGCGGAACAGCGGGTGCTCGCCGAGGTCGTCGGCACTGGTGTAGATCGCCTTGCCATCGGCGGACAGCACGATCTCGCCGGCCGAGCGGTCCCAGCCCGGGGCGATCTCGCGGGCCTTGCCGCTGGCCAGGTCCAGCGCCATCAGGCCGAAGCGGTCGGCCTCGAAGCCGGGGCGCTTCATCGCGCGGTAGTAGAGCGTCCTGCCGTCGGCGCTGAACACCGGGCCGGCGTCCCAGGCCGGATTGGCGGCGGTCAGGTTGACCGGCGCCTGGCGACCGGTGGCGTCGAGCCGGTACAGGTCGAAGTTGGTCGACCAGGGTTCGTCGTTGCCGCCCGCCGTGCCGCCATGCGCGCGCGGGATGCGGATGCTGGCCACGATCGAGCGACCGTCCGGCGCCCACGCGTAGTCGTCGTTGCCACCGGATGGCTTGGACGGAGCATCGCCGGCCAATGTGGCGCTGATCGCCGAGGCGCCGCTCACCGGCCTGGCGCCTGCCGCGGGCAGCACCGCCACGAACAAGGTGTTGCGGCGGCCATCGTTCCAGGCATCCCAGTGGCGCACGAACAACGCGTCGAACACCTTGCCGGACGCCTTGGAGGCACCGGCGGCGGCCAGCTTCTTCTTGGTGCACGCCAGATCCGAACCGCAGTCCTGGAACACGCCAGCACTGAACACGATGCGCTCGCCCTTCGGCGACAGCCTGAAACTGTCCACGTCGACCGCGAAATCGGTCAACTGGCGCGGCTCGCCGCCACCGGCCGCGATGGCGTACAGCTGCTGGCTGCCGGACTTGGCGCTGAGGAAGTAGACGGTCTGGCCGTCGGCGGAAAACGCGGGCGAATCGACGTTCCAGCCCTCCGGAGTCAGCCGCTTCGGCGGAGCCGCATCGCGAGCGCGCAGGTCGCGCAACCACAAGCCGGTGCTGGCCTTGGTCAGTTCCGGGTTCATCTCGCGCCGGGCGAACACCAGCACGCCGCCGTCCGGGCTCAGCGTGGGCGAGGACACCCGGTCGAGCGCGACCAGGTCGCGTACGTCGAACCCGCGCGCGCCGGCCACGGCGGGCAGCACGGTCATCAGGGCCAGGGGCAGCAGGGCGTTGCGAAGCTTCATCGGGCTCTCCCGGAACGGCAAAGCGGCGATGGTAGGTAGAGGCACCGACACCACGCAAAGGCCTGAAGTCATGGCGGCTGTCGTAGGAGCGACTTCAGTCGCGATGGGGCTTTCCCCGCACGTTCGAACAGACGGGGGAAAGCCCATCGCGGCTGAAGCCGCTCCTACGGAAGGCCGCGTCTATGCGGCCTGCTCGCCCTTCCTGCCGGTGCGGTACAGCAGGCAGCCGACCAGCGCCAGCACCGCCAGGCCGATCCACTGCGCCGCCGCGCCGAACCCGAACGGCAGCGCCAGAACCTCAGGGTTCTGGGTGATCACGATCGGCAACGCAATGGCGATGCCCATCAGCGCCTCACCCGTGATGAGACCGGCCGAGAACAGCACGCCCGGGCGGTGCACGCGGTCCAATCCGGCCTCGTCATCGGGGCGGACTTTGTGAAAGCGCTCGACCAGGTGCGCCAGCAGCCCGCCCAGGAAGATCGGCACCATCAGTTCCAGCGGCAAGTAGATGCCGATCGCCGCGGCCAGCACCGGCACGCGGAAGCGCGCCCCGCGCGACTTCAGCCAGCCGTCCAGCGCGATCGTCAGCGCACCGACCACACCGCCGATGGCGATCATCGTCCACGGCAGCTCGCCGCCGAACAGGCCCTTGGCTACCGAGGCCATCAGGTTGGCCTGCGGCGCCGGCAGGGTCTTGGAGCCGATGCCGTAGGCGTCCTGCAGCAGGTTCAGCACCGGCGCCATGATCAGCGCGCAGGAAAACGCGCCGATGCCGAGCATCAGCTGCTGCTTCCACGGCGTGGCGCCGACCAGGTAGCCGGTCTTCAGGTCCTGCAGGTTGTCGCCGCCGACCGCAGCCGCGCAACACACCACCGCGCCGATCATGATCGCAGCCACCGCGCCCAGCCGCGCGCCACCGACCTTCACCAGGCCGTCGGCGCCCAGCAGCACCGCGCGGAAGGTGAGCTGGCGCGGGGGCGCGGCTTGGCTCATTGGGATTCCCCTGATGGCAAAAAATTCGCCACACGCTATCGTCTGAAACCATGCAAGTCCAGCGCGGCGGCGACTTGCACCGCCGCATCCGCCGTCGTCCCCGCGAAGGCGGGAGCCCAGCGACTTGCGGTTCGCTGGAAACCAAGGCACCAGCCCCCCCCCCGCCCGCGCCTGCCTCCTTATCACATCTCGATTCCGACCGATGTCCCTTCTCCCGCGTGCGAGAGAAGGTGGCGCGCAGCGCCGGATGAGGGGCTTTTCGCGCCTGGGGCACCCCCATCCGCCCTTCGGGCACCTTCCCCCGCAGGCGGGGGAAGGGAAAAGCGCCATTCAGCGGATTTGATTCAAAGAAACAGGCCTTCGCGGGGACGACGATTCGTCGGCAGGCCAACGGCCCGAGGCCACCGCCGCCGCGCCGACCTGCCTATACTCGCCGCTTTTCGCAGCACCTTCGCCCATGCCCTCGCTCCTCCCCACCGTCCGGCCGGACGACTTCCTCGGCCATCCCAAGGGCGTCTACGTGTGCTTCTTCACCGAGATGTGGGAGCGCTTCTCGTTCTACGGGATGAAGGCGCTGCTGCTGCTCTACCTCACCAAGTACCACCTGTTCGGCGACAAGGCCGGGCTGGACCTGCTCGGCGCCTACGGCGGGCTGGTGTACTGCATCCCGGTGTTCGGCGGCCTGCTCGCCGATCGCTGGCTGGGCATGCGCAAGGCGGTGGTGTTCGGCGGCATCCTGCTGGTGCTCGGCCACCTGGGCATGGCATTCGAGGGGCATGCCGCCACCCGCGTCGGCGGCGCGGTGGTGCGCGACACCAGCGCGCTGGCGGTGACCTACCTGTCGCTGGCGCTGATCGTGGTCGGCGTCGGCTTCCTCAAGCCCAACATCTCCACCATCGTCGGCAAGCTCTACGCCGAGGACGACCCGCGCCGCGACTCGGGCTTCTCGCTGTTCTACGCCGGCATCAACCTCGGCGCGCTGTTCGCCTCGCTGGTGTGCGGCTACCTCGGCGAGGCCTATGGCTGGCGCTACGGCTTCGGCGCCGCCGGCATCGGCATGCTGGTCGGGCTGGGCATGTTCCTGTGGGGACAGAAGTACCTGCACGGCCATGCCGAGGCGCCCGCGCCGGCCGCGCTGCGCGAGCGCGTGGCCGGCCTGCCGCGCGAAGCGCTGATCTACGCCGCGGCGCTGGCCGGCGTGCTGCCGGTGGCCTGGCTGCTGTGGGCCGCCGCCAACGGCGCGTTCTCGCTGGGCGGGGAAATCTCGCTGGCGCTGGTGCTGATGCTGGGGGTGCTGGGCGGCGTGCTGGTGTGGTTCGGCTGGTTCGTCGGCACGCAGTGCACGCCGGTGCAGCGCCGGCAGATGATCGCGCTGATGGCGCTGATCTTCATGGCGCTGGTGTTCTTCACCCTGTACGAGCAGACCTATGGCTCCTGGGTGACCTTCACCGACCGCCTGCTGACCAAGGACGTGGCGCCGGCGCTGGTGATCCGCGACGGCACGCCGCTGCCGTGGTCGATCGCCTCGCTGCTGCTGGCGCCGCTGGGCTTCGTCGTGGCCGCCTCGCTGTCCGAGCGCAATCCCGCCTCCACGGCGCCGCGCACGCTGTTCGTCGCGGTGGTGGCGCTGATGCTGGTGTTCCTGGTCCGCGACTGCATCGTGCTACCGCAGACGGCCGGCTCGCTGACCTACCTGGGCGCGCTGTTCCTGGTGCTGCTGGCGCCGCTGTTCGCGGCGGTCTGGGCCTGGCTGGACCGGCGCGGCGCCGATCCGGCCAAGCCGGTCAAGTCCGCGTTCGGCCTGCTGCTGGCCGGGCTGTCATTCGTGCCGCTGGCGCTGGCCGCGCAGCAGGTCGGCGCCAGCGGGCAGATGGCCAGCGTGTGGTGGCTGGTGCTGGCCTACCTGGTGCTGGAGATCGGCGAGATGTGCCTGTCGCCGGTGGGCCTGGCGGCGGTCACCCAGCTGGCGGTGCCGCGCGTGGTCAGCCTGATGATGGGCACCTGGTTCCTGGCCACCGCGTTCTCCGAGGCGCTGGCCGCGCTGTTCGGCAAGCTCGCCGCGATCGACGTGCCGGACGGCCAGGCGCTGGACCTGGCCTCGGCCTCGGCGGCCTACGCCCACCTGTTCTGGCTGATGACCTGGATCGGCCTGGGCTGCGGCATCGCGGCGCTGCTGGTCGCGCCGCTGCTGAAGCGGTCGATGCGCGCGATCGCGCGGTAAGACGACAACGGCGGCAGCCCCCGGTTGCGGAACCAGGCCACACGGTGATATATAACCTATGTTATAACCACCTGAAGGCGCTGCCATGAAGCTCAAGATCACCGGCATCGGCAACTCCGCCGGCCTCATCCTGCCCAGGGAACTGCTGGCCCGCCTGCGCGTCGAGAAGGGCGACGAGCTGTACGTGCTGGAAACGCCCGACGGCATCCGCCTTACCGCGTTCGACCCGGAACTGGCGCGGCAGATGGACGTGGCGGAGAAGATCATGCGCGAGGACCGCCATGTCCTGCGCAAGCTCGCCCAGTGAGAGCTTGCCATGATCGTCTGGATCACCCGCTCGCTGGCACTGGCCATCCATGAACGCCAACTCGCCGAACACGGCGGGAGCGATGACGTGCGCGACAATGCCCTGCTCGACTCCGCGCTGGCACGTCCTCAGCAGTTGTTCGCCTATGGCGAACCGCCTCCCGATCTGGCCGATCTCGCTGCCAGCCTGGCGTTCGGGCTGGCGCGCAACCATCCCTTCGTAGACGGCAACAAGCGCACCGCCCACGTTTGCTATCGCGTGTTCCTTGCCCTCAACGATGCCGAACTGGCCGTAGGGGGGGACGAGGAGAAATACACGGCGATGATCGGCCTGGCCGAAGGCAGTCTCGACGAAAAGGCCTTCGCCGACTGGTTGCGTCCGCGCCTGCGCGGCGCCGGCACATCGGCTGTCCACGAGACCGCCTCGCACTACGGCTGAGGCGGCCGGAGGTCACTTCGAGGCCGCGTCATCGTGCAGTGCGTCATGGCCCTGGAGGCGGCTTCCGATAACGTTTACATCCTTGCCAGGCTTGAAGGACGCCTCCGAATGACCCTCCGCACCACCCGCCGCAACCTGTTGCTCGGCGCCGGCTCGCTCGCGCTGCTCGCGCGCGTCCCGGTCGGCTGGGCGCTGCCGCGCGAGGCCGCGCGCACGCCCGCCTTCATCGACGGGCTGATCGCGCGCATGACGGTGGAGGAGAAGGCCGGCCAGCTCACCCTGCTCGGCTCGGTGGCGGCCAACGCGGCGGCGACCGCCGCCAACCCCGGCACCCGCGTGGCGGCCGCCAGCACCCAGCTGGAGGCCGCCCGCGCCGGCCAGCTGACCGGTGTGTTCAACGGCTCCAACGTCGCCTGGCACCGGCAGATGCAGGACGCCGCGCTGCGGGGCCGGCTGAAGATCCCGCTGTTGTTCGCCGCCGACGTGATCCACGGCTTCAGCACCGTGTTCCCGGTGCCGCTGGCCGAATCGGCCAGCTTCGAACCGGAGCTGGCACGGCGCACCGCGCGCGCGGCGGCGCTGGAGGCCAGCGCGGTCGGCATCGACTGGACCTTCGCGCCGATGGTCGACGTGGCCCGCGACGCGCGTTGGGGCCGCGGCGTGGAAGGCGCCGGCGAGGACCTGCTGCTCGGCCGGCGCATGGCCGAGGCGCGCGTGCGCGGCTTCCAGGGCGAAGGGCTGTCGCACCCGGACGCGGTCGCCGCCTGCCCCAAGCACTTCGCCGCCTACGGCGCCGCCGAGGGCGGGCTCGACTACAACACCGTGGACGTCTCCGAGCGCACCTTGCGCGAGGTCTATTTCCCGCCGTTCCAGTCCGGCTTCGACGCCGGCGCGCTGACCACGATGGCCGCGTTCAACGAGCTGTCCGGCATTCCCGCCACCGGCAACGCCTGGCTGCTCAGCGACGTGCTGCGCGGGGAGTGGAACTACCAGGGGCTGGTCGTCTCCGACTACACCGGCGACCTGGAGCTGATCGCGCACGGCTTCGCCCGCGACGAGCGCGACGCGACCGCCAAGGCGTTCCTGGCCGGCGTCGACATGAGCATGCAAAGCGGGCTGTACCTCAAGCACCTGCCCGGGCTGGTCGCCAGCGGCGAGGTGCCGATGGACAGGCTGGACGAATCGGTGCGACGGGTGCTGCGCTTCAAGGCCGCGCTCGGCCTGTTCGACGATCCCTACCGGCGCATCCAGCCCGAGCGCGCGCAGGCCCGCCAGCGCCGCCCGGAAACCCTGCAACTGGCCCGAGAAGCCGCGCAACGATCGGTGGTGATGCTGAAGAACGACGGCGGGCTGCTGCCGCTCAGGCCCCAGGGCCAGCGCATCGCGCTGATCGGCCCGATGGCGCGCGACCTGGCCAATATCCACGGCCCGTGGACGCTGTTCGGTGGCGACGATACCGGCCACGACCTGGCCAGCGCGATGCGCGCGGCACTGGCCGATCCAGCGGCGCTGGAGGTGGTCGACGGCAGCGGCTTCGACACCGCGCTGCCCGGCGGGATCGATGAAGCGGTGCGCGCGGCACGCGCCGCCGACGTGGTGGTGCTGGCGATCGGCGAACCGCACGCGTACTCGGGCGAGGCGCAGTCGCGCACCGACATCGTGGTCCCCGAGGTCCAGCAACAGCTGGCCGAGGCGCTGGCCGCCACCGGCAAGCCGCTGGTCGTGCTGCTCAGCAATGGCCGCGCGCTGGCGCTGCGCGGCGCGGTGCTCGACGCACCGGCGATCCTGGTGACCTGGTTCCTCGGTTCGCAGTCCGGCCCGGCCCTGGCCGACCTGCTGTTCGGCAAGGCCAGCCCGTCCGGCCGGCTGCCGGTGAGTTTCCCGCGCGAGGCCGGCCAGGTGCCCTACTTCTACGCGCACAAGCCGACCGGCCGGCCCGACCCGCAGCCGGACAAGCTCGACGGATTCAAGACCCACTACCGCAACATCCCCAATACCGCGCTGTTCCCGTTCGGCCATGGCCTGACCTACGGCCGCATCGAATACGACGGCCTGGACCTCGGCAGCGCAAGGCTCGCTGCCGGCGGCACGTTGGAGGTCCGCGCGCGCATCCACAACCGTGGCCGCCACGCCGCCGAGGAAGTGGTGCAGCTGTACCTGCGCGACCGCGCCGCCAGCGTGACCCGCCCGGTGCGCGAACTGAAGGACTTCCGCAAGCTCACGCTCGCCGCCGGCGCCAGCGCAGAGGTGGCCTTCAACCTGCGCCGCGAGGACCTGTTGTTCATCGGCACCGCGCTCGCGCCGACGGTGGAACCGGGCACGTTCGACCTGTGGGTCGCGCCCTCGGCGCAAGCCGACGGCCTGCATGCAACGTTCGAACTGCTGGCCTGATCCCGGCACGACGCCCCCGTTCGGCAACACCGCGCGGGGAATCAGCAGCCCATGGCACGGCCGCCTGACGCGCAAAGGCCCCGCACGAGCGGGGCCTTTCTGGCGCAGCCGGGCTTTCCGGCCCTCAGCCCAGCCCTTTCCCGCATACGGGAGAGGGCGTGGATGGGATCAGGCCCAGGGATCCTGCAACACCATGGTGTGATCCCGATCCGGACCGGTGGAGACGATGCTGATCGGGCACCCGGCCAGCTCCTCCAGCGCGCGCAAGTAGGCGCGCGCGGCCGGCGGCAGCTCGCTCCACTCGGTGATGCCGTGGGTGTTCTCGCTCCAGCCCGGGAACTCCAGGTACACCGGGGTGCATTCCTCCCAACCCTGGGCGTCGAGCGGGGCGTACTCGCTACGCTTGCCACGGTACTCGTAGGCGATGCAGACCTTGAGCTTCTCCATGCCGTCGAGCACGTCGAGCTTGGTGATGCACAGCCCGGAGATGCCGTTGATCGCCACCGCGCGCTTGAGCGCGACGATGTCCATCCAGCCGCAACGGCGCGGCCGGCCGGTCGAGGCGCCGTACTCGGCGCCGCGGTCGCGGATGCCCTGGCCGATGGCGTCGTCCAGTTCGGTCGGGAACGGGCCGCCGCCGACGCGGGTGGCATAGGCCTTGGCGATGCCCAGCACGTAATCGATGGCCTGCGCGCCCACGCCGGTGCCAGCCAGCGCGCCGCCGACGGTGGTGTTGGAGCTGGTCACGTACGGGTAGGTGCCGTGGTCGATGTCCAGCAGCGCGCCCTGCGCGCCTTCGAACAGCACGCGCTTGCCCTGCTTGCGCAGCTCGTGGAGGATCCCGGCCACGTCGGACTTCATCGGCTGCACGTACTCGCCGAAGGCCAGCGCCTCGTCCAGGGTTCGCTGCAGATCCACCGCCTCCACGCCCAGGTACTTGGTGAGCACGAAGTTGTGGTAGTCCAGCGCGGTGCGCAGCAGTTCTTCCAGCTGACTGGGATAGTGCAGGTCGGCGATGCGGATGCCGCGGCGCGCCACCTTGTCCTCGTAGGCCGGGCCGATGCCGCGGCCAGTGGTGCCGATCGCCTTGCCGCCGGCGGCCTTCTCGCGCGCCTGATCCAGGGCGATGTGGTACGGCATGATCAGCGGCGCGGCCGGGGAGATCTTCAGGCGCGAACGCACTTCCACGCCGGCGCCTTCCAGCTCCTCGATCTCCTTGCGCAGCGCGGCCGGCGAAATCACCACGCCGTTGCCGATCAGGCACAGCGCGCCGTCGCGCAGGATGCCCGAGGGAATCAGGTGCAGGACGGTCTTCTTGCCGTTGATGACGAGGGTATGGCCGGCATTGTGGCCGCCCTGGAAGCGCACGACGGCACCGATTTCCTCGGTGAGCAGATCGACGATCTTGCCCTTGCCTTCATCGCCCCACTGGGCACCGAGCACGACAACTGACTGACCCATGACGGGTGACTCCTGGTTTTGTCTGGCGGCCATCGGGGCCGCGGGATGGGACCGTGGCGGGCGACGCCGGGTGCCGGCTCCATCGGGGAGTGCGGCGGCGCGGAGCCCTACACGGAAAAAGCCGAACGGGTTCCCCCGGCCGGCTTTTGTGCATTATCCGGGTTTCCGGTGACCGCTACCACCCCAAGACGTTCAGCCAGCCGCGTCCCGTCCGGATCTAATGGCGTATCCACCACAGCGCCAGCAGGCCGATCGCCAGGGCGATCGCGCCAAAACCGCGCAACTGCACACTGTGCAGGCCCAGCAACTGCTCCGCCAGCCGCTTCCAGGCCAGTGGCGCGACGAACAGGAACAGGCCTTCCAGGACGGCGACCAGGCAGAGGGCGGAGAAAAGGTCGTGCATGCTCAGGACCGGCGGGATCGGGCCCGCTGCTTGGGAAGGATGTGGGGTGGCGGGTTGGGGCGGCCCCCATCCGCCCTTCGGGCACCTTCCCCCGCGTGCGGGGAAAGGAACGTTCCTAGTGGAGCGAGGCGTCAGCGGTCACTCTTGAGGTACTGCAGGAACGGATCGTTCTTGTCGAGCACGATCACGCCGTTGCCATCGGCCAGCGAGTTCCGGTAGGCCTCCAGGCTGCGGTAGAAGGCGTAGAACGCCGGGTCGGCGTTGCCGGACTGGCCGTAGATCCGGGCCGCCTCGGCATCGCCCTCGCCGCGCAGCTTCTGTGCGTCGCGCTCGGCGTCGGCCACCAGCACGGTCGACTCGCGGTCGGCCTGGGCGCGGATGCTCAGCGACTGCTCCTCGCCCTCGGCGCGCAGCTTGCTTGCCTCCTGCTTGCGCTGGGCGCGCATGCGTTCGTAGACATCGGTGATCACCTGGCTGTCGGTCGGCAGGTCGATCTGCTTGATGCGCAGGTCGCTGATCTGCATGCCCAGCCCCTCGATCGCCTTGTTGATCCCGGCCAGCTGGCCGGCGATCAGCTCGCTGCGGTCGCCGGAGACCAATTGCTGCAAGGTGCGCGAGTTGATCTGGTTGCGCAGCGAGTCGGTGATGATCGGCGCCAGGCGGGCGTTGGCGATCGATTCGGTGCCGCCGGTGGCACGGTAGAAGGCGCGCACGTCGGAGATGTGGCCGATCGCGAAGAAGTCGACGCTGACGTCCTTCTGCTCGGCGGTAAAGTAGCGCGCCGGGGCGGTATCGAGCACCTGGAAACGGCGGTCGAACACCCGCACCGATTCCACCAGCGGGATCTTGAAGTGCAGGCCCGGCTTGAGGTCGGCGCGCACCACGCGGCCAAGATTGAGCACCATGCCGGTCTGGTCCTCGCGCACCACGAACGCCGAGCCGAACAGGCCCAGCAGCACCACGACCGCCAGCGCGATCCAAGCGGAATTCTTCATCAGGGGTTCTCCTCACGGCCGGTCGGGCGCGGGCCACGCTCCGGGTTGCGGATGCTCTCGGACGAGCCGCCGCCCTGCTGCGACGGCATCGCCGCCTCCTGCGAGATCAACGGCAGGCTCGACGCCGGCACGCCGGCGCCCGGCTTGGCGGCATCGGCCGGCATCGGCACGTAGATCAGCTGGCGGCCGTCGCCGCCGATGACCTTGCGGTTCTCCGCCAGCACCTTCTGCACGGTTTCCAGCCACAGCCGCTTGCGGGTGACCTCCGGGGCCTGCTTGTACTGCTGCTGCAGCAGGCTGAAGCGGTCGGCGTCACCCTCGGCCTTGGCGATCACCGCGTCCTTGTAGCCCTCGGCCACGGTGCGGATCCGGGCGGACTGGCCGCGCGCTTCCGGCACTACCTTGGCGGCGTAGGCCTGGGCCTCGTTGATCAGGCGCTCGCGCACCTGCTGGGCGCCGTTGACTTCGTCGAAGGCCGGCTTCACTTCCTCCGGCGGCCGCGCGTCGGGCAGGGTCAGGCCGGTCACCACCAGCCCGGTGTGGTAAGCGCCCAGCGAGGCCTGCAGGCGTTCCTTGGCGGCGGTCGCCAGCGGGCCGCGGTTGTTGAGCACCGCGTTGAGGTCGGAGCGGCCGACCTGCTCGCGCACCGCGCTCTGCGCGGCCTGCTCCAGCACCAGATCGGCATTGCGCGAGCCGAACAGGTACTGGCGTGGCTCGTCGATGCGGTACTGCACGTTCAGCGCGACGTTGACGATGTTCTCGTCACGGGTCAGCACCGGCACCTGGTTGGAGAAGGTCTTGATCTCGGTCGCGTTGACCTTGCGCACCGACTCAATCGGCCAGGGCAGCTTGAAGTTCGGGCCGGGCTGCAGGATCCGCGAGAACTGGCCGAAGCGCAGCACCACGCCGCGCTGCTGCTCGCCGATCAGCTGGAAGCTCGACAGCAGCACCAACACCACCACCGCCGCCACCGCCCAGCGCCAGAGGCCCCCATCCAACAGGTCCTTCAGCGGCCCCGGGAAGCCCCAGCCTCCGCCGCCATTGCCGCCGCCGCGCGGGTTCCAGCCGCCGCGACGATTGTCGTCAGGGCCACCAGTGCCCTTGCTGCCGGGTGTATTCCAGGCCATGCACGCTCCATCAGGTTGGCGGCTGCGCGGGCCCTTCCCGCTGTGCCGCCCAAAGTGTTGTCCGATCGATTCTAGCAAGATGGGGCAGATTGGCCGTCGCGAAAGGGCTATCTTGGTCCAGCTCCATTTACTCCTTACCTCACCCGCGAGGCCATGATGGCGATTCCCGCACGATTTCCCGCTTTCCGCATCCACGACGACGCGTCCGGCTACCGCGGCGGCGTCGAGGACATCGGGCTGGAGACATTGAGTCCGGGCGAGGTGGTGATCCAGACGACCTGGTCCTCGGTCAATTACAAGGACGCGCTGGCCGGCACCGGCAAGGGCAAGATCCTGCGACGCTTCCCGCTGGTCGGCGGGATCGACGTGGCCGGGCATGTGGTGGCCTCCACCGACCCGGCGTACCACGAGGGCGACGCGGTGATCGCCACCGGCTGCGGGCTGAGCGAGACCCGCGACGGCGGCTACGCCCATTACGTGCGGCTGGAATCGAAGGCGGCGATCGCACTGCCGGCCACGCTGGACCTGCGCGAGGCGATGGTGATCGGCACCGCCGGCTTCACCGCCGCGCTGGCGCTGCTGCGGCTGACCGAGAACCGCCAGGTGCCGGCGTTGGGTCCGCTGGCGGTGACCGGCGCCACCGGCGGCGTGGGCATGCTGGCGCTGGACATCTTCAGCCGGGCCGGTTTCGAGGTGCATGCGATCAGCGGCAAGCCCGACAAGGCGGATTTCCTGAAATCGATCGGCGCCAGCCAGGTACTCGGCCGCGAGGCACTGCAGACCACCCGTCCGCTGGAATCGGCGCGCTTCGGCGGCGGCCTGGACAACGTCGGCGGGCCGATGCTGGTCAGCCTGCTGGCGCAGACCACGCCCTACGGCAATGTCGCCGCGGCCGGGCTGGCGGCCTCGCCGCAACTGGACATGACGGTGATGCCGTTCATCCTGCGCGGCGTCGGGCTGCTGGGGATCGGCTCGTCCGGCACCCCGCGCGAGGTCCGCGAGCGGGTCTGGGAGAAGCTGGCCGGCGACTGGCGGCCGCGACACCTGGAGCGCATCTGCACCCGCGAGGTCACGCTGGACGGGCTGCCGCAGGTGTTCGAGACGATGCTGGCCGGGCAGTCGTTCGGGCGCACGCTGGTGCGGCTGGGGCAATGAGCCCGCACTGAGCCCCGAAGAAAAAACTGTAGGAGGGACTTCAGTCCCGACGGGCTGTGCCGGCAAAGCCCGTCGGGACTGAAGTCCCTCCTACACGCCGCACCTTCCCGTCCCGACGGCGGCGGCCCTACACTCGCCGCATCACCGGGGAACACCATGGCACGCATCCTGATCGTCGACGACTCGCCGTCGCAGTTGCTCGGCATCCAGCGCATCGTCGAGAAGCTCGGCCACCAGCCCCTCACCGCCACCGATGGCGCCGCCGGGGTCGAGGCGGCGAAGACGGCACTGCCGGACCTGGTGCTGATGGACGTGGTGATGCCCAACCTCAATGGTTTCCAGGCCACGCGCACACTCAAGCGCGAGCCGGCCACCCAGCACATCCCGGTGATCCTGGTCACCACCAAGGACCAGGACACCGACCGCATGTGGGGCCTGCGCCAGGGCGCCAGGGCCTACATCACCAAGCCGTTCTCCGAGCATGAGCTGTCCGAGGTGATCGAGCGGGTATTCGGCCAGGACGATCCGCCCGGCGAGTGAGGCCCCACATGTAGAGCGGAGCCTGCTCCGCTGGCGCCTTCCCGGTTTCGCTACGACAGCCCCAGCGGAGCAAGCTCCGCTCTACGGGACGACCTCAGACCTTCTCGCCGAAGGCCTTGGCCAGGTTGCGGTAGGCCTTCTTCTGCGCCTCGTCGAGCGGTGCCGGCGCGAGGATCTCCAGCTCGACGATCTGGTCGCCCGGCGGGGTGCCCGGCAGGCCACGCCCGCGCAGCCGCAGCTTGCGACCGGCATCGGACTCGGCCGGCACCTTCAGCTCGACCGCGCCGCCCAGCGTCGGCACGCTGATCGTGGTGCCCAGCGCGGCCTGCCACGGCGTGACCTGCAACGTGTACAGGATGTTCTGCCCGTCCACCTCGAACTGCGGATGCGCGGCGTACTCGATCTCCAGCAGCAGGTTGCCGCCGCCATTGCCCTGCCCGCCCAGGCGGATCGCCTGGCCCGGCTTGATGCCCTTGGGCACGCGCACGTCCAGCTGCCGGCCGTTGACGGTGATACGCACGCTGTCGCCGCCGTAGACCGCCTCCAGCGGCACCGCCAGCTTGGCCCGGCTGTCGCCGCGCGACTGCGGGCCGGCGCCGGCACCCGGCCCGCGCGGGCGGCCACCACGCGCACCGGCGAACAGGCTCTCGAAGAAATCGCTGAAGCCACCACCGGCCCCGCCGTTGCCGAACACCTCCTCGAAGTCGAAGCCCTGCGCGCCGGCGTTGGGCGCGCCATGGAACTCGTCGCCGGGCCGGTAGCCCTGCGCGCGCAACTGGTCGTAGGCCGCGCGCTTCTGTGGATCGCGCAGCGCCTCGTAGGCCTCGTTGACGGCCTTGAACTTTTCCTCGGCACCGGCCTCCTTGCTGACGTCGGGATGGTATTTGCGCGCCAGCCGGCGGTAGGCGGTCTTGATCTCCGCCTCGCCCGCGCTCGGTTCGACCCCGAGCGTGGCGTAGTAATCCTTGAATTCCATCCATCACCTCTGAAATGAAAACGGCCCGCGGCCGCCAGGCCACGGGCCGGTGGCCCGGCGGCCAATCCGCGACGGCGTCATTCTAGGCCGTCGCGGACCGGCCGGACCGCACGCTGCCGAGGCGTGGCGCCCGCGGCCTCACTGCACCGTGTCGCCGCCCCCTACCTGGATGCGCCGCGGCGTGGCGGCCGGCCGCTTGGGGATGCGGATCTCCAGCACGCCGTTGCGGCCGGAGGCGGTGATCCCGTCCGGGTCGGCGCTGTCGGGCAGGGCGAAGCGACGATGGAAGCTGCCGTAGCGGCGCTCGATCCGCGAGAAGCGGTGGTTTTCCGCGCTCGGCTCCTCCTTGCGCTCGCCCTTGATCGACAGGATGCCCTTGTCCATCTGCACCTCGATCCCGGCCGGATCGATGCCGGGCAGGTCGGCGTAGATCACGAACTGGCCGGCCTCCTCCTTGATGTCCACGCGCGGCACCCACTGCGCGGTGACGACGGCCGATTCGTCGGTATCGCCGTTCTGCTCGAAGAAACGGTCGAACACCTGCTTGATTTCGTTCTGAAGCGCGGCCTGGCCCGGCCAGGGGTGATAGCGAACGATGCTCATGGAAACCTCCATTGTGTCGGTCGTTGACGGAGCCGGACGCCCCAGGCGTCCCGCCCATGGCCTGCAGATAGGCGCCCCGCGATTTTTTTCAAGCGCCTTGACGCCTCCTTCCCATGCCGCTCCGTAAGGTCGGTTCATCCCGGCAATCGCCATCCCCTCCAGGTCGGCCAACGCATCCCCGAACCGGCGGCTGCCCCCGGCCCGCCCGCAGCGACATGTCCCCGGCTGCATGGCGCACTTCGCCAACTTCCGCCAGCGCGGCATCGGGGCCTGCGCTGCGCGCCCGAGCCACCCGCCCCGCAAGCCCCCATCTGAGACTCCCCACCAGAGGAATCGGCCAGCCATGAACACCAAGCCAGCCAGACAGACCAAGACCAAGCACCCGGCCATCCCCGGCATCGACGACACCGCGACCCTGCGTGCCAACGCGCGCAAGCACATCGAGGACGGCGCGATCACCGACACCTACGCGGCCGACCGCCAGGCGGTGATCAGGCTGCTCAACGACGCGCTCGCCACCGAGTACGTCTGCGTGCTGCGCTACTACCGCCACTATTTCATGGCCAAGGGCCTGCTGGCCGATGCGGTCAAGGGCGAGTTCCTGGAGCACGCGCAGCAGGAACAGGCGCATGCCGGGCGGCTGGCCGAACGCATCGTGCAATTGGGCGGCGAGCCGGACCTCAACCCGGACACCCTGACCGCACGCTCGCACGCCGAGTACAAGGAAGGCGGCGACCTGCGCGACATGGTGCGCGAGAACCTGATCGCCGAGCGCATCGCGATCGACAGCTACCGGCAGATGATCAACATCGTCGGCGACAAGGACACCACCACCAAGCGCATCCTCGAGGACATTCTGGCGCAGGAGGAGGAACACGCCGACGAATTCGCCGACCTGCTCGAAGGCTGGACCGGGAAATAGCGCCTCCGGCGCGGGCGCCGCGCGCGGCGCCCGCGCCTTGCCACAGCCGCATCAACGCTCGTCCGGGGCCGCCTGGGTCACTTGCGCTTGCTCCGCGCGATCCGGCCGCAGCGGGAGCAGGATCTGCGCCAGCGTGCCCGGCCCTGGCTGGCGCGCGGCCACGGTCAGCGTGCCGCCCTGGGCCTCGACGATCTGCCGCGACAGCACCAGGCCAATGCCCGAGCCGCCGGCCTTGGTGGTGAAGAACGGCACGAACAGGCTGTCGCTGGCCGGCAGGCCGCCGCCGGCATCGATCACCTGCACGCAGCCCTGCCCGGCCTGGGCATATGCGCGCAGCCGCACCGGCGCCGCGCCACCGGCCTCGTGTGCATTGCGCAGCAGATTGATCAGCACCTGCTCCAGCTGGTCGGCGTCGGCGTGCAACCACAGGCCGGGTTCGATCTCCAGCACGACCTCGGCCTCGACCAGCCGTGCCACCCGTTCGCACAGCGGCGCCAGCGCCAGCGCCGCCGGCTGTGGCGCGGGCAGCCGCGCCAGCCGCGCGTAGCCGCCGAGGAAGCGCTGCAACGACTGGCTGCGCTGCTCGATCAGCCCCAGGCCGCCGCGCAGGTCGGCCTGCAGTTCGGCATCCAGTGGCGTGCCGGACGGCGGCAGCAGGCGGCCGAGGGTATCGGCCATCGAGGCGATCGGCGCCAGCGAGTTGTTGATCTCGTGGCCGAGCACGCGCAGCAGGCGCCGGAACGCCTGCGCCTCCTCCGCGCGCAACGCGCGCTCGACCGGCTGCAGCACCAGCAGCCGCCCGGACTGGCTGCGGCTGCGCAGCGCGGCGTGGCCGACCTGCCAGCGCCCGCCGGCTCCGGCGAAGGCGTGGGCATGGATGCTGCCGCTGGGCAGCGCGAACAACGAGGCCAGACCCAGTTCGTTGGCGCCGCGCCCGAGCAGTTGCGTCGCCGGCCGTGCCAGCAGGCGCTCGCCGGCCGGGTTGACCAGGCGCAGCCGATGCTCGCCCTCGAACGCGAACACCGCCCCATCCAGCGCGGCCAGGGTCTTGCCGAGCAGGTGCAAGCTTTCCTGCTGGGCGCGGTGCTCGTCCTGAAGACGCGCGGCCAAGGCGTTGAAGCGCGCCGTCAGCGATCCCGTATCGCCGTCGCGCGCGGCGCCGCGCACCGCGTAGTCGCCCTCGCGCAGGGCGTCGAGCAGATTGCCCAGGGTGCGCAAATGGTCGCGCTGGTGGCGTCGCTGCTGACGCAGCGCCACCCACGTCAGGCCCAGCACCAGCGCGAACAGGGCGACGGCGGCGGCCGGCCGGGGCGAGCCGGCCAGCAGCACCAGCGCCAGCGCGCACATCGCCGGCAGCGCGGGCAACGACCGACACCCGGCCCACCGGCTCATCGGTCGGGATCCCTCGCCTGCCCCGGCCGATCCGGGTACGCGGGCTCCTCGGCGCGGATGCCGTGCTTTTCCAGGCGCCGGTACAGGCTCTGGCGGGTCAGCCCGAGCTGGTCCGCGACGCGTTGCAGGTGGCCGCGATGGCGGGCCAGCGCCTGGCGCAGCAGCAGCTCCTCGGCCGCCTCCAGGGTGAGACCGTCGAGCGTCGGCGCCGGGCGCGGCAGTCCGTCGTGCAGGCGCAGGTCCTCGGCGCCAACCTGGGAAGCGCGCACCAGCAACGCGGCGCGTTCCATCACATGCGCCAGCTCGCGCACGTTGCCGGGCCAGGGATAGGCGCGCAGCGCCGCCTCGGCATCGGCGGCCAGCGCCAGGCCATCGCGCCGGTAGCGCTGCCCGGCCTGGGCCAGGTAGTGGCGCGCCAGCGGCAGGATGTCCTCGGCGCGCTCGCGCAGCGGTGGCACCCGCGCCACGAAGGTATTCAGCCGGTACAGCAGGTCCTGACGGAAGCGCCCGGTGGCGACCTCGGCCGCCAGGTCGGCATTGGTCGCCGCGACCACGCGCACATCCACGCGCTGGGTGCGCGAGGCGCCGACGCGCTCGAACTCGCCGCTCTCCAGCGTGCGCAGCAGCTTGGGCTGCTGCTCCAGCGGCAGGTTGCCGATCTCGTCCAGGAACAGCGTGCCGCCGTCGGCGACCTCGAAGCGTCCGGCACGGTCCTGGCGCGCATCGGTGAACGCGCCGCGCACATGGCCGAACAGCTCGGCCTCGAACAGGCTCGGCGGCAGCCCGCCGACATCGACCTTGACGAACGGCTTGTCGCGCCGCGACGACCAGCGGTGCACGTACTGCGCGATCAGGCTCTTGCCGGTGCCGTTCTCGCCGAGCAGCAGGATCCCGGCATCGCTGTCGGCAATGCGCGCCAGATCCTCCACCAGCGCGCGCATCGGCGTGGAAGCGGCGATGAAACCGTGCTCGCCCGCCTCCAGTGCCAATGCCTGCGCCGCGCTGAGATGCGCCAGCGCGCGGCCGCGCCGGTCCAGCTCGATGCGCGCCTGCAGCACGCTCAGCACGCGTGCGTTCTGCCACGGCTTCTCGATGAAATCGACCGCGCCGCGACGCATCGCCTCGACCGCCAGCTCGACACTGGCCCAGGCGGTCATCGCGATCACCGGCAGGCCGGGCCACTGCCTGGCGATCGTCTCGATCAGCGCCAGCCCCTCGCCACCGGAAGTGGTGTCGGCGCGGTAGTTCATGTCGACGATCACCGCGGCGAAGCTATCGCCGCGCAGGCAACCCAGCGCGAGTTCCGGCGACTCCGCGCCAACCATGCCATGGCCGGCGCTCTTGAGCAGCAGGCGCAGCGCCTCGCGCACGTCGGGCTGGTCGTCGACGACGAGGATGCGCGACGGCGGCGCGGATGCGCTCATCCGTCCACCCAGTTTTCCAGCCGCAATCCAGGAACCCGCTCGAACTCGCGCAGGTTGTTGCTGACCAGCACCACGTCCAGTGCCAGCGCATGCGCGGCGATCAACAGGTCGAGCGCGCCGATCGGCGTGCCCTGGCGCTCCAAGCCACTGCGCAGGTCGCCATAGCGACGCATCGCCGCTTCGTCAAACGGCAGCACGTCCAGCGGCGCCAGGAACTTGTCCAGCGCCTGGCGGTTGCGCGGCGACCCGCTCTTGCTCACGCCGTAGTCCAGTTCGGCACCGGTGATGCTGGAAATGCCCACCTCGCCGGCGCGCAGGCCGTCGAAATGCGCGAACACCCCCGGCGGGCGGCGGCTGATGATGTAGATGCAGATGTTGGTGTCCAGCAAGTAGCGCAGCCGGCTCATTCCGACCACGCCTCGCGGGCCTGCTGAACCGGCTGCTCGCGCTGCAGCGCGAAGCCCGGCTCGAACTCCTCCAGCGCCTCGCGCATCACCTGCCAGGGTGCATCCATCGGCAGCAGCAGCACACCGTTGCCGAAACGCCGCGCCAGGACTTCCTCGCCCTCGAAGCGCAGCGCCTTGGGCAGGCGCACGGCCTGGCTGCGCCCGGACTGGAACAGTTTGGCGGTAGCCGTCATGGCGGTTCTCCGAACACAGGATCAAGGTATATACCAATGATAACCATCATGCCGGAGGTGTCAAACGCCCTCACTCCTGCCGCAGCGCCTGCATCGGCGGCACCCGCGCGGCGCGCAGTGCCGGAACCAGGCAGGCGAGCAGCCCGGCAAGCGCCAATACCGCGACCACCACCGCGATCGACACCGGGTCGGTCGCGCCGACGCCGAACAGGAAGCGCTGCAGCAGCCGCGACAGCGCCAGCGCGATCGCCAGGCCGATCGCCAACCCCAGCGCGAGCTGGCGCGCGCCCTCGCCCAGCACCTGCCGCAGCAACCGCGCCGGCGGCGCACCGAGCGCGGCGCGCACCCCGAACTCGTGCCGGCGCGCGGCCACCGCCACCGCCATCACCGCGTACAGGCCGACTGCGGCCAGCAGCAGGGCCAGCGCGGAGAACACGCCGACCAGCAGCAGGTTGAGCCGCTGATCGCGGGTGGTCGAGGCCACCACCGCCTGCATGGTCTGGATGTCGGTGATCGGCTGGCCGGGGGAGACCTGGCGGACTAGCTCGGGCAAACTCTGCATCACCGTGGCCTCGGCCCCCGGGCGAACCCGCACGGCGTATTGCAACGGCAAGAATTCGCGCAGCGCCGCCCACAGCTCCGGGCTAACCTGGGGTAACGCCACATAGAGCACCGGCGGCGCGGCCTCGGCCGGACCGAACTGACGTACGTCGCCGACCACGCCGACCACCCGCAGCGCCAGCTTGCGATTGCCGGATTCGTCGAGCGGCATGCGCAGTACCTTGCCAAGCGCATTCCCACCCAGGTACTGGCGGGCGAAGACCTGGCTCACCAGGGCCACCGGCTCGCTGTGGGCACTATCGCGACTGGCATCGAAGCTGCGACCGGTCAGCAACGGCACTCCGAACACCTCGAGGAAGTGCGCGCTGGCTGGCCGATACTGGACTGAAGTGCCCCGGCCATCCGGCAACTCCACGTACATGTTGAGCTGGGAACCGGTCGGCAAGTTGGTGGACGCGCCGGCGATGCCGGCACCGGGTTCCTGCGCCAGCGCCTGCAGCACGGCCTGCGCCTGGTGGCTCACCGCCTCGATATTGCCGACCGTGGCGCGCACCGGCGACAGCACGAAGGTGACGATCGACTGGCTATGGAACCCCATCGGCACCTGCGAGAGCTTTTGCAGGCTGTGCGCGAACAGCGAAGCACCCAGCAACAGCAATGCCGCCACCGCGACCTGGACGACGATCAGGCCGCGCGCCAGCCTGCCCGCCTCACGGCCAAGTCCACCGCGTCCTTCGCTCCGCAACGCGGCCAGCACCGCCCGCCGTCGTCCACGCCAGCTGCCGAGCGCCGCGCCCGTCAGCGCCACCACGATGCCGGCCAGCGCGGCGAACGCCACCGCAGCGCTCCCCAGTGCCGGGACTTGCCCGCGCAACCACTCGGCTGGTACCCAGCGCGCCAGCAGGTGCAGTCCGAGCCAAGCCAGCAGCAACCCGCCTCCCGCCCCAGCCAGGCCGATCAGGCCGGCCTCGGCAAAGGCCGGCGCTGCCAGGCGAGCGGCCGAGGCCCCCAACGCAGTGCGCACGGCGGCATCGTGGCCACGCGCCAGGCTGCGCAGCAGCATCAAATTGCCGAGGTTGAAAGCGGCTATCGCCAGCACGCACAGGGCGGCGACGAGGAACATCCACAGCACCTTGCCGGAACGACTGGCGAACACGCTGTCGTGCAAGGCGAGCGCGGTGAAACGTATCTGCTGGAAGCGCTTGCGCGCCTCTTCGTCGGAAATTGCCTGGACCGCGGCCGCGATCACCGGTCGCATCACCGCGTCGGTCTCGGCGCTCGCGGCGGCCAGCGCAACGCCCGGCCTGAGCCGGGCCACGATGTACTGGTTGGTCGAGGTGTTGGTGCTGGCCGGGTCGGGTTGCAACGGCAGCAGCAGATCGAAGCGATCCGGCCAGACGAACGCACGCGGCAGCACGCCGACGATCGGCACCGCCTTACCTTCGACCAGCAGGGTCTTGCCGATGATCGCCGGATCGCCGCCGAAGCGTTGCCACCATAGGTCGTAGCCGAGGATCGCCGCCTGCGGGCCGTTCGGCCGGTCCTCCTCCTCGCTGAAGTTGCGCCCGAGCAGCGGCTGCATGCCCAGCGTGCGCAGGAAACCGCGATCGGCCGAGAGGCTCGGCACGACCTCGGCGACGTCGCCGAGGGCGATGTTGCTGTTGCGGGTGAAGCCCAGCGACATGCCTGCCGAGACCAGGCCGCGCATCCGCCGGGCCGCCACGTAGTAGCCCGGAGAGCCTGCGTTGGCATCGAGCAAGCCGTCGATATCGTCCGTCTGCATCCCCAGCGTCACCAACCGCTCGGCCTGCGGAAACGGCAGCGGCCGCAGCAGCGCCTGGTCGATCAGCGCGAACACCGTGGTCGAGGTCGCCACGCCCAGCGCCAGGGTCAGCGCCGCCAGCAGCAGGTAGCCGGGCCGGCGCAGCAGCCCGCGCCAGGACTGCGCGGCCTCGGCCAGCCACACGCCGGTCGCGCTCACGGCGCGGCCTCCGGCAGCACCGATCGCAGTGCCTTGGGCAGACGCACGGCCTGGCTGCGCCCGGACTGGAACAGTTTAGCGGTAGCCGTCATGGCGGTTCTCCGAACACAGGATCAAGGTATATATCAACGATGGTCATCACACCGAAGGTGTCAAACGCCCTCACTCCTGCCGCAGCGCCTGCATCGGCGGCACCCGCGCGGCGCGCAGTGCCGGGACCAGGCAGGCGAGCAGCCCAGCAAGCGCCAGTACCGCGACCACCACCGCGATCGACAACGGATCGGTCGCGCCGACGCCGAACAGGAAGCGCTGCAACAGCCGCGACAGCGCCAGCGCGATCGCCAGGCCGATCGCCAGCCCCAGCGCGAGCTGGCGCGCGCCCTCGCCCAGCACCTGCCGCAGCAGCCGCGATCGGCGGCGACCCGCAGG
>JASGDF010000059.1:0-35617 GCA_047607345.1 Pseudomonas sp. | reverse complement strand
GTTGCCGCTGGCCCGCGACGCGCGCGGCCGACCGTGGCTGCTGCCGCCGCTGGCGCACGTCGGCACCGGCTGGAGCCACAGCGGCGGCCAGCTGCTGGTCGGGCTCGGCGAGCGCATGCGGCTGGGCGTGGACCTGGAGCGGCAGCGCCCGCGTCCGCGCATGCGCGAGGTGGCGCGGCGCTTCTTCCACCCGCAGGAGGCCGACTGGCTCGATGCACTCGAAGATACCGCCCTCAGCGAGTGGTTCTTCCGGCTGTGGTGCGCCAAGGAGGCGTTGCTGAAGGCACACGGACACGGGCTTTCGTTTGGTCTGCATCGCTTGCGCCTGGAGGCGCGCGGCGACGCGCTTGCGCTGGCCTGGTGCGACCCGGCGCTGGGCGAGGTCGCCGACTGGCGCCTGCACGAATGGCAGCCGAGCCCGGAATACCGGGCAGCGCTGGCCTGGTATCCACAGGCGGAGTGACCCCGGTCAATGCGCTGCGCCGTCCGCGTGCCGCCGTCCGCGCCTGCGATAATGCCGCGATGAACGAAGCCACTCTCCCCGCCGAGATCCGGTCCGACCTTGCGCGCGGCCTGCAGCAGCTGGACCTGGACCCCGCCTTCGCCGATCCGCTGCTGGGTTATCTGGCACTGCTGGCGCGCTGGAACCGGACCTACAACCTGACCGCGATCCGCGACCCGCGCGAGATGGTGGTGCGGCACCTGCTCGACTCGCTGGCGATGCGTCCCTTCATCGAGGCCGGCACCCTGGCCGACCTCGGCACCGGCCCCGGCCTGCCAGGCATCCCGCTGGCGATCACCCGGCCGCAGCTGCGGGTGACGCTGGTGGAAAGCAATGGCAAGAAGGCGCGCTTCATGCGCGAGGCGGTGCGCCAGCTCGGCCTGGGCAACACGCGCGTGGCCGAATCGCGCGCCGAGGCGCTGGACGAGCCGGCCGCCTACGACCACCTGACCGCGCGCGCGCTGGATACGCTCGACGGAATCATCGCCGTCGGCGGCCACCTGCTGAAGCCGGGCGGCACCCTGCTGGCGATGAAAGGCGTGCACCCGCACGAGGAGATCGCCGCGCTGCCGGCCGGTTGGCGCGTGCAGGCCGTGCACCCGCTGCACGTGCCCGGGCTGGAGGGCGAGCGGCACTTGGTGGTGGTGCGCAAGGCGCCGTAGGGCCGCTGACAAAACGCGTCATCCACGCCTTCGCGGGGACGACGGCTGGGTTTTTTCAGCCGCTCCTGGGCGCCGTCCCGGCTGGATTTCCCCCATCCGCCCCCAGCCCGCATAATGCCCGGTCCCACCCCCCTGCCCACGAGGCTTCCCCGCATGGCCCGGATCATCGCCATTGCCAACCAGAAAGGCGGCGTCGGCAAGACCACGACGGCGGTCAACCTGGCGGCCGGGCTGGCGCGCGCGCCCAAGCGCGTGCTGCTGGTGGACCTGGACGCGCAGGGCAACGCGACGATGGGCAGCGGCGTGGACAAGCGCGAGCTGGACGCCTCCACCTGCGACCTGCTGCTGGGCGAGAACAGCGCCGCCGAGATCCGGGTTGCCGCCGCCGAAGGCTACGACCTGCTGCCCGGCAACATCGACCTGACCGCCGCCGAGATCCAGCTGATGGAACAGGGCGAGCGCGAGCAGCGCCTGAAGCGCGCGCTGGCGCCGATCCGCGACCAATACGACTTCATCCTGATCGACTGTCCGCCGGCGCTGTCGCTGCTGACCCTCAACGCGCTGACCGCGGCCGACGCGGTGATCGTGCCGATGCAGTGCGAGTACTACGCGCTGGAGGGCCTGTCGGCGCTGCTGGAGACGATCGAGGCGCTGCGCGCCCGGCTCAATCCCGCGCTGGAGATCGAGGGCGTGCTGCGCACCATGTTCGACATCCGCAACAACCTGGCCAACGCGGTCTCCGCCGAGCTGATCCAGCACTTCGGCGACAAGGTGTTCCGCACCATCGTGCCGCGCAACGTGCGCCTGGCCGAGGCGCCCAGTCATGGCCAGAGCATCATCGGCTACGACCGCGCCTCGCGCGGCGGCGTGGCCTACCTGGGGCTGGCCGGCGAGATCATCCGCCGCCAGGCCGAACGCAACAAGCCGCAGCTGCGGCCAGTGGAGATCGCCTGATGAGCAACACGCCGACCCCTGCCAGGAAGCGCGGACTGGGCCGTGGCCTGGACGCGCTGCTGGGACCCAAGGGCGCGGCCGCCGCGGCACCGGTCACCACCGTCGAGGAATTGCAGCCGGGCGACACGCTGCGTACGCTGCCGGTGAAGCAGCTGCAGCCCGGCAAGTACCAGCCGCGCCGCGAGATGGACGAGGCCAAGCTCGCCGAGCTGGCCGATTCGATCAAGGCGCAGGGCGTGATCCAGCCGATCGTCGCGCGCGAGCTGGCGCCGGGCAGCTTCGAGATCGTGGCCGGCGAGCGCCGCTGGCGCGCCTCGCAGCTGGCCGGGCTGGGCGAGGTGCCGGTGGTGGTGCGCGCGCTGGACGACCGCACCGTCATCGCGATGGCGTTGATCGAGAACATCCAGCGCGAGGACCTCAACCCGCTGGAGGAAGCGCAGGCGCTGCACCGGCTGATCGAGGAGTTCGCGCTGACCCATGCCGAGGCCGCCGAGGCGGTCGGGCGCTCGCGCGCGGCGGTGTCCAACCTGCTGCGCCTGCTGGAACTGCCGGTCGGGGTGCGGGTACTGCTGGAATCGCGGCGGCTGGAGATGGGCCACGCGCGCGCGCTGCTGACGCTGGCGCCGGAGCTGGCCACCAAGCTGGCGCAGGAAGCCGCCGACCAGGGCTGGTCGGTGCGCGAGGTCGAGCGCCGCGCGCACGAGTTCGCCGCCGGCAAGGTGCCCGGCGCGCGGCCGGCGCGGCCTGCGCCGAGCGCGCCGCAGGCCGACATCGCCTCGCTGGAGACCGAGCTGTCCGAGTCGCTGGGCACCAAGGTGGCGATCGCCCACGGTCGCGGCGGCAAGGGTCGGCTGGTGATCCACTACACCGACCTGGACATCCTCGACGGCGTGCTCGAGAAGCTGCGCGGCCGCGCCGGCTAGTGTGCGCTCCCGTGGAGGCTTCACCTCCGTCGTCCCCGCGCAGGCGGGGATTCCGCGACGTCCGCCCGGCGCGGCACGAGGCGCCGGGTCCGTACCGGCGCCGGGACGACGCCAGGTCCGTTACGGGACGGCACGCATCTTCCCGCTTCTCCCGCGAGGTATTCCGATGAATCCCAGCAAGGTCGACCGCCATCACCTGCTGCGCCTGACCGACCTGCCCAATGTCGGGCCGGCCTGCGAGAAGGACCTGCGTGCGATCGGCATCCGCGTGCCGGCGCACCTGAAGGGGCGCGACGCCTACGACATGTACGCGCAGCTGTGCCTGAAGACCGGGGTGACGCACGACCCGTGCGTGATCGACGTGTTCCTGTCGATCACGCATTTCCTCGAAGGCGAGCCGGCGCGGCCGTGGTGGGACTTCAGCGCCGAGCGCAAGCGCGCGCTGGCGCACCAGGCGGGTGGCTGGGCACCATGATGCCGGGAGGGCGTCGCCGCGCCTCCGTGAACTCGCCGTATAGCAAGCAGGATCCATCCCTCAATGAGTCTTCTCGTCACCGGCGCAGCCGGCTTCATCGGTGCCTACGCCACCCGTGCCCTGGTCGCACGCGGCGAGCGCGTGGTCGGACTGGACAACTACAACGCCTACTACGACCCGCAGCTCAAGCGCGATCGCGTCAGGGCGCTGTGCCCGGACGCGGACATCCGCACGCTCGACCTGGCCGACCGCGACGGCCTGGCCGCGTTGTTCGACGAGGTGCGGCCGAGCCGTGTCGTGCACCTGGCCGCGCAGGCCGGCGTGCGCTACTCGCTGCAAAATCCGCACGCCTACGTTGATTCCAACCTGGTTGGTTTCGTCAACCTGCTCGAGCTGTGCCGCCACCGCGGCGTGGCGCACTTCGTCTATGCCTCCAGCAGCTCGGTCTACGGCGACTCGGCCACGCCGCCATTCTCCGAGGACCAGCGCGTGGACCAGCCGCGCTCGCTGTACGCGGCGACCAAGGCCGCCAACGAGTTGATGGCCCACACCTACGCGCAGCTGTACGGCCTGCGCGCCACCGGGCTGCGCTTCTTCACCGTCTACGGCCCGTGGGGGCGGCCGGACATGGCGCCGCTGATCTTCAGCCGCGCGGTGCTGGCCGGGCGTCCGATCGAGGTGTTCAACCACGGCCGCATGCGGCGCGACTTCACCTTCGTCGACGACATCGTGTCCGGTGTGCTCGGCGCGCTCGACCATCCCTCGGCCGAGGCGGTGCCGCACCGGGTGTTCAACCTGGGCAACCATACCCCGGTGGAGCTGGAGCGGTTCATCGCGGTGATCGAGCAGGCCGCCGGACGCGCGGCCGAGAAGGTCTACAGGCCGATGCAGCCGGGCGACATGCTCGCCACGATGGCCGACACCGCGCGCGCGCGCGCGGCGTTCGGCTTCGAGCCGGCGACCCCGATCGAGACCGGGCTGCCGCCGGTGGTGGCCTGGTGCCGGGATTATTTCGGCAACTGATGCGACATTCCCGTCATCCGCCGCTCAGGCGGCCATGGGAGAATGCCCGGCCGTCGCGTGCGGTTTCATTGCGCGCCGCCGTTTCAGCGAACACTCCCAGAGCATGAGCGAACCGCAACTTTCCGTCGTCGTCCCGGTATTCAACGAACGCGACAATGTCGCCGCGCTGGTCGGTGAGATCGTCAGCGCGCTGCGCGGGCGGGTCGACTTCGAGATCGTCTACGTCGATGACGACTCCAAGGACGACACGTTGACGGTGCTGCAATCGCTCAAGCCGTCCACACCCGAGCTGCGGGTGCTGCACCACGTGGTGCAGAGCGGGCAGAGCACCGCGGTGCGCAGCGGCGTGAAGGCCGCGCGCGCGCCGTGGATCGCCACCCTCGATGGCGACGGCCAGAACGACCCGGCCGATATCCCCAAGCTGCTGGCCGCGCGCGACGCCGCCGCGCCGGGGGTCAAGCTGTTCGCCGGCTGGCGGGTCCACCGGCAGGACTCCGGCTCCAAGCGCTGGGCCAGCAAGTGGGCCAACGCGATCCGCTCGCGCATGCTGCGCGACGACACCCCCGACACCGGCTGCGGCATCAAGCTGTTCGAGCGCGCCGCGTTCCTCGACCTGCCGTACTTCGACCACATGCACCGCTTCCTGCCGGCGCTGATGCAGCGTGCCGGCTGGAACACCGTCAGCGTGCCGGTCAACCATCGCCACCGCACCGCCGGCGTGTCCAAGTACAACAACCTCAACCGCGCGCTGGTCGGCATCCGCGACCTGCGCGGCGTGGCCTGGCTGATCGTGCGCAGCAAGCGCACCGCGGTGGAAGAACGCTGAGATGGAGCTGCACATTCTTGACCAGCCGCTGACCTGGCTGTTCTGGACCGGCCTGCATGTCACTGGCTGGAAGCTGATCGGCTACGTCGGCGCGCTGATGTTCGGCGGCCGCTGGCTGGTGCAGTTCGTCGCCTCCAAGCGTGCCGGCAAGCCGGTGATCCCGCGCCTGTTCTGGTACATGAGCGTGGTCGGCAGCCTGATGACGCTGAGCTACTTCCTGTTCTCGGCCAAGCAGGACTCGGTCGGCGTGCTGCAGAACCTGTTCCCGGCCTTCACCGCGTTCTACAGCCTGTACCTGGACATCCGGCACCGCGGTTGGAAGCGTGAGAAGGCTGGGCATTAGCGAATTGCGGGTATCTTGTGGGCGGGACTCTGGAGGGGGGCCTAGGCCACCCAGAGTCCCGCCGACAAGCTCATTGCAGCGAACTTCCTGACCGGATTGCGGGACATTGCCTGATGGTCTGCCATCAGGGCCGGCAGCCACGATTGTGGACATGGAGACCACGAGCCGATCGAGCCCGCCCGGCCATTGCGCATTGCGGCGTGGCCGTTTCAGCGAGGCTGGACGCATCTACCTGCTGACAACCGTCACCGAAGCGCGTGTTGCGTTGTTCGCAGACTGGCGTTGCGCCCGCGCCGCGGCCGCCTGTTTGGCTTCGCCGGGGACCTGGGCCGATGCCCGGTTGCTGTGTTGGGTATTGATGCCTGATCACTGGCATGGCTTGCTGGCGTTGGGCACGGATCTGCCGTTGCCCGAGGCTATGAAGCGAGCAAAGGGGCGCGCGGCCCGAGAAGTGAATCGCGCGCGTGGCCGGGGTGGGACGGTCTGGATGGAGGGCTTTCATGATCGAGCGGTGCGGCGGGAGGAAGACCTGCGTGCCATTGCCCGCTATGTGGTTTCCAATCCGCTGCGTGCTGGTTTGGTCAGGGATATCGGCCAATACCCATACTGGGATGCGGTATGGTTGGAAAACAGGCGACATGGTTGATTCCTGTGGGAGGGACTTCAGTCCCGACGCCTTCCCGGCAAGGCCCGGTCGGGACTGAAGTCCCTCCTACAGAGGCGTTCCTGTCACACAGGACTTCTGGCCGGTTCCCGCCACGGCGGCGGATGCGATGATCGGGCTTCCGTTCGCCATCCGCAGAGCCGACCACGTGACTTTCCGCCTCGCCGCCGCCCTGTCCCTCGCGCTGGCCTGCGCTCCGCTGGTCCTGGCTCACGCCCAGCCCGCCGCGTCCGTTGCCAGCGCCGAAAGTCCCGCCGACAGGCAGTTCCGCGCGATCTACGAGAAGGAATGGAACTGGCGCCAGGCCCAGACCGGCACGGCCGACGAGGACACTGACAGCTCCGGCGACAACCCGCGCCTGCCGGACGTGAGTCCAGCCGCGCAGCAGGCGCGGCTGAAGGTCTGGAACGACGTGCTCGCGCAGCTCGACGCGCTCGATCTGAAGCAGCTCTCGCCGGACAACCAGGTCAACTACGCGATCTACCGCCCGCAGGTCGAGAACCTTGCCGCCGAGGTGCGCTTCGGGGCCTACGAGATGCCGTTCAACTCCGACAGCTCGTTCTGGTCGAACCTGGGCTTCATGGCACAGCGGCCGCTGCGCACGCCGGCCGAGCTGCGCGCCTACATCGCGCGGCTCGACGATGTGCCGCGCTACTTCGAACAGAACATCGGCAACATGCGTGCCGGGCTCGCGCGCGGCTTCAGCGTGCCGCGCGCGGTGCTGGACGGGCGCGAGGTGTCGATCGCCACCGTCGCGGCGACCAGGGACCCGGCCGAATCGGCGTTCTACGCGCCGTTCAAGCAGCTGCCGGCGAGCATCCCGGCGGCCGAGCAGGCGCAGCTGCGCGAGCAGGCCAGGGCCGCGATCTCCGGGTCGGTGGTGCCGGCCTTCGCCCACCTGCTGGCGTTCTTCCGCGACGAGTACGTGCCCCGGGCGCGCACCACGCTGGCGGCCGAGGCGCTGCCGGACGGCAAGGCGTTCTACCGCCAGCAGATCCGCGAATACACCACGCTCGACCTCGACCCGGAGCAGATCCACCGGATCGGCCTGGAGGAAGTGGCGCGCATCCAGCAGCAGATGGACGCGATCATCGAGCAGGTCGGCTTCAAGGGCCGCAGCCCGGCCACGCGCTTCGCCGATTTCCTGCAGTTCCTGCGCACCGACCCGCAGTTCTACGCCAAGACCCCGCAGCAGCTGCTGGACCGCGCCGCCTGGATCTCCAAGCGCGTGGACGGGGAGGTCGGCAAGTTCATCGGCACGCTGCCGCGCGGGCGCTTCACGATCAAGCCGGTGCCGGCCGACATCGCCCCGTTCTGGACCGCCGGCCGCGGCGGCGCGACCACCTACTGGGTCAACACCTACGACCTGCCGTCGCGCCCGCTGTACAACCTGCCGGCGCTGACCCTGCACGAGTCCTCGCCCGGCCACTCGCTGCAGGGGCAGCTGGCGCTGGAGCAGGGCGCGCAGCCGGCGTTCCGCCGCGAGACCTACATCTCTGCCTACGGCGAGGGCTGGGCGCTGTACACCGAGAAGCTTGGCGAGGAGATGGGCATCTACGAGACCCCGTACGAGGAATTCGGCCGGCTCACCTACGCGATGTGGCGCGCCTGCCGGCTGGTGATCGACACCGGCGTGCACCACGACGGCTGGAGCCGCGAGCAGGCGCTGGCCTACCTGCGCGAGCGCACCGCACTGAGCGAGCATGAGGTCACCACCGAGGTCGACCGCTACATCTCCTGGCCGGGCCAGGCGCTGAGCTACAAGCTCGGCGAGCTCACCATCGTCAGGCTGCGCGCCGAGGCGGAGCAGGCGCTGGGCGACAGGTTCGACATCCGCGCCTTCCACGACGCGGTGCTGAAGCAGGGCTCGGTGCCGCTGCCGGTGCTGGAGGCGCAGGTGCGCCGGTTCATCGCCGCCGCCAAGGCATCCGGGGCCGCTCAACGGTAAAGTGCATGGGCCTATGGAGTCGGCCATGAAGCCACATCGCATCGCTGCTGCCATCGTCCTGCTGGCTATCACCGGGACCGCATCGGCGGACGACACGGACATCTACATCGAGTTCCTCTGGTCGAAACCGGCTGCCGATGCCATTGCCCGGCAGCAGACCCGCCTGTTCGTCACCGAAGGCCGGCACGACCACCAGATCTGCGTGGCCGCCACTGCCTCCCCCGCCGATGTGGGCGGGTTGTGGATCGAGTGGCTGGACGCCAACGGCAAACGGGTTTCGCTGGAGCAGCATCCGGACTACCAGGGCATCAAGCGCTGCTATCCCGTCAATTTCGGTAAAGGCGGTGCAGCGGGAGAATGGACCGCAAAGGTAAAGCTGGGCGATGGACGCGAAGGTGTGGAAAGGATCCGGGTCGATCCCAGCGTCGAGAGCTCGCCTTACTATCACGAACGGGGCGTTCCCTATGTCGTCGGCCGCCCGAATTACGATCCTTCCATTCCTCCCGAACAATGGAAGGGACGGTTGGTCTGGGCAATGGATGTCGATCCACGAGGGCAGGTGACCCATGTGGACGTCGAGGTAGCCGAAGGCGTGGGGGAGCGATTGCGTGACCGCGCCATTGCCGCAGGCTATCTGAGCCTGTTCCCGCCCGACTCGGCACGCGCGAACAAGCCGCTGCGTTGGCAGCGCGAGCTGAAATTCGCCACGAATTGAATTCCCGGGTCGGTCTCGGCCGGCATCACCTGCTGTGGGTACTGCGATCACCGCGGCGCGGCTACTCCGGCCGATCGTGTAATGCCCGCGGTGCCGGTTAGGCTTGGTCGATGCTGCGCGGTCGTATCGACAGCCGTTTTCGTCCGCTGATCGCCATCTGACGACCTGCTGCCCGATTGCGCAGCGCCGCTGTTGTGGTTTTTGCGCGGCCGGGTGGAGCTGCCGCAGGTCGCTGCGGCCGGCTAAGTGCTTGCATTGCAAGGGAAAGCCTGAAATAATGCGCGGCTCGTTGTGCCCGGCTCGTCCGGTGGCGATGCGGAAGCGCGAACTCCGCAGCGGCCTTTCCTCAGCGTAAGTGATTGATTCCCAACGTCGCGCGACGGCCTCTGGCCGCCGGGGCCGCCGCCTTCCGGGCTATGGGAGGCATCAGCCTGCGGATCGATCCGCAAACTTATCGAGGTGCGCAATGTCCCGCGTATGCCAAGTTACCGGCAAGCGTGTGCAGACGGGTAACAACGTCTCCCACGCCAACAACAAGACCCGCCGTCGCTTCCTGCCGAATCTGCACGAGCGCCGTTTCTGGGTTGCCAGCGAGAACCGCTGGGTCAAGCTTCGTGTTTCCACCCACGCCCTGCGCACCATCGACAAGAACGGCATCGACGCCGTCCTGGCCGAGCTGCGCGCCCGCGGCGAGAAGGTCTGAGGAGTAGAGCATCATGGCAGGCAAGCGCGACAAGATCCGTCTGATTTCCTCGGCCAACACTGGCCACTTCTACACGACGGACAAGAACAAGAAGAACACCCCCGGGAAGATGGAGATCAAGAAGTACGATCCCGTCGTCCGCAAGCACGTGATCTACAAGGAAGGCAAGATCAAGTGATGCAATGGCGCGGGCGCTAGCGCCCGCCTTTGCCATTGCGTCATCCCCGCGCAGGCGGGGATCCAGCGAAGCCCGCCGCAAGGCGGGCTTCGTGCTTTTCCGCCTGTAGGAGTGGCGCCGGCATGCCGACGCCGTTCGGTCGCGATGGGGCTTTGCCGGGGAAGCCCCGTCGCGACTGAAGTCGCTCCCACAAAGGAGCGGACTTTACCGGCCACTTGCGTTCCCACCCCACTCCCGCAGAATCGCGACAACGCTTTCGACGGAACGACGGATGCTGCCGTACTGGTGGGAAGGCACCTGGCTGCTGGCGCTGGACTGGGTGATCCGCCTGGCCGCGCTGCTGTGGATTCCCGCCCGCACCACGCCGGGCGCGGCGCGCAGCTGGCTGCTGCTGGTTGGCTTCGTGCCGCTGCTGGGGCTACCGCTGTATCTGCTGTTCGGCCACCCCTGGCTGTCGCGCGAGCGGGTGCGCCGGCAGGCGCAGGCCTCGCAGGTGATCCGCGAGCAGCAGCTGGCGCTGGGGGCGTTGCGCTGGCCGCCGCCGCAGGCCACGGTGGCCGCGGAAATCGTGCCGCTGGTGGAACGCCAGGGCGACTTCATGCCCACCCGTGGCAACGTGGTGCGGTTGCTCGACGACTACACCGGCGCATTGCAGGCGCTGGTCGACGACATCGATGCCGCCCGCGAGCAGGTGCACCTGCTGTACTACCTGATGTTCGACGACGCCGTCGGCGAAGCCGTGGTCGCCGCGCTGCTGCGCGCGGCCGCGCGCGGGGTGCGGGTGCGCCTGCTGCTGGACGCGGTCGGCGCCAAGCGCGGTCTGCGTGGCTATCACCACCGGCTGCGCGCAGGTGGTGTGCAGGTGCACGCGATGCTGCCCGGCGGGCTGCGCTGGCGCCGCAGCGGGCGCATGGACCTGCGCAACCACCGCAAGATCGCAGTGATCGACAACCGCATCGGCTTCGTCGGCTCGCAGAACCTGGCCGCGCCGGCGTTCGTGCGCGGCTTTCCCAACCGCGAGCTGGTCGCGCGGGTCCAGGGGCCAGCGGTGAATCACCTGGAGGCGGTGTTCGCCAGCGACTGGTTCGTCGAGACCGGTGAGCGGCTGCAGGTGCTGCCCGACGCGCCGTCCTGCGCAGAGGGCGTGGCGATCCAGTTGCTGCCGAGCGGGCCGGCGTACCCGTTCGAGAACGCGCGCGACGCGGTCAACGCGCTGATCCACCTGGCGCGACGCAAGGTGGTGCTGGTCACGCCGTACTTCGTGCCCGACGAGGCCACGCTCAGCGCGCTGCGGATCGCCGGCGTGTCCGGCGTGGACGTGCAACTGATCCTGTCGGAGAGCAGCAACCAGCGCCTGACCGCCTGGGCCCAGGAGGCGTACTACGACGAGCTGCTGCGCTGTGGGGTCAGGATCGCGTTGTACCGCCCGCACTTCCTGCACGCCAAGCATCTGAGCGTGGACGACGAGGTAGCGCTGGTCGGCTCGATCAACCTGGACATCCGCTCGTTCGCGCTCAACGCCGAGATCGGCATGCTCTGCTACGATCGCGGCGTGGTGGCGCGGCTGCGCGAGATCGAGCGTGACTACCTGCGCGATGCTTACCCGCTCGACCTGGCGCAATGGCGCGCGCGTCCGGCCTGGCGGCGCAGCCGCGAGGGCATCGCGCGGCTGGCCGATGCGTTGATGTGAGCGTGCGGCCGTCCGTGCGATAGGCGCTGCGGGGCGACATGGGGTGGTAAACGCCATCCTCTACAATCGGCGGATGATCGAACCTTCGTCTTTGTGCGACATCGCCATCATCGGCGGCGGCGCCTCCGGCGTGCTTGCCGCGATTCAGTTGTTGCGCCAGGCGCGCGCTGCATTGCATATCGTGCTGCTGGAGCCGGCGGGGGCGCTGGCCGAGGGCGTGGCCTATGCCAGCGGCCGCGACGAGCACCTGCTCAACGTGCAGGCCGGTGCGATGAGCGCGTTCCCGGACCAGCCTGGCGATTTCATCGCCTACCTGCGTGGACGGCCCGAGTTCGCGGACCTGTCGGATGCCGAGCTGGCGCTGCGCTACGTCGCGCGCCGTCATTACGCGGACTACCTGCGCGAGTGCCTGCGCCAGGCCCGGTCGGGTGCCATGGCACGATGCGAGGTGATCCGCGATCGCGTGCTCGCGCTGGACAAGCACGGCGGCGGTGTGCGGCTGCAATTGGCCGGCGCTGAGCTGCAGGCGCGCGGCGTGGTGCTGGCGACCGGCAACGCACCGCGCCCGTTGCCGGTACGCGGTGCCAGCGGTCTGCAGGCGCGGCATCGGCTCGAGGCCTGGGACGCTACGGCGCTGGCCGGCATCGCCGCCGACGCGGCGGTCTGCATCGTCGGTTCCGGGCTGAGCATGCTCGACGCGGTGGTCACGTTGCATCTGCGCGGCCATCGCGGGCCGGTGCATGTGCTGTCGCGACATGGGCTGATGCCGCTGCCGCATGCGCGCGGCGGCAGTGTCGAACTGGACGTGCCGGCACTGCTGGCGCTGTCGCTGCGCCGGCGCGTGCGGGTGCTGCGGACGCATGCGCGCACGGTGATGGCGCGCGGGCTGCCTTGGCAGGCGGTGATGGATGCGCTGCGGCCGCATGGCCAGGCGCTGTGGAGGTCGCTTTGTCGTGCCGACCAACGGCGTTTCCTGCGGCATCTGGTGCGCTACTGGGACGCGCACCGGCACCGCGTCGCGCCGGAGGTCCACGCGCGGCTGCGGGCGATGCGGACGAGCGGCCAGCTGCGCGTGCATCGCGCGCGTCTGGACAGCGTGTTCGCGGTCGGCGCCTGCGTGCAACTGAGCGCGCGTACCGCGCAAGGGCAGGCACTGCGGCTGGAAGTGCAGCAGGTGGTCAATGCCACCGGCGTGGAAATGCGGGTGCAGGCGATGGGCAATCCGCTGCTGCAGCAGCTGCTGGGCGTCGGCCACGCGGTGGCCGGGCAGCACGGGATTGGCGTGGACAGCGACGACGCGGGCTGTCTGATCGATGCCGGCGGCCACGCCGATCCGCGCATCCGGGTGATCGGTAGCCTGCGCGTCGGTCGTCTTTGGGAAAGTCTGGCGATCCCGGAGCTGCGCGAGCAGGCGCGCGACGCGGTCGCGGCGCTGCTGTGGGACGGGTTGGAGCCTCGACAGGTGGCCGCGACGGCGAGTCGGGACTGAAGCCCCTCCCGCATCCGGGGCGGGCCTCGCCGCCGGTATCGCGTAAAATGCCGCGGTGGATGTCTCTCACCTTCTCGATCACCTGAACCCCGCCCAGCGCGAGGCCGTTTCCGCGCCGCCCGGGCACTATCTGGTGCTGGCCGGCGCCGGCTCGGGCAAGACCCGCGTGCTGACCCACCGTATCGCCTGGCTCAATGAGGTCCACGGCGTGCCGACCCACGGCATTCTGGCGGTGACCTTCACCAACAAGGCGGCCGGCGAGATGCGCCAGCGCACCGACCTGCAGCTGCGCCAGGGCAGCCGCGGCATGTGGATCGGTACCTTCCACGGCCTGGCGCACCGGCTGCTGCGGCTGCACTGGCAGGACGCGAAGCTGCCCGAGGGCTTCCAGGTCATGGACAGCGACGACCAGCTGCGGCTGGTCAAGCGCGCGGTACAGGCGCTGGAGCTGGACGAGTCGCGCTACCCGCCCAAGCAGGCGCTGTGGTGGATCAATTCGCAGAAGGACGAGGGCCGGCGGCCGCAGCATATCCAGCCGGAGGGGCGCGACGACTGGACCGAGACGCTGCGGCAGGTCTATGCCGCCTACCAGGAGCGCTGCGACCGCGCCGGGCTGGTCGATTTCGCCGAGCTGCTGCTGCGCGCGCACGAGCTGCTGCGTGACAACCCGGCACTGCTGGCGCACTACCGCGCGCGCTTCGGCGAGATCCTGGTCGACGAGTTCCAGGACACCAACGCGATCCAGTACGCGTTCGTGCGCGTGCTGGCCGGCGACAGCGGCCGCGTATTCGTGGTCGGCGACGACGACCAGGCGATCTACGGCTGGCGCGGCGCCAAGGTCGAGAACGTACAGCGTTTCCTGAAGGACTTCGCCGGCGCGCAGGTGATCCGGCTGGAGCAGAACTACCGCTCCAGCGCCAACATCCTCGGCGCGGCCAACGCGGTGATCGCGCACAACCCCGACCGCATCGGCAAGCAGCTGTGGACCGAATCGGGCGAAGGCGAGCCGATCGACCTGTACGCGTCCTACAACGAGGTCGACGAGGCGCGCTACGTGGTCGAGCGCGCGCGCCAGTGGGTGCGCGACGGCGGCAGCTACGGCGAGGCCGCGGTGCTGTACCGCTCCAACGCACAGTCACGCGCGTTCGAGGAGGCGCTGCTGGCCGAGCAGATCCCGTACCGCGTCTACGGCGGTATGCGCTTCTTCGAGCGCGCCGAGGTGAAGGACGCGCTGGCCTACCTGCGGCTGCTGACCAACCGCGGCGACGATGCTGCGTTCGAACGCGCGGTCAACACGCCCACGCGCGGCATCGGCGAGCGCACCCTGGACGAGGTGCGCTCGCTGGCGCGCGCGCAGCGGCTGTCGCTGTGGGAAGCGGCGATGGCCTGCACCCAGGCCTCCGGGCTGGCGGCGCGCGCGCGCAACGCCCTGGCCGGCTTCCTCAACCTGGTCCAGCAGCTGGACCAGGAAAGCGCGCAGATGCACCTGTCCGAGCGCATCGACCACGTGCTGGCGCGCTCGGGCCTGCGCGAGCACTGGTCCAAGGAGAGCCGCGGCGGGCTGGATTCGGAGTCGCGCATCGAGAACCTGGACGAGCTGGTCTCGGTGGCCTCGCGCTTCGTATTGCCGGAAGCCGACGAAGAAGTCCCGGCCATGACCGAGCTGGTCGCGTTTCTGGCCTACGCCTCGCTGGAGGCCGGCGAGGGCCAGGCCCAGGCCGGCGAGGAGGGCGTGCAGCTGATGACGCTGCATTCGGCCAAGGGCCTGGAGTTCCCGCTGGTGTTCCTGGTCGGGCTGGAGGACGGGCTGTTCCCGAGCGCGCGCTCGCTGGAGGAAAGCGGCCGGCTCGAGGAGGAGCGGCGGCTGGCCTACGTCGGCATCACCCGCGCCCGCCAGAAGCTGGTGCTCAGCTATGCCGAGTCGCGCCGGATCCACGGCCAGGACAACTACAACGTGCCCTCGCGCTTCCTGCGCGAGATCCCGCGCGAGCTGCTGCACGAGGTACGGCCGAAGGTGCAGGTCTCGCGCAGCGCCTCGCTGGGCGCGGTGCGCGGGCCGGTGCACGGGGTGGTCGAGGCCGCGCCGATCCGGCTCGGCGCGAATGTCGTCCACGCCAAGTTCGGCGGCGGCGTGGTCACCGACTACGAAGGCAGCGGCGCGCATGCGCGCGTGCAGGTGCAGTTCGACGAGGTCGGCGCCAAGTGGCTGGTGATGGCCTACGCCAACCTGACGGTGGTGTAGCGCGCGGTCTATCCCGTCGAGGTGCCAGTGAATCCGCGGGTGCCGTGGCAGGACGGACTTCAGTCCCGACCCGTTCGGCCGGTCACGGGGCCAGCCCTTCTTTGCGCAGCGCCTGTCGTACCGCCGGCCGTACGCGCACGCGCGCGTACCAGCCGCGCAGGTGGCTCAGCGCATCGAAATGGATATCGGCGCGGTAATACGAGGTCAGCCACGGCGCCTGTCCCCAGCCGATCAACGCGAACAGATAGGCATCGGCCACGCTGAAGGCATCGCCGAGCAGGTACGGGCGTGCGGCCAGCTGGGCGTCGATCCAGGCGAAGCGCTGCTCGAGCCTGGGGCGGGCCGTCGCCAGGTAAGTGCCGGCCTGCCTCGGATACAGCAGCGGGATGAAGCCCTTGTGGACCTCGCTGGAGAGGAAGTTCAGCCACTCCTGCAGGCGGTAGCGCGCCAGCGTTGCGTGCGCCGGCGCCAGGCCGTGCTCCGGTGCGAGGTCGGCCAGGTACTGCGCGATGACCGCGCTTTCGCGCAGGCGGCTGCCATCGTCCAGTTCCAGCACCGGCACGTAGCCGAGCGGATTGATCCGCAGGTAGTCGCTGCCGTCCTCCAGCGTGTGCGAGCGGTGATCGACCCGCAGCAGTCGCACCGGCAGCTCCAGCTCGTTGATCAGCACATGCGCGCACAGCGAGCAGCTGGCCGGGATGTAGTACAACTTCATGCGCTGCTTCCTCCGTATCGCGGTGACGGCCGATTCTCGGGAAGCGCCATGGGCTTGTGAAGAAGGCACGATAATGTTGCGAAGGAACAGGTTTTTCACCGATGCCGGGTTGCGGCGATGAAGCACAGCGTGACCGGGTGCTCGATCGAGGAAGCCATGCGCCTGCTCGGCGGGCGCTGGCGGCTGCTGCTGGTGTCGTATCTGGTCCAGGGGCCCAGGCGTTTCGCCGAATTGCGGCGCGAACTGCCCGGCATCTCCCAGCGCATGCTCACGCTCGACCTGCGCGCGCTCGAGGCCGCGGGGTTGATCGCGCGCACGGTCTACCCCAGCGTACCGGTGAAGGTGGAATATGCGCTCACCCAGGATGGCCTGCGGCTGCTGCCGGTGGTCGAGGTGATGCGCGAGTTCGGCCTGTGGCTCAAGCAGCGCAACACCGGGGCAGGGCTTGCCGATGCCGTGGGGCCGGATTGATCCGGATCAACGCATGGTCTCGACGCAAGCTGTGCAATCGTATCGACCGCCGTCGCCGACGGCGCCACGGGAGACCGACATGTACAAGCGCATCTTGATCGCCATCGATGGTTCCGAACTGGCCAATCGCGGCTTGCGGCAGGGCCTGGCGCTGGCCAGCGCCACTGGCGCGGTGATCGATCTGGTCACCGTGTCCGAGCCCTGGGCGATGGGCATGTACGACGCGATGGGCTGGAGCGTGGGCTACGAGGCCAGTCCCGAATACCGGCAGGAGCGCGAGGAGGGGGCCCAGGCGGTCCTCAAGCCGGCGCTGGAGATCGCCGCCGCGGCCGGCGTGCAGGCGACCCCACACCATGTGCTGGACCGCTATGCCGCCGAGGGCATCCTGCAGACCGCCAAGGATCTTGGCAGCGATCTGATCGTGATGACCTCGCACGGCCGCCGCGGCATGAGCCGGGTGCTGCTCGGCAGCCAGACCATCGAGGTGCTGACCGGCAGCACGGTGCCGGTGCTGGTGGTGCGCTGATCGCGCACAGCGGGACGCGATGCCTCGCTTCTCGCTCCTACGGGTGTGCCGGGAGCTTGCGGGCCTTACCAGCTGTAGAGCTTCCAGTACACCGGCGAGGCGCCATTGCGGTCGCCGTCGAGATGGCCGTCGCCGTCCTTGTCGTACAGGTAGTACGGCGCGCCGCGCACCGGGGTGATCTTGACCATGCGCAGCTGTCCGGCCACGCGGTATTCATCGATCTTGTCGCCGTTGTCCATGGTCTTGCTGGCGACGTCGGCGCCGCGCAGGTCCAGCGGTGCGCCATCCGCCCCGGTGGTGGCGCAGCCGGCCAGCAGCAGGAGCGGTGCCAGCAGCAGGCATGCTCGTTTCATCGTTGGGCTCCATGAGGGATGCCGGCGATTATGCGCGCTGGCGCGGCGCCGCGCAGTGGCCGCGTAGAATGACGCGATGAGCAGATTAGTCCTGATCGACGGGTCCAGTTACCTGTATCGCGCGTTCCACGCGCTGCCGCCGCTGAGCAATGCCCAGGGCGAACCCACCGGCGCGCTGTTCGGGGTGGTCAACATGCTGCGCGCCACGTTGAAGGAGAAGCCGGAGTACGTCGCCTTCGTGGTCGATGCGCCGGGCAGGACCTTCCGCGACGACCTGTACGCCGACTACAAGGCGCAGCGCCCGCCGATGCCCGACGACCTGCGCGCGCAGGTGCAGCCGATGTGCGAGATCGTGCACGCGCTCGGCATCGACATCCTGCGCATCGACGGGGTGGAGGCCGACGACGTGATCGGCACGCTGGCGCTGGCCGCCGCCGCTGACGGCATCGCGGTGACGATCTCCACCGGCGACAAGGACTTCGCCCAGTTGGTACGTCCCGGCGTGGAACTGGTCAACACGATGAGCGGCAGCCGGATGGATTCGGATGCGGCGGTGTTCGACAAGTTCGCGGTCCATCCCGGCCAGATCGTCGACCTGCTGGCGCTGATGGGCGACGCGGTGGACAACGTGCCCGGCGTGGAGAAGTGCGGGCCGAAGACCGCGGCCAAGTGGCTGGCCGAGTACGGCTCGCTCGACGCGATCGTCGCCAACGCGGACAAGATCAAGGGCAAGATCGGCGACAACCTGCGCGCGGCGCTGCCGCGGCTGCCGCTGAACCGCGAGCTGGTCACGATCAGGACCGACCTGGCGCTGGACAAGCGCCCGCAGGACCTGGCGCTGCGCGAGCGCGACAACGCGGCGCTGCGCGGGCTGTACCTGCGCTACGGCTTCACCCAGGCGCTCAAGGAGCTGGAAGGCGGCGTGGCGGCGCCGGCCGTCGGTGAGACCGAGCCAGGGCGCGCGCGTGGCACCGGCTTCGTCTCGGCCCCGATCCCGGCCACCGCGACCGACCTCGACCCGGCGCTGGCCGCGCCCGGCGAATACGCGACGATTCTCGACGTCGATCAGTTGCAGGACTGGATCGCGCGACTGCGCGCGGCTGGCCGGTTCGCCTTCGATACCGAAACCGACAGCCTCGACCCGATGCGGGCCAACCTGGTCGGCCTGAGCTTCGCCGCCGAGCCGGGCAAGGCGGCCTACCTGCCGCTCGGCCACGACTATCCCGGCGCGCCGGCCCAGCTCGACCGCGCGCGGGCGCTGGAGCTGCTGCGCCCGCTGCTGGAGGACCCGGCGCTGCGCAAGCTCGGCCAGCACGGCAAGTACGACCTGCATGTGCTGCGCCGCCACGGCATCGCCCTGGCCGGCTACGCCGACGACACCTTGCTGGAGAGCTTCGTGCTCAACTCCGGCAGCGCCCGCCACGACATGGACAGCCTGGCCCGGCGCTACCTGGGCTACGAGACCGTCAAGTACGAGGACGTGGCCGGCAAGGGCGCCAAGCAGATCCCGTTCGCGCACGTCGGCCTGGACGAGGCGACGAAGTATGCCGCCGAGGATGCCGACATCACCCTGCGCCTGCACCGGGTGCTGGCGCCGAAGCTGGCCGCCGAGCCGGGGCTGGAGCGGGTCTACCGCGAGATCGAGATGCCGCTGGTGACGGTGCTGGAGCGGATCGAGGCCAACGGCGTGCAGGTCGATGCCGAGGAATTGCGCCGGCAGAGCGCGGAGCTGTCACGGCGGATGCTGGCCGCCCAGCAGAAGGCCACCGAGCTGGCCGGGCGCACCTTCAACCTGGACTCGCCCAAGCAGCTGCAGGCGCTGCTGTTCGACGAGCTGAAGCTGCCGGCGGTGGTGAAGACGCCCAAGGGCCAGCCGTCCACCAACGAGGAGGCGCTGGAGGCGATCGCCGACCAGCACGAGCTGCCGCGGGTGATCCTCGAATACCGCGGCCTGGCCAAGCTGCGCAGCACCTACACCGACAAGTTGCCGGAGATGATCCATCCCGAGACCGGGCGGGTGCATACCAGCTACCACCAGGCCGGCGCGGCGACCGGGCGGCTGTCCTCGTCCGATCCCAACCTGCAGAACATCCCGATCCGCACCGACGACGGCCGCCGCATCCGCCGCGCCTTCGTCGCCCCGCCCGGGCGCAGGCTGATCGCCTGCGACTACTCGCAGATCGAGCTGCGGATCATGGCGCACCTGTCCGGCGATCCCGGCCTGGTCGCCGCGTTCGAGTCCGGCGCCGACGTGCACCGCGCCACCGCCGCCGAGGTGTTCGGGCGCACGATCGAGGCGGTCACGCCGAACGAGCGGCGCGCGGCCAAGGCGATCAACTTCGGCCTGATGTACGGGATGGGCGCGTTCGGGCTGGCGCGCCAGCTCGGCATCGGCCGTGGCGAGGCGCAGGACTACATCGCGCTGTACTTCAGCCGCTTCGCCGGGGTGCGCGACTTCATGGAGGCCACCCGCCAGCAGGCGCGCGAGCAGGGCTACGTCGAGACCGTGTTCGGCCGCCGCCTGTACCTGGACTACATCGCCAGCGGCAGCCAGGCCCAGCGCGCCGGTGCCGAGCGCGCGGCGATCAACGCGCCGATGCAGGGCACCGCGGCGGACATCATCAAGCGCGCGATGGTGAGCGTGGACGGCTGGCTGGCCGACCACCGCGAGCGTGCGCTGATGATCCTGCAGGTGCACGACGAGCTGGTGTTCGAGGCTGAGGAAGGCTTCGTCGAGGAGCTGCGCCGCAACGTGGTCGAGCGCATGGCCGGGGCGGCGCAGCTACGCGTGCCGCTGGTGGTCGATGTCGGGGAGGGGGGGAACTGGGACGAGGCGCACTGAACGTCTCATTGCTTATGAAGAAAAACAACGCGTCCTGCGTCTTTACGGTATGCGTGCCTGGAATGAATCCGTCCTTAATTCGATAGGTTCTTAACCGGAATCTTCACGATTTATCAATGTGTGAAATGGTTATATAGCCCTCGACAGGCGCAACGCCTGTCTGCAGATCTCTCCCATCCCCTGGAGCAGATCTCTGGAACGGGAACTCCTCCCCAAGTTCCCGTTCCCTGGCCCCGCCGACCCCCCCTGGTCTGCGGGGCTTTTTATTGGTCCTGTTCCGAATCGAGGGCGATGCGTCCGATTTGCTCCTGAGTGCCTCCCGCGATCGCTGTCCAATGCGAGCAACGCCTTTTGTTTCGATATCTTTCGAGCGGGTCCGGCCGGTTTGTGTTGCGATTTTTTGCATGGCCGGCATACGCCGAATAGTTTTCTGCCACGCCGAGGGAATCTTGATGAACGACTTATTTCAGCTGTCCGCGCCGTGGTGGCATTTCGTGCTGCGTGGGCTGGTGATCTATCTGCTGGTCAATGTATTGATGCGCCTGTCGGGCAAACGCGCGGTCGGTCAATTCACGCCATTCGACCTGATCCTGCTGATCCTGATCGGCAACGCGGTGCAGAACGGGATAAATGGGGGCGACAACTCGCTGACCGGCGCGTTCGTGATGGCCACCACGCTGATCGTGCTGAACTATGGCGTGGCCTGGGGTTCGGCACGCTCCGATCGCTTCCGCGTGCTCGCGGAGGGCCGCGCGGCGCTGCTGGCACGCAATGGCCGGGTGTTCCACGAGGTGTTGCGCCGCGAGCTGGTCAGCGATGCCGATTTCAGGAAGGCGATGCGTCAGTCCGGCTGCGAGCACGAAGGCGACATCCGGTTGGCGATCCTGGAGACCAACGGGCACATCACGATCGAGACCGTGGACGGCAAGTCGGGCTAGCGCGATCCCGACGTGCCGCCGCTCCGGCCTGCGCGGGGGCGAGGAGGGCTGTATATCGCTGGCGCCGTGCCCCGGCGGGGCATGCTCAGTCCAGCCAGTCGCGCGGTACCAGGTAGTCGGGCAGGCGCGCCTCGGCGCTGTCCGGGGCGGGCTGGAAGCCGTATTCCCAGCGCACCCGGGGTGGCAGGCTCATCAGGATGCTCTCGGCGCGGCCACCGCTTTGCAGGCCGAACAGCGTGCCGCGGTCGTAGACCAGGTTGAACTCGACGTAGCGCCCGCGCCGGTACAGCTGGAACTCGCGCTCGCGCTCGCCGTAGGCGATGTCCTTGCGGCGTTCGACGATCGGCAGGTAGGCGTCGAGGAAGCCGTCGCCGACCGCGCGCAGGTAGGCGAAGTCGGTCTCGAAGTCGCCGTGCAGGTCGTCGAAGAACAGGCCGCCGACGCCGCGCGTCTCGTTGCGGTGGCGCAGGAAGAAGTATTCGTCGCACCAGCGCTTGTGCGCGGCGTAGCGGTCCTCGCCGAACGGCGCGCACAGCGCCTGGGCGGTGCGGTGCCAGTGCCGCACGTCTTCGTCGAACGGGTAGAACGGGGTCAGGTCGAAGCCGCCGCCGAACCAGGCCGCCACCGCCTCGCCGTCGCGCTCGGCGCGGAAGTAGCGCACGTTGGCGTGGGTGGTCGGCAGGTAGGGGTTGAGTGGATGGAACACCAGCGAGACGCCGCAGGCGCGCCAGCTGGCGCCGGCCAGCTCCGGTCGCTGCGCGCTCGCCGAGGGCGGCAGGTGGGTGCCGGCGACGTCGGAGAAGCCGATCCCGGCCTGCTCGAACACCGCGCCATCGCGCAGCACGCGGGTGCGGCCACCGCCGCCCAGGGAAGGGTCAGTGTCGCGGGAGGCAGGATGCCGGGAGCGACCGCCGTCTTCCGGGCGGTGCCAGGCGTCCTCGACGAAGCGGGCGCGGCCGTCGGCGGCCTCGATGGCGGCGCAGATCCGGTCCTGCAGGCCGGTGAGGTAGTCGCGTACGCGGTCGAATTCGTTCATCCCGGCATTCTAGGCGACGCCCGCGTAGGAGCGACTTCAGTCGCGATGGGGCCTTCGCGATGGGGCCTTCTCGGGCAAGCCCCATCGCGACTGAAGTCGCTCCTACGGGGCATGACGGAACTCGGCGCGGATCTCCGGCCTGCACAGCTTCCAGGCGATCCAGCCATGCACCGCGGCGATCAGCACCGCGCCGGCCAGGCACGCCCAGAACGCCGCCTGCTGCAGGGTATGCGTCGCGGCCTGCAACTGCGCGGGATCCAGGTCGGGCGGGGCGATGCCGTCCATCAGCCCGGCGAATAGCGGGTCCAGCAGCGGCAGGCCGGCGAAGTTGGCCAGCGCCGCCAGCACCAGACCGGCGATGAACGCGTACCGCGCCCATTCACGGCGGCGCAGCAGCCCCCATGCGACCACGGCCAACAGCGCCGACAGCGCGATGCCGGCCAGCGACAGCGCGGCCAGGTGCGTCTCCAGCCAGGTGATCGCAGGTGGCAGCGGCGCGCCTGGCGGCAGCAGGCCGGTGCTCAGACCGACCGGGGGCAGCGCCCAGGCCAGCAGCAGCTGCAACCCGTTGCTGGCCACGCCCAGCCCGCCCAGCGCCAGCGAGACCGCCGCCGTCGCGGTGACGAAGCCCCCGCGCGGCGGGGCCGGGCTCATGTCCCGGCCAGCAGCGGCAGGATGCACTCGGCGCTCAGCGGCGCGACCGGCACCGGCCAGGGCGGGGCGGCGGGCAGCCAGCGCAGTTCGGCGATCTCGGCCTGGGCGAGCGGTTCGCCATCCAGCGCCACCGCGAACACCTCGGCCTGCACCCGCCGGCCGGGTTCGTTGACCGCGACGTGCTCGAATTCGCCCAGCCGGCGCGTGCTGCCGGGGACGATGCCCGTGCCGAGCTCCTCGCGTAGCTCGCGCGCCAGCGTCACCAGCGCGTCCTCGCCCGGCTCGCGCTTGCCGCCGGGCTGTATGAAGGTGTCCGAGCCGTGCTTGCGCACCAGCAGTGCGCGCCCGGCGCCGTCGCCGACCAGCGCGGCGACGATGCGGATCGGTCCGGCCTGGCTCACTTCAGGCTGTCCTCGAACAGCCGCAGGATGCGCTTGTACTCGTCCAGCCAGGAATCGGCGCGGGTGAAGCCATGGCGCTCCAGCGGGTATGGGGCGATCTCCCAGTTGTCCTTGCGCAGCTCGATCAGCTTCTGGGTCATGTCGACCGAGTCCTTGAAGAACACGTTGTCGTCGACCATGCCGTGCGCGATCAGCAGGTGGCCTTGCAGGCCCTCGGCGTAGCCGATCGGCGAGGACGCCTTGTACGCCTGCGGGTCGATGTCCGGGGTGTTGAGGATGTTGGAGGTGTACTCGTGGTTGTACTGCATCCAGTCGCCGACCGGGCGCAGCGCGGCGCCGGCGCGGAACGTGCCGGGGGCGCGGAACATCGCCATGTAGGTCATGAAGCCGCCGTAGCTGCCGCCGTAGATGCCGGCGCGGCCGCGGTCGCCCTGCTTCTCGACGACCAGCCAGTCGAGCCCGTCCAGGTAGTCCTCCAGCTCGGGATGGCCCATGTTGCGGTAGATCGCGGTGCGCCAGTCGCGGCCGTAGCCCTCCGAGGCGCGGTAGTCCAGGTCGAGCACGACGTAGCCCTGCTGCACCAGCAGGTTGTGGAACATCTGCTCGCGGAAGTAGGGCGTGTAGCGCGCCGAGACGTTCTGCAGGTAGCCGGCGCCGTGCACGAACATCACGATCGGGTAGCGCTTGCCGGGCTCGGGGTGGGCCGGGCCGTAGTACTTGCCCCAGATGGTGCCGGCGCCGTGCTTGGATGGGACCTGCACGTACTGTGGCGGGATCCACGGCTGCGCCTTGAACGCCGGGGTGCGGGTGTCGGTCAGCACGCGGGCCTGGCCGCCACTGGCCGGCACCACCGCCAGCTGCGGCGGCAGGTAGGCGCCGGAGTAGCGCACCAGCAGGCGGCTGCCGTCCGGGGACACGCTGAAGTCCTCCACGCCGTCCAGCGCGGTCAGCTCGGTGACCTTGCCGCTGGCCAGGTCGAGCCCGCAGACCTCGTAGTCGCCCGGCCAGCTGCGGTTGCAGACGAAGTAGAAGCCACGCCCGTCCGGGGTCGGCTGCGGCGCGGAGACTTCCCAGTGGCCGGAGGTGCGCTGGCGCGGCTTGCCGCCGTCCTCGATCGTGTACAGGTGCGAGTAGCCCGATTCCTCCGACAGCAGCCACAGCGTGCGGTTGTCCGGCAGCCAGCCGAAGTCGTTGAAGCTCCAGTTGATCCAGGCCTCGTCGTGCAGGCGGTGGCGTGAGGTCAGCGCCGCCTTGTCCAGGTCGAGCGTGGCGATCCAGCGGTCCTTGTTGTCGATCGCGCGGATCTCCACCGCTACGTTGGCACCGTCGTCGCTCCAGTGGATCGCCGGGCCGCTGCCGTCGCCATCGCTCTCGATGCGCACCGCGCGCGCGCCCTCGAGCGGCTGCTTGCCGGCCGCCTTGCGCAGCTTGGCCAACGGGTCGACGGTGATGCCGGGCAGCGTCGAGAACGCCAGCTTGCGCGCACTGCCAGCGTCGGTATCGACCAGCCACAGCGCCTGCGCCGCCGGCGCGTTGCGGCCGACCCGGGTGCGCGCTTCCTGGAACTCCTCGTAGCCGGACTCGGTGACGTACCTGGGCATCTTGCCGGCCTGGCCCTCGTCGGCGCCCTTGGCCTGGGTCACGACCAGCAGGTGGCGGGTGTCCGGCGAGAGCGCGCTGTCGACGATCTCCACGTCGTCGCCGAGGTAGACCGGGGCCGGGGCGCGGGTGGGATCGGCTTTGCGCCAGGCGTCCTCCTGCTGCCTGAGCGCCTCGCGCTGGGCGCGGTCGCTGCGCAGCGTGGACAGTGTCGCCAGCTGCTGCTCGCGCAGCACGTCGGGCTTCGGATCGGCGTTGGGGTCGCGCGCGGCCCTGACCACCGCGACCTGGGCGGTGCCGCCGCCCGGGGTCCAGTGGTACCAGTCGTTGCCGGCGCGCCAGATCGCGCCGCCGTCGCGGGCGAACTGCGGGCGCGACTCGGTCTCGTTGCTGCGGGTCAGCTGGGTCAGCGCGCCGCTGCGCAGGTCGCGCAGGAAGATGTCGCCGTTGCGGGCGAACAGCATGCGCTGGCGCCGGGCGTCGAAGGTCGGTTCGGCGGCGTCGAGGGTCGCGCGCGCCGCGTCGTCGACGCGCGCGGCGGCCTGGCCGTCGATGGACTGGCGGAAGCTGTCGCGCACCGGGCTGCCGTCGCGCTTGAGCAGGTATTCGACCTGGCGGCCATCCCACGACCACCAGGCCTTGTCGACCGCCGGGCCGATCCAGTCCGGGTCGGCCATCGCCTGTTCGATGGTCAGCGGCGCCGATGCGTTCTGGGCGATGGCGGTGGCGGCGAACAGCAGCAGGGACAGCGGCAGAAGTCTGGGCATGGGCGGCCACGGCGGGAAAACCGGACAAGCCTAGCAGCCGGGGTCGGCCGCGCGGCTGGGCCACAGGTCATGGCCGGCTTGTCAGCACGGGCGGGCTTCGGCCATTGTGGCGGACCGCCGAACGGTCGCCCCGTCCTGGATTCCCGATGTCCGCAGTTCTAGAAAACGCAGGCCCCTCCGCAGCGTGGTTGACGCTGGGCAGCGGCGATCCGGGCCGGATCCTGGTGTTCGACGGCGCCACCGCGATCGACCTGGCCAGCTTCCACGCGCATGTGCGCGGGGTGGCGGCCTGGCTGCCGCACGGCACCCACGCGGTCAACCTGTGCGAGGACCGCTACCGCTTCCTGGTCGCGCTGTGCGCGGTGGCGCTGCGCGGGCAGGCGACGCTGTTGCCGCCGTCGCGCGCGCCGGGCGTGGTCGAGGACGTGATGCGGCGCCATGCCGGCGCCTATGCGCTCGGCGACCAGGCGCTGGAGGTCGAGCCGGCGCACTACCGGCGGCTGCCGGTGGCGTTGCCGGTCGCCGCCGGCGAGGTCCCGCGGGTGCCGGCCGGGGCGGTGGCGGTGATCGGCTTCACCTCCGGCAGCACCGGCCAGCCCAAGCCGTATCCGAAGACCTGGGCGCAGTTCCGCGACGGCTGCCGGCAGAACCTGCTGGCGCTGCGCCAGCTGTGGGGCGAGGCGCCGCCGGTGGTGCTGGCGACGGTGCCGCCGCAGCACATGTACGGCCTGGAACTGTCGGTGATCCTGCCGCTGCTGGGTGGCCTGGCGGTCGCCAGTGGGCGTCCGCTGTTCCCGCAGGACGTGGCCGCCGCGCTGGACGCGTTGCCGCGGCCGCGGCTGCTGGTCACCACGCCGGTGCATCTGCGCACGCTGGTGGCCGCGCAGGTGCCGATGCCGCCGGTCGACGGCATGGTCTCGGCCACCGCGCCGCTGCCGCCGGAGCTGGCGCAGCAGGCCGAGGCGCGCTTCGGCGGGCCGATGTGCGAGATGTTCGGCTCGACCGAGACCTGCATCTTCGCGCGCCGCCGCACCGCGCTGGAGACGGCCTGGACGCCACTGCCGGGGGTGTGCCTGACGCCGCAGCCGGACGGCACGCTGGTGCAGGCCCCGCAGCTGCCCGAGCCGGTGGCGCTGGCGGACCTGATGGAGATTCAGGCCGACGGCCGCTTCGAGCTAAAAGGCCGCCAGGCCGACCTGCTGGACATCGCCGGCAAGCGCGCCTCGCTGGGTGATCTCACCCGGCGTCTGCTGGCGGTACCGGGCGTGCGCGATGGCGTGGTGGTGCAGCTGGAGACGCCCGACGAGATCGGCGTGCGCCGGATCGCCGCGCTGGTGGTGGCGCCGACGCTGGACGAGGCCGGCCTGCTGGCGGCGCTGCGCCAGGCGATGGACCCGGTGTTCCTGCCGCGTCGGCTGCGCTTCGTCGAGCGCCTGCCGCGCAACGAGACCGGCAAGGTGCCGCGGGATCAGGTGTTGGGGTTGTTGGAAGCGGGACCCGGGACCGGGGACCGGGGACCCGGAAAGGCGGGAGCGAAAGCGTAGCGCTGAGCCGGTCGTGGCGTTCCTGCTACACGGGAGTGCATCGGATGCCGGATGCTTTTCCCGGGTCCCGGGTCCCGGGTCCCGGGTCCCGGGTCCCGGGTCCCGCCCTCACCCATGCACCCCGTCGATCTCCACCGCCAGGTCGCGGCGGCACACCACGGCGTTGAGCAGGATCCGCGGCACCGCTTCGCCGAGCCGCTGGTCGAGCGCCTGCGCGACCGCGGGCAGGTCCTGGACGCGGCTCACGTAGACCTTGAGCCGGCTGTCCGCGCCGAACGCCGCCGGCAGCGCCGGCTGGTGCGCGCGCGCCGCGCCGAACAGCGCGTCGAAGTTGGCGAAGGTCTCGTCGAGCTGGGCCAGCAGCTGGCCGCCGTGGCGGGTCTCGTGGCCGACCACGCTGGCGGTGCCGGACAGCAGCAGCGGGACCGCCGCGCCGTCCGGCGGCAGCATCGCGCGGGCGAAGCTCGGCGACTGCGGGCCGTACTGGCGCGGGTAGCGGTAGGCGCTGACCTGGCGCGGGTTCTCCAGCGGCGTGCCCGGCGTGCGTGCCGCCAGCCAGTACACCTGCAACGTACGCACGCCGTCGGTGCGGCCGATCGCGGTCGCCGCCGGCAGCCGGCCGGTCTCGATCGTGCCGATGCCGCGCGCACGACCCACGCAGAAATGCCGATAGCGCTCGTCGTCGCCCTCGCCCTCGACGATCGCGTCGAGGTAGTTCCAGATCCGCAGCAGGTGGGGCTGGCGGCTGCCCGCCAGGTGGTCGCCGAGGCGTCGGTAGGCGTACTCGGCGGCGCCGTCGATGCCGCCATGCGCGGCCTCCTCGACCTGCAGCGCGCCGAACGCCAGGTCGCCGTCCTCGGCCCAGGCCAGGTCGTCGTCGCGGCCGCTGCGGACCGTGCCCGCGCTGCGCCAGACTTCCAGCCGCCCGTCTCCAAAGGCGTCCAGGCCGACCTGCAGGTAGCGCGGATCGTCGCTGGCCGGCGCTGCGTCGCCGGCGCGGAAGCCGAGTACCGCCAGCACTCGTGGATCGGCGAGCAGGGCGGCCCGCTCGGCGGGATCGGCATAGTCCACCCGCAACGCGGGGGCGTGGGACGTCATGTATTCACTGCGCAGTGATGGTGAAGCGGGCATGATAGCCCGGCATGGTCGGGGGACCGGCTTGCCTGAAGGCGCGCAATCCCGGATCGTTGCGCCCCTTTTCCCGACGGAAGTGCCCATGTCGCAACACACCGACGCCGAACGCGCGCTCGCCGAGCTGCTGGTGGAAAGCCTGAACCTGGAAGGCGTGGAGCCGGCCTCGATCGATCCGGAAGCCCCGCTGTTCAACACCGGTCTCGGCCTGGACTCGATCGACGCGCTGGAGCTGGCGCTGGCGATCGGCAAGCAGTACGGCGTCCAGTTGCGCTCGGACAGCGAGGACAACCGGCGTGTGTTCGCCTCGCTGAGGTCGCTGTCGGCGCATGTCGAGTCGCACCGCACCCGCTGAGGCGCCGCATCCGGAGGACACCGGCCTGGCGCTGGGTCTGCGGGCGCTGCTGCTGCTGGCCTATCCGGTGCTCTCGCACCTGGCCAGCCTGCGCGACGACGGCCGCTGGTCGGCGCTGGCGCTGGCCAGCCTGGTGCTGCTGATGCTGCTGGGGCCGCTGCTGCACCGGCGCTTCTGGGCACTGGGCGTGCTGGCCGTGGCGCTGGCCGGCCTGTACGCGCTGGCCGGCTCGCGCTGGGCCTGGATGACCCTGCTGGCGCCGCCGGTGCTGTTCACCCTGGTGGTGGCCTGGGGCTTCGCGCGCACGCTGCGGCGTGGCCAGGTGCCGCTGATCACGCGCATCGTGCATGCGTTGCACGCGCAGGCCGGGATGCCGACCTCGGCGGCGACCGAGCGCTATACGCGCGGCCTGACCGCGGCCTGGGCGCTGTTGCTCGCGGTACTGGCCGCGATAAACCTGGTGCTGGCACTGATCGCCGCGCCGGACGGGGTGCTGTGGACGCTGGGCCTGCAGCCGCGCTGGGCCATCAGCCATGCGCAGTGGTCGTGGTTCGCGAACCTGGCGTGCTGGGGCCTGATCGGCGGTTTCGCCGCGGCCGAGTACGCGATCCGCCAGCGCCACGTCGAGGAGCAGCCGTACCGTACGCCCGCGCAGTTCGTGCGCCAGCTGGTGCAGCTGGGGCCGGCGTTCTGGCGCGAGCTGCTGCGCTAGGGCCGGCCCATGGACATCCATCGCGCAGCCCGAACCCGGAGCGTGGAGCGGAGCTTGCTCCGCTGGAGCCTTCCCGGTGACGCCCCAGCGGAGCAAGCTCCGCTCTACGGGCACGCGGCGCCGTGGCCCGATTCCGGCACGCCCTGATGCAATTGCGCGTGCCTCCCGACCATCCCTGCCTGCCCGGGCATTTCCCGGGCCAGCCGGTCGTGCCCGGCGTGGTGATCCTCGACGAAGTGGTCGCGGCGATCGCCGCGCGGCTCGGCGCGGTGCCAGCGGCATTGCAACTGGTGCAGGTGAAGTTCGTGCAGCCGCTGCTGCCCGGGCAGCTGGCGACGATCGTCCTGGACGGTGACGCGCCGGCCTGGAAGTTCGCGGTGCGCCATGGCGGCGACCTGCTCGCCAGTGGCAGCGTGCGGCTGCAGGCGCCGGCATGAGCGGCGACTGGAAGCAGCGCCCGGAGGGCGGCGGCCGCTTCGCGATCGGCCTGATCGTGGCGATCGCGCGGCGCTGCGGGCGGCGCGCCACGCGCCTGCTGCTGTACCCGATCACTGCCTATTTCCTGCTGGTGCGCGGCCCCGAGCGGGCTGCCTCGCGGATCTATCTGACGCGCGTGCTGGGGCGCCCGGCGACGCTGGCCGACGTGGCGCGGCACATCCATACCTTCGCCTCGACGATCCTGGACCGCGTGTTCCTGCTCGGTGGGCGCCTGGATCTGTTCGAGATCGACGTGCGCGGCGTGGAGGCGTTGCTGGACGCGCTCGCGCACGGCCGCGGGGTGCTGGTGGTCGGCTCGCACCTGGGCAGCTTCGACGCGCTGCGGGTGCTCAAGCGGCTGCGCGGCGACATCGCGCTGCGGGTGGTGCTCGACAAGCGCCACAACCAGGCGATCAGCCAGGCGCTGGACGCGCTCGATCCCGCGCTCGCCGCCGGCATCATCGACGCCGGGCAGGACGGGGCGAGCGTGGCGCTGGCGATCAAGCAGGCCGCCGACGAGGGTGCGTTGGTGGCGATGCTGGCCGACCGCGCCCAGCCCGGCGAGCCGGCGCTGCGGTTGCCGTTCCTCGGTCGGCCCGCGCCGCTGCCGACCACGCCCTGGTTGATCGCCGCCGCGCTCGGCGTGCCGGTGGTGCTGGCGTTCGGCCTGTACCGCGGCGGCAACCGCTACGAACTGTCGTTCGAGCCGTTCAGCGATGGGCTGTCGTTGCCGCGCGCGGGGCGCGCCGAGCACCTGGCCGAGGTGATGCGCCGCTATGCCGGCACGCTGCAGGCGCATGTCCTCGACGCGCCGTTCAACTGGTTCAACTTCTATGACTACTGGCAAGACGATGGCTCGACCGATGCGCCGCCTGTTCCCGCTGATGCTGCTCTGCGCCGTCGTACCGCCGCCCGCCGCAGCGGCTGACGGCCTCGACGCGACGGCGATCGTGCGCGCGCTGGCGCGGCCGGCGCCGAGTGCGACCGCGTTCGTCGAACTGCGCGGCTCGGCGCTGCTCAGGCAGCCGCTGCGGGTCAGCGGCGAGTACCGCCGTCCCGATGCCGATACGCTGGTGCGCGAGGTGCGCGCGCCGTATCGCGAGACCACCACGATCCGCGGCGGGCAGGCCACGATCGAGCGCGAGGGCAAGCCGGCGCAGCGCTTCGAGCTGGCGCGGGTGCCGGAGCTGGCCGGCCTGCAGGCCAGCTTCAGCGCGCTGCTGGCCGGCGACGTGGCGGCGCTGCAGCACCAGTACCGGGTGCAGGCGTCGGGCGATCCGCGTGCCTGGACGCTGAACTTGCAGCCGCAGGATGCTGCGCTGGCCCGGCGCGTGCGTCAGGTGACGCTGCACGGTGTCGGCGACGAGCTGCGCTGCATCGAGACGTTGCCGGCGCGCGGCGATGCGCAACGTACGCTGCTCGGCGGTGCGGCACAGGCGGCCGCGCCGGCGCTGGATGCGGCGGCGTTGCAGGCGCTGTGCCGGGGCGGGGCATGATGCCGGACCTGCCCGCTGTAGGAGCGACTTCAGTCGCGACAGGGCCTGCCCATGGATCCTCCCGCAAGCATCCGCACTTCTTTCTTCGACCTCTTGCTGTCGCCATTCCGGCGCAGGCGGAGATCCAGTGCCTTCCGCGCGATCCCTCCACCGTCATCCCCGCGAAAGCGGGGATCCATGGACGTTGGCTCTTGAAGCAACAGCTGAAGCAACAGCAACAGCAAATGCTTTCGCCTTTCGGCGAGTCACTTTTCTTTGCTTGTGCAAAGAAAAGTAACCAAAAGAAAGCACACCCCGCCTACGCGCCCCCTTCGGGGGTTCGCGGAACCGGTGGGATTTTTCGACGCGACATCCTGTCGCGGCGAAAAACGGCGCGCATCCATGCGCGCCGCCCCTGCGGGGTTCTTCCCGCCGGTTCCGCCGCTCCGACAGGGGCCCCGATAGATCAAAAGCTCAACAGCAACAGCAACAGCAACGACAAAGGCGAGTTTCATGCGGCCTAGCCTGACCCCGCTGCACCGCACGCTGCTGGCGCTGGCCTGGCTGGCGCTGCTCGGGCTGCTCGGGTGGTGGCTGGGCTCGCGGTTGTCGCTGTCGGGCGACCTGCGCAAGTTCATGCCCGAGGCGCGTACGCCCGCGCAGAAGCTGTTGATCGACGAACTCGGTGAGGGGCCGGGCTCGCGCCTGCTGCTGCTGTCGCTGTCCGGTGCGCCGCCGGCAGTGCTGGCCGAGCAGTCGCGCGCGCTGCGCGCGGCGCTGCAATCGCAGCCGCTGTTCGTCGTGGTCTCCAACGGCGAGACGCCAGGGCTGGAGACCATCCCCGACAAGCTGCTGGCCTACCGCTATCTGCTGGCCCCGGCGCCGCAGCCGGGCGATTTCTCCGCCGCCGCGCTGCACGACGCCCTGCAGGCGCGGGTACAGGACCTGGGCTCGCCGGCCGGTGAGTTGGTCGAGCCATTGCTTGGGCGCGACCCGACCCTGCAGACGCTCAAGGTCGCGCAGGCCCTGCAACCGGCACGGCAGCCGCAGCAGATCAATGGCGTTTGGTTCGACCGTGCCGGCCGCGAGGCCCTGCTGCTGGTGCAGACGCGCGCGCCCGGCTTCGATCCGAGCGGACAGGGCGAGGCGGTGCAGGCGATCCAGGACGCTTTTGGCAAGGCGTCGGCCAGTTCCGGCAGCCACCTGGAGATGACCGGACCGGGTGCGTTCGCGGTGAAGATCAGCGCGCGCACCAGCGGCGAGGCCGGCACGATCGGCACGCTCGACACGGTCGGCATGATCCTGCTGCTGCTGCTCGCCTACCGCAGCTGGAAGGCGCCGCTGCTCGGCTTCCTGCCGCTGGCGACCGCCGGGCTGGCCGGGCTGGCCGCGGTGGCGGCGCTGTTCGAGGGCGTGCACGGCATCACCATCGCGTTCGGCTTCACCCTGATCGGGGTGGTGCAGGACTACCCGGTGCACTTCCTCAGCCATCAGCGCCCCGGCCAGTCGGCGTGGGCCAACGTGCGCCACCTGTGGCCGACCCTGGGCACCGGCGTGGCGTCCACCTGCATCGCCTACCTGACCTTCCTGTTCTCCGGCGTGGACGGCCTGCGCCAGCTGGCGGTGTTCACGATCGCCGCGTTGGCCGCCGCGGCGCTGACCACGCGCTTCTTGCTGCCGGCGCTGGTGGATCCGGCGCGGCGCGACGTCGCCGACTCGGCGCGGCTGTCGCGGTTGTGGACGCGGATCGAGCGGTTGCCGCGGCCGCGCTGGTCGCTGCTGGCGCTGGCGCTGGTCGCCGCGGTGCTGGTCTGGCGCGCGCCGCAGCCGTTCTGGGAGAACGACCTGTCGAAGCTGACCCCGGTCGATCGCGCCGACCTGCTGCGCGACGGCCAGCTGCGCGCCGAGCTGGGCGCGCCCGACGTGCGCTACGTGCTGGCGCTGCGCGGTGCCGACGAGGCGCAGGCGCTGGCCGCCTCCGAACGCCTGCAACCGCTGCTGGAACGCGAAGTGGCGGCGGGCCGGCTCGGCGGCTACGACATGGCGGCGCGCTACCTGCCGAGTGCCGCCACCCAGCGCGCGCGCCAGGCCACGCTGCCGCCGCCGCAGGTGCTGCGCGACGCGCTGGCGCGGGCCGCGGCCGATTCGCCGTTCCGCGCCGATGCGTTCGAGGGGTTCCTGACCGATGTCGAACACGCCCGCAGCGCGCCGCCGCTGCGCGCGCAGGACCTGGCCGGCACGCCGCTGGCGACCGTCGTCGACGGCCTGCTGCTGCGCGCGGGCGACCATGCCACCGCGCTGGTGTCGCTGGGCACGCTGGCCGATCCGGTGCGGCTGGCGGCGCTGGTCGCGCCCCACGGCGCCGAGCTGATCGACCTCAAGCAGGCCTCCGAGTCGCTGGTCGCCGCCTACCGCGCGCGCCTGCTGGTCGCGCTGGGCATCGCCGCGCTGTTGCTGGTGGCGACGGTGTGGATCGCGCTGCGTGCGCCGCGCCGGGTGGCACGGGTGCTGCTGCCGATGGCGCTGACCACGCTGCTGACGCTGGCGGTCCTGCGCACCATCGGGGTGGAGCTGAACCTGTTCCACCTGATCGGGCTGATCCTCGGCGCCGGGCTCGGCCTGGACTACGCGCTGTTCTTCGAGCATGCCGGCGACGGTCGCGCCGACCAACTGCGTACGCTGCACGGGCTGATCGTGTGCAGCGTGATGACGCTGGTGGTATTCGCGCTGCTCGGCTGCTCGTCGATCCCGGTGCTGCGCGCGATCGGCACCACGGTCACGCTCGGCGTGCTCGGCAACTTCGTGCTGGCGCTGCTGGTGTCGCGCCATCCGGTGGGAGAGACGCATGCTCGGACGTGAGCGGATCCTGGCGCTGGTACCGCATGCCGGCGCGATGTGCCTGTGGGACGAGGTGCGCGCATGGGACGCGCAGCGCATCGTGCTGGCCGCGCGCAACCACCGCGACCTCGCGCATCCGCTGCGGCGCGACGGCCGGCTCTCGGCGGTGCACCTGTGCGAGTACGGCGCGCAGGCGATGGCGGTGCATGGCGGCCTGCTCGCGCAGGACGCCGGCCGGCCGCCGCGCCCGGGCCTGCTGGTGTCGCTGCGCGGCGTGGACCTGCACGTGGCCCGCATCGACGACCTCGACGGCGAACTGGTTGGCCACGCCGAGCCGCTGGTGGTCGGCGAGGCCAGCCAGCAGTACGCCTTCCGCATCCTTCATCGTGATCGCCTGCTCGCCGAGGGGCGCGCGGCGGTGATCCTGCAACCGGAGCTTCCGCCATGACCCCCACTCCCCGACGCGCGCTGGTCACCGGCGGCAGCGGCGACATCGGCGGCGCGATCTGCCGCCGGCTCGCCGCCGACGGGCTGGACGTGATCGTGCACGCCAACGCCAACCTCGGCCGCGCGCAGGCGCTGGCGCAGGAGATCGTCGCGGCCGGCGGCCGCGCGCAGGCAGTGGCCTTCGATGTCGCCGACGGCGCGGCCAGCGCCGCGGCGATCGAGGCGCTGTTGCAGGATGGGCCGATCCAGGTCGTGGTCAACAACGCCGGCATCCACGACGACGCGCCGATGGCCGGCATGGGCGAGGCGCAATGGAAGCGGGTGATCGACGTGTCGCTGCACGGCTTCTTCCACGTCACCCAGCCGCTGCTGCTGCCGATGGCGCGCACCCGCTGGGGCCGCATCGTCAGCGTCTCCAGCGTCGCGGCGGTGCTCGGCAACCGCGGCCAGACCAACTACGCGGCGGCCAAGGCGGCGCTGCACGGCGCCTCGAAGTCGCTGGCGCGCGAGATGGCCAGCCGCGGCATCACCGTCAACGTGGTCGCGCCCGGCGTGATCGAAGGGGCGATGGCGGAGCAGGCGTTCCCGCCCGAGCTGATCAGGCAAACCGTGCCGGCCGCGCGCGCCGGCCGGCCCGAGGAGGTGGCGGCGCTGGTCGGCTTCCTGTGCTCGGACCTGGCCGGCTACGTCAACGGCCAGGTGATCGGCGTCAACGGCGGGATGGGCTGAGGCACGACGTCATCCCCGCGCAAACTGCGAGGGCCTCCATGGACGTCAGCTTCTGCTTTTTCGCTTTTTGCTTTTCTGTAGGAGGGACTTCAGTCGCGACGGGGCTTTCCCGTTGTTGTTTAAGGCAAAAAGCTTTCGCCTTACGGCGAGTCACTTTTCTTTGCTTGTGCAAAGAAAAGTAACCAAAAGAAAGCACACCCCGCCTACGCGCCCCCTTCGGGGGTTCGCGGAGCCAGCGGGATTTTCGGACGCGACATCCTGTCGCGACCG
>JASGDF010000058.1:0-9703 GCA_047607345.1 Pseudomonas sp. | reverse complement strand
TCCCGACGGGCCTTGCCGGCAAGGCCCGTCGGGACTGAAGTCCCTCCCACAGCGAGCGATCTTTGGATTGCAATTTGTGTCATCTGACGTTGGTTTGGTGTCGTTTCGGTGTCCTGGCGTGTAATTTATGTTAATTGTGTTGCGTAGCGGCAAGTTCCGCCGCAGCCCCGCCGTCCGCCACCCAATCCGGAGCGCTTCATGCTTGCCAACCGCTCGCTGCGCGTCAGCGCACTTGCCCTAGCCGTCCTTTCCACCGCCCCGTTCGCCGCGCTGGCCCAGTCCGCCGAGTCCGGGGTCGCCCAGCTCGATGCGGTCAAGGTGACCGCCGAACGGCGCGCCGAGGATTCCAAGGACGTGCCGGTCTCGGCGACCGTGCTGCGCCCGGAATACCTGGACGCGATCGCCACCAGCGCCTCGGACGTGCGCGTGCTGGCCGGCAAGGTGCCGAGCCTGAACGTGGAGTCCTCCAACGGCCGCGTGTTCCCGCGCTTCTACATCCGTGGCTATGGCAACACCGACTACACGACCTATGCCTCGCAGCCGGTGTCGCTGGTCTACGACGATGTCGTGCAGGAGAACGCCTTCCTGAAGGGCTTCCCGCTGTTCGACCTGGCCGCGGTGGAAGTGCTGCGCGGCCCGCAGGGCACGCTGTTCGGCCGCAACACCCCGGCCGGCGTGGTCAAGTTCAACTCGGTCCGCCCGACCATCGGCGCCAGCGACGGCTATGCCAGCCTGTCCTACGGCAGCTACGGCACGATGAGCCTGGAGAGCGGGCTGAGCATCCCGATCAACGAGCAGTGGGCGGCGCGCCTGTCGGTGCTGGGCCAGCATCGCGACGACTGGGTCGACAACACCTACGACGGCAGCTCGCGCGAGGGCTACATGGACTCGGCGGTGCGCCTGCAGGTGCTGTTCCAGCCCAACGAGGACTTCAGCGCGCTGTTCAATGCCCACGCGCGCCACCTCAATGGTTCGCCACGGTTGTTCCGCGCCAACATCTTCCAGTCCGGGACCAACCAGTTGGTGGACGGCTTCGACGCGGACAAGGTTTCCATCGACGGCACCTTCAAGCCGCAGCGGCTGCAGACCTACGGCGGCAGCGCCAACCTGAGCTGGAACCTGGGCGAGATCACGCTGAACTCGATCACCGGCTACGAGGGCATCGCCGACTACTACAGCCGCGGCGACATCGACGGCGGCTACGGCGCCGGCGCCTTCGTCGACCCGACCCAGCCCTATGGCCCGGGCTTCATCCCGTTCTCGGTGGAGACCGCCGGCGGCATCAAGAGCGCCGACCAGTTCACCCAGGAGCTGCGCGCGCAATCGCAGTACGCAGGCCCGCTCAACTGGCAGGCCGGCCTGTACTACTTCTACGACAACGTCGAGGGCGAGTCCTACGACTACGATTCCACCAACGGCGGTGTGCTCACCGGCTACGACCTGACTCGCCAGAAGAACACTTCCTGGGCGGTGTTCGGCTCGCTCAACTACCAGGCTGGCGAGCGCGTGCTGCTGCGTGGCGGCCTGCGCTACACCCACGACAAGAAGACCTTCGACATCCTGCAGTGGGACCGCGACACCGACGCGCCGATCGGCGGGCAGACCAGCGGCTCGAAGGTCACCGGCGATGCCAGCGCCACCTACGCGCTGACCGACGACGTCAACCTGTACGCGCGCTTCGCGACCGGCTTCCGCGGCGCCAGCTTCGGTCCGCCGTCCTCGGGCGTGGCGGTGACGGTGGCCAAGCCGGAGACCGTCACCTCCTACGAGGTGGGCGTCAAGGCCGATCTGTTCGACAAGCGCGCGCGGGTAAGCTTCGATGTCTACAGCATGGACATCAAGGACCAGCAGCTGACCGCGGTCGGCGGCGTCTCCAATGCGGTGCAGCTGATCAACGCCAAGAAGAGTCAGGCCTATGGCGCCGAGTTCGACTTCGAGGCGCTGGTCACCGAGAACCTGCGCTTCTCCTTGAACGGCAGCTACAACCACACCGAGATCAAGGATCCGGACCTGGCGACCTCGACCTGCTCGTCCTGGGTGTGCACGGTCACCGACCCGGTCAATGCCGACGGCTATGCGCTGATCAACGGCAATCCGCTGCCGCAGGCGGCCAAGTGGATCGGCAATGCCACGCTGCGTTACGGCATCCCGGTGGGCGACAACGACGAGCTGTTCTTCTACACCGACTGGTCGTACCGCAGCGAGGTCAACTTCTTCCTGTACGAGTCGCGCGAGTTCGTCGGCCAGCCGCTGCTCGAGGGCGGCGCCAAGATCGGCTACAGCTGGGATGGCGGCACCTACGAGGCCTCGGTGTTCTGCCGCAACTGCACCAACCAGATCCGCGCGGTCGGTGGCATCGACTTCGACAACCTGACCGGCTTCATCAACGAGCCGCGCGTCGTCGGCGTGCAGTTCCGCGCGGTGTTCTGAGCGGGGCGGGATGGCTTCCGCGTCCCCCACGGCCGCCGGCTATCATGCCGGCGGCTTTTTTTATGGAGCGCTGGCAAGCGCGGCATGCCTCACGCGGCCTTCGCGCCCGCGCGCGGGCGCGAAGGCGGTTGGCTCCGAACATCCTGGAGGTGGTCTGATGAAGTGGTGCCTGAGTGGCTGGCTGGTCGCGGGGTTGCTGTGCCTGGCGTGGCCGGTGCTGTCCGCGCCCGCGCCGCGCCAGCCGGTGGTGGTGTCCACCGACATCGGCGACGACATCGACGACGCGTTCGCGCTCGGCCTGCTGCTGCGCAGCCCCGAGTTCGATGTGCGCGGCATCGCCTCGGCCTGGGGCGACACCGCGTTGCGGACGCGCCTGCTGCAGCACTTGCTGGTCCAGGCCGGACGCACGGACATCGTGCTGGCGATCGGCGAGCCGACCCATGGCGAGATTCCCTTCAGCCAGACGCGCTGGGCCGAGCGCGGCACATTGCCGGCGGACGCGCCATCGGCGGCCGAGCTGATCCTGCGCGAGGCGCGCCGTCAGCCGGGGCAGGTGACGTTGCTGGTGCTCGGCCCGCTGACCGATGCCGCCGCGGCGTTGCGCCGCGACCCGACCGGGTTCGCCCGGCTCGGGCGCATCGTGCTGATGGGCGGTTCGGTGCGGGCTGGCTATGGCAAGTCCGACTACCGTGCGCCAAGCCCGCCGGCGGCCGAGTACAACATCGCCGCCGACGTCGCTGCGGCGCAGGCGGTGTTCGCTTCCGGCGTGCCGATCACGATGCTGCCGCTGGATGCCACCCAGGTGAAGCTGGAGGAGTCCGCGCGGGTATCGCTGTTCGCTCACGGCGACGCCCTGACCGACGCGCTGGCGCAGCTCTACTACCAGTGGCGTGACACCGACCAGCCGTGGGCCAGCGCGACACCGACGCTGTTCGACGTGGTGCCGGTGGCGCAGTTGCTGGCGCCGTCGCTGTGCCCGACGCAGCCGCTGCACATCGAGGTGGATGCCCAGGGCTTCACCCGGGAAGGGCCGGGCAGGCCAAACGTGCAGGCCTGCCTGACGCTGGACAAGCCGGGCCTGGTCGAGCTGCTGATGCGCCGGCTGTTGCGCTGAAGCCCCAAGCGCCGGGCTTGCTCGGCTGGGGTTTTACCTGTACCTGATAGCGTCGAGTTGCAGCCGGCTGCCTGGTGCGTCGTCCCCGCGCAGGCGGGAACCCAGTGCTTGGCTGCGGCACCGGTTCACGTCGCTGGGTCCCCGCCTGCGCGGGAGCGACGATCAGGATTTCCCCGGACAGTAGTGTGCCTGCGCGGGGACGACGGTCGATTTTCCTGCGACCATCGGCAGTCGGTGCTGACCAGGTCTCGGCAAAGCCAGGCCGGGCAAGCTCGGCGCTACGGCGGGGCGTGCGCCCGATCGCTCACTGCAACCAGCGGTTGACTTCCTCCAGGTCCTTCACCTCCAGCACGCCGGCGGCCTGCCGCAGCAGTAGCGCGTTCAGCACGAACTGGTGGCGCACCGACGAATACTGCCCCTGGGTATCGGCCAGGATGCCGATCGCCACCACCAGGCTGGTCAGGTTCTGGGTGCCGATCTCGTAGCCGGCCTGCATCGCCTGCAGCGATTGCCGCGCCGCCTCGACCGCCTTGCGCGCGGCCTCGACCTGCGCCACGCCCTGCACCAACTGCTGGTAGTAGCTGCGCACGTCGTACTCGGCCTGGCGGCGCTGGCCCTCCAGCGTGCCGGCGGCCGCGTCGCGCTCGGCCAGCGCCTGGCGCACCTGGGCCTGCGTGGCGCCGCCGCTGAACAACGGGAAGCTCAGGGTCAGGCCGATCACGGTTTCGCCGCGACCGTTGCTTGGATCGCTGGGATAGCGGGTGTACCAACTGCCGCTCTTGCTGTAGTCGATGCTGGCCTGCAGCGTCGGCAGGTGGCCGGCGCGCGCGGTGCTGACCGCGTGCTCGGCCGCGCGCACGCTGTAGTCGTCGGCCTGCACCGACGGGTTGTGCGCGTGCGCGAGCACCACCCAGGCCTCGGCATCGGCCGGTACCGGCAGCTGCATCGGGAAGTCCTCGCGCAGCTTGCGCAGCTCGCCGGGCTGGCGCCCGGTGATCTGCGCAAGCGCCTGCCGCGCTTGCTGCAGGCTGTTCTCCACCCCGAGCCGCTGCGACTTGATGTACTGGTAGTAGGCCTCGGCCTGGGTCTTGTCCACCTGCGCCGACAGCCCCTGCTCGAAGCGGGTCCGGGTCTGCTCGAACTCGCGCCGGTAGGCGTCCTCGTAGGCGCTGTAGGTGTCGAGTTCGTCCTGTGCGATGAGCACGTTGAGGTAGGTCTGGGCCACGCGCACGTACAGGTCCAGCAGCGCGGCGCGGTAGGTTTCCCCGCCGGCCATGGCGCTGGCCTTGGCCTGCTTGAGCGAGGCCAGGTCGGCCAGGTTGACCACGGTCTGGGTCAGCGAGCCACTGAGTTCGCGTGCGCGCAGCCGGCCGTAGCTGCTGTCGAGGGTGCCGCCACGGGTCTGGCTGAGGTCGTGCTCCAGCGCGGCCTGCGGCAGCAGTGCGGCGCGCGCGATCGGCACGTCCTGGTCGCCGGCGCGCTTGGTGGCGTCGGCGGTGGACAGCGTGGGATCGTGCGCGACGGCCTGCTGGAACACCTCCATCAGGTCCTCGGCACGCGCCGGCGTGGCGCCGAGCGCACAGGCCAGGGCGAGGGTGGCGAATGGGCTGGAAATCTTCATGGTGGCCTATGCGGCGGGAAATGCAGCGCTGGCAGCAGGTTCCATGCCAGGGCCGGCGCCCGTCATGCCGGCGCCGCCAGGGTGAGCGGCGAAGGGCATTGGCGCGCCTCGCCAACGCCGGCAGCGTCCGCTTCCGGATGCCGGATGTCCGCCTGCGGACGTCCGCGGCGGCGGACGCGGACAGCGTTCCCTGGCGGCTCAGGCACTTGCGCGCATCGGCCATGGCGCAGCAGGTTGGCATGGCGCGTGCTGAAACACCGGCATGGATATCGCCAAGCCTTCCTCCACCAGTCCCTGGCACCGCCTGTCCTGGCGCTGGGCCATCGTGGCCGCCGTGCCGGTGCTGCTGGGCGTGGGCCTGTTCGGGCTCGGCCGCGCCGCGCCGAGCGTGGCGCGCAACGAGCTGTGGATCGATACCGCGCAGCAAGGCGATATGAAGCGCGAGATCCGCGCCAGCGGCGTGCTGGTGCCGCGCGACATCCGCTGGATCGTCGCCGGGGCCACCGCCACGGTGCAGCGCGTGGCGCTGCAGGCCGGCGCCCAGGTGCGCGCCGACAGCGTGCTGCTGGAACTGGTCAACCCGGAGCTGCAGGCCAACCTGCAGAAGGCGCGGGCGACCCTGGCCGGCGCCGAGGCCGACGTCGCTGCCGCGCGCACCGCGCTGGCCTCGCAGTTGCTGGACCAGCAGGCGCGGCGCGCGCAGGCCGACAGCGACTGGCAGCTGGCGCGGATCAAGGCGCAGGCCTACCAGCGCGCGCACGACGGCGGCGCGGTCTCCGGCATCGACCTGCAGCAGGCGCAGATCGCCGAGCGCCAGAACGGCGAGCGCGCGCGCATCGAGGGCGAGCGTGTCGCCGCGTTCCGCCAGAACATGGCCGCGCAGCTGCGCGCCGCGCAGGCCCGGCGCGACGAGGCCGCCAGCGCGCTGGAGATCGCCGCGCGCCAGGTGGCGGCGTTGCGGGTGCAGGCCGGTATCGACGGCATCCTGCAGCAGATCGAGGTCGAGCCGGGCCAGCAGGTCGAGACCGGCGCCAAGCTGGCGCGGGTGGCGCGGCCGGACGCGCTGGTCGCGCGGCTGCAGGTGCCCGAGGCGCTGGCCAAGGACCTGGCGCTGCGGCTGCCGGCCAGCGTGGATACCCGCAACGGCGTGGTCGCCGGGCGGGTGGGCCGGATCGATCCGGCGGTGCGCGACGGCAGCGTCGCGGTCGAGGTCGGCTTCGACGCGCCGCTGCCGCCGGGCGCGCGGCCGGACCTGAGCGTCGATGGACGCATCCTGCTCGGCACCTTGCGCAATGTGGTGCATATCGCCCGCCCCGGCATGGCGGTCCCCGACGGCAGCGGTTCGTTGTTCGTGCTGCATCCGGGCGAGGACAGCGCACGCCGCGCGCAGGTGCGCTACGGCGCCGCCTCCAGCGACCGCATCGAAGTGCGCGCCGGGCTCGCGCCGGGCGACCAGGTCGTGCTTTCCGACACCAGCCGCTGGAACGGCCAGGACCGCCTGCGGCTACGCTGACTTCCAACCACGGAGAACTCCGATGCAGAACACCGAGACCTCGCCGCTGATCCGCCTGGACGGCCTGGGCAAGATCTTCCACACCGACGAGGTGGAGACCCACGCGCTGTCGGAGATCGCGCTGGAGATCGCGCGCGGCGATTTCGTGGCGATCACCGGCCCGTCCGGCTGCGGCAAGTCGACGTTGCTGTCGATCCTGGGGCTGCTCGACACGCCGAGCGGAGGCCATTACCTGCTCGACGGACGCGATGTGGCCGGGCTCGGCGCGCGTGCCCGCGCGCGGGTGCGCAACGAGCGGATCGGCTTCATCTTCCAGGCCTTCAACCTGATCGCCGACCTGAGTGTCGAGGAGAACGTGGCGCTGCCGCTGACCTACCGCGATGGCTACGAACGCGCCGCCGCGCGCCTGCGCGTGCGCGAGGTGCTGGAGCAGGTCGGCATGAGCCACCGCGCCCGCCACTATCCCGGCCAGCTCTCCGGCGGCCAGCAGCAGCGTGTGGCGGTGGCGCGCGCGCTGGTGGGCGCCCCGGCGATCCTGCTGGCCGACGAGCCGACCGGCAACCTCGACAGCCACAACGGCGAGGCGGTGATGCAATTGCTGGAGCAACTGCACGCCAGCGGCGCGACGCTGTGCATGGTCACCCACGACGCCGCCTTCGCCCGCCGCGCTTCGCGGATCGTGCACATGCTTGACGGCCGCATCGTCGACGAGGACAGCTTCGAACGCCTGCGCCACGAGCGCGACGCGCCGCTGGCGGTGCTGCCGGAGGCCGCGCCGTGAGCGCGGCCGGGGTGTGGCTGGCCGAGGCCGCGCAATCCTGGCGCGGGCTGCTGCGCAGGCCCGGCTACCTGCTGCTGGCGGCGCTGACCCTGGCGCTGGGCGTGGCGACCTCGACCACGGTGTTCGCGCTGATCGACCAGGCGTTGCTGCGGCCGTTGCCGTTTCCGCAGGCCGAGCGGCTGGTGACGGTAGGTCAATACCGCGAGGACAAGACCAATACCGCAGGTCCGGCGTACCTGCGCAGCGTGCGCGCCATGCAATCGGTTGCTTCGGCCGGCTTGGTGCGCAACTGGGTGATCGACGCCAACGTCGCCCGTGGCGATGTGGCCGAGGTGGTGCGTTCGCTCCACGCCGACCGGGGGTTCCTGGATACCCTGGGATTGCCATTGGCGCTGGGCCGCAATTTCAGCGTGGAGGAGGATCGCCCCAACGGGGCGCAGGCGGTGATCCTGAGTCATGCCTACTGGCGCGATGCCTACGGCGCCGATCCTGGCGCGGTCGGCTCGACCTTGCTGCTGGAAGGGAAGGTGGCGCAGATCGTCGGGGTGCTGCCGGCAGGTTTCCAGTGGCCTCAGGACTTCGACCTAATCCTGCCGATGCGGCTTGATCCGGCCACAACGGAACTGTCCACCAATGAAACGGTCGTCGCCAGGCTCAAGCCAGGCGTCAGCGTGGCAACGGCTTCGGCCGAAGCCGCGACGGTCATCGGCAACTTGCTGCTGAGCAACATTTCCGGTGAACAGTCCCGTGAGAAGTGGCAGCAGACGCTGCATCGCTACCCTCCCAACGCGTTGCCGATCAAGACCAGCGTATTCACTGCGCAAAGCGGCAATACCCTGTGGCTGTTCTCTGCCACGGCCGCCTGCGTATTGCTGATTGCCACGGTCAATCTGACCAGCCTGATGCTGCTGCGCACGTTGGCGCGCAGTCATGACCATGCGGTTCGGTCCGCGCTCGGGGCTGCGCCGCGACGCCTGGCTTCGCCCGTGCTGGCCGAAGGCGCATTGGTCGGTGCCCTGGGGGCTGCTGCCGGTTTGCTGTTGGCCTGGTTGGGTCTGCGCGGGTTGGCCGGGTGGGTACCGCTCGAGTGGATGCGGGGAGAGCCGGTGGCGCTGGGCTGGGCGAGTGTGGTGTTCGCGTTGGTGTCTGGACTCTGTACTGCATTGATGGCGGGTGGCCTGGGGCTGTGGCGCATGCGCCGGCTGCCACTGGCCGGTGAGCTGGCCGGCGGTGGCCGAGCCGACTGGAGCCGCAGTTCCGGGCGCCTGGGCAAGGCGTTGGTGGTGGCGCAGGTTGCGCTGGCGGTCGTGCTGTTGACCGGCGCTGGGCTGTTCATTCGCAGCCTGCACGAGTTGCACAAGGTGCCGATGGGATTCGAGAGTCATGCCGTCAGCATCTTCAGTCTGTCGCCGGTCAAGGCCGATGTACGCAGCTTCGCGCAGAACCTGACCCTGGCCGATCGGATCGTCGAGCGCCTGCAACGCGTACCTGGGGTGCAGTATGTGGCCGCTGCAAGCAACCCGCCAACGACGACCCAGCTCAACATGCCCATCATCCTGCCGGACGCGCGCAGCCTGAGTACGCAGTTCCGACTGATGACGCCGCAGATGCTGGATGTGTTTCGTATCCCGTTGCTGGCCGGGCGTGGGATCACGCGGGACGATGGGGCAGGAAGCGAGCGCGTGTGCCTGGTCAGCGCGGCGTTCGCGCAGCAGTACCTGCAGGGAAAGCCGCTGGGACAGATGGTGATGCTGGGAGACGTCGGCATGGGGCCACCTGTCCCGATGCGCGTAGTCGGCGTGGTGGGCGACGTGCGCCAGTTCGGTCCGGCCGAGCCGGCCCCACCGATCGTGTACACGGCGTTGGCACAGGTTCCCGAGGGCATCGGGCAATTGTTGAGCAGCTTTGGCGGCCTGACCTATTCGCTGCGCATGCGACCAGGAATGGCGATCGATCAGGCGATCCTGCAGCGCGCTGTCGCCGAGATTGCCCCTCGCCAGCCGATCTCGGATTTGCGCACGATGGACACCGTGGTCGCATCCACCACCAGCCAGCAGAAGCTCAATCTGCTGTTGATCAGCCTGTTCTCCACGCTGGCCCTGCTGCTCGCCGCGGTCGGCCTGTACGCGGTGATGGCGGTGGCGGTGGCCGCGCGCCGGCACGAGTTCGGGGTGCGCGCCGTGCGGGGTGCGCCGCCGGCGCGGCTGCTGCGGCAGGTGCTGGGCGAGGGCGCGCGCCAGCTCG
>JASGDF010000057.1:0-12850 GCA_047607345.1 Pseudomonas sp. | reverse complement strand
GACGCGCCGGTCGCCGCCGGGTTTCGCGATGCGCCGGCCGGGCAGGCCGCCGCCGCGCCGGTCGCGGCGCTGGACTGGCGCCAGGTGTTCCTGGACCCGCAGTTGCAACAGGTGATCGCGCTGGCGCTGGACAACAACCGCGACCTGCGCGTGGCGATGCTCAACATCGAGAAGGCGCGCGCGGACTATCGCATCCAGCGCGCCGACCTGCTGCCGACGGTCGATGCCAGCGCCAGCCAGAGCGCGGCGCGCAGCAGCACCACCAGCGGTGGTGTCAGCACCTCGCAGATCAGCCGCAGCGTCAGCGCCGAGGTCGGCTTCAGCAGCTGGGAACTGGACCTGTTCGGGCGCATCCGCAGCCTGAAGAACGAGGCACTGGAGACCTGGCTGGCGACCGCGCAGACCCAGCGCGACACCCGTATGAGCCTGGTTGCCGAGGTCGCCGGCGACTGGCTGACGGTGGGCGCCTACCAGCAGCGGCTGGCGCTGGCCCAGCGCACGCTGGCCAGCCAGCGCGAGACGCTGCGCCTGACCGAGGCCAAGCACGACCAGGGCGTGGTCTCCGGCGTGGACCTGGCCGAGGTGCAGAGCAGCGTGGAAAGCGCGCGCGCCGACGTGGCCAGCTACACCACGTCGCTGGCGCAGGCGCGCAACGCGCTGGAGCTGGTGGTCGGCGCGCCGGTCACCGATGCGCTGCTGCCGGGCGCGGACGGCCAGCACGACATGGTCGCGCTGGCGCCGCTGCCGGCCGAGCTGTCCTCGGAGGTGCTGCTGCAGCGCCCGGACGTGCTCTACGCCGAGCACACCTTGAAGGCGGCCAATGCCGACATCGGCGCGGCGCGCGCCGCGTTCTTCCCGACCATCACGCTGACCGCCTCCACCGGACGCGGCAGCGACGCGTTGTCGAACCTGTTCGCGTCCGGCACCCGCACCTGGTCGTTCGTGCCGAGCATCTCGGTGCCGATCTTCCAGGCCGGCGCGCTGAAGGCCTCGCTGGATTCGGCGAAGATCGAGAAGCAGATCACCGTGGCCGAGTACGAGGAGGCGATCCAGACCGCCTTCAGCGAGGTCGCCGACGCGCTGGCCTCGCGCGCCCACATCGACGAACAGCTCGACGCGCAGCGCGCGCTGGTCGAGGTCACCCAGCGCAGCTACACCCTGGCCGACGCGCGCTACCGCAACGGCGTGGACAGCTACCTGGAGGCGCTGGACGCGCAGCGCTCGCTGTACAGTGCCCAGCAGGACCTGATCACGCTGCAGCTGGAGGAAGCCAGCAACCGGGTCACCTTGTACAAGGTGCTCGGTGGCGGCGCCGACGCGCAGTCCGGCACGACGGTCGCTCCATGAGCGCAGCGCCAACCGCGTCGGTGGGCCGCATCGGCACCGGGTTGCTGGTCCTGCTCGGTGCGCTGAGCGCGTTCAGTCCGTTCGCGACCGACACCTACCTGTCGGGCATGCCGGAGATGGCGCAGGCGCTGCGTACCGACCTGGCGCATGTACAGCTGAGCCTGTCGAGCTATTTCGCCGGCATGTGCGTGGGCCAGTTGCTGTGCGGTCCGCTGTGCGACGCGTTCGGGCGACGCCGGCCGTTGCTGGTCGGCGTCGCGCTGTTCACCCTGGCCTCGCTGCTGCTGGTGGTCTGCCAGGACGTGCAGACCCTGATCGGCGTGCGTGCGCTGCAGGCGCTGGGTGGTTGCGCCGGGATGATCGTCGCACGCGCGGTGGTGCAGGATCTGGTGCACGGCCGCGAGGCGGCGCGCGCACTGACCATGATGCTGATGGTGCAGGGGCTGGGTCCGGTGCTGGCGCCGCTGGTCGGCGCGTGGCTGCTGCAGCTGGCCGGCTGGCGCAGCGTGTTCGGATTCCTGGCGCTGTTCGGCGGGGCGTGCTGGCTAGCGTCCTGGCGGGCGTTGCCGGAGACGCTGGCGCCGGCGCAGCGGCGCCGCCTGCACCTGGCCGATACGCTGCGTACGTTCGCCGCGTTGCTGCGCACCGCGGCGTTCGTGCGTCCGACCCTGGTCGCGGCGATCGCGATGGGCGCGATGTTCGCCTACATCACGGGCTCGCCGGGGGTGATGATCGAGCTGCATGGCCTGAGTCAGGCTCAGTATGGCGTGCTGTTCGCGGCCAACGCGCTGGGCATGGTCGCCGCCGGCCAGCTCAACGTATGGCTGCTGCACCGCCGCTCGCCGGACCAGGTGCTGTGGGGCGCGCTGTGCGTGATGACGGTCGCGGCACTGGCGCTGGTGCTGCTCGGCAGTCGCCAGGCGCTGTGGGCCACGCTGCTGCCGCTGTTCGTGTGCATGGCCTGCGTGCCGCTGGTGGTGGGTAACGGCGTCGCGTTGGCGATGGGCGCCGGCCGCGAGGTGGCCGGCAGCGCGTCCTCGCTGGTCGGCGCGCTGCAGTTCGGCATGGCTGCCTGCGCCAGCGCGCTGGTCGGTGCGCTGGAGGATGGCACCGCGCTGCCGATGGCGGCGGTGATGGCCGGCTGCACCTTGCTCGCGGTCGTGCTGGCGCGCTGGCCGCGCTTCGCCGGTCGTTGATCGAGCCGAGCGCAACAAGCAGCGCTCTGGGGCGTGCCATCAACCCCCATACCAGTCGTCTCTGCAAGCGATCCCTTCCCCCGCGTGCGGGGGAAGGTGCCCGAAGGGCGGATGGGGGACATCGCCCGGACCCCGCGCGCCACCTTGCCCCGAAAAGGGGGCCGTAAGCCCAGCGTGCGGGGGCAGGGCGAGGCGCGAGCGGGCGACTCAGCCGATCGCGATGCCGGCGTCGTGCAGCGCTGCGCGCGTCGGCGCGTCGCCGGCCGGCGTGACCGGGCGGGTCAGCGCCCACAGAAAGCGCACTCGGAAGCCGGCGGCGGCCGCGTCCTGCGCGGTCCACAGCACGCAGTAGTCGCGCGCCAGCCCGCATACATGCACCTCGGCGATGCCACGCTCACGCAGCCAGCCGGCTAGCCCGGTGGCCGGGCGCGCGCCGCCAGGACCGTGGTTCTCGCGGAACGCGCTGTAGGAATCGACCTGCTCGCGAGTGCCCTTGCGCAGGATCAGATCGGCGGCATTCCAGTCCACGCGCCGGTCCAGTACCGCGCCGGGTGTGCCCTGCACGCAGTGGTCGGGCCACAGTGTCTGCGGATGACCGTGCAGCGTGATCGTCTCGAACGGCGCCGCGCCGGGGTGGCGACTGGCGAAGGAGGCGTGGCCGGGCGGGTGCCAGTCCTGGGTGGCGACCACGGTGGCGTAGTCGCGCGAGGCCAGCAGATCCGCGATGCCGGGGACGATCGCGTCGCCCTCGTGACAGGCCAGCGCGCCGCCGGGCATGAAATCCGGTTGCAGGTCGACGACGATCAGTGCGGTGTCGTGCGGCAGCACAGGCATGGCGATGGTGGTGCGGGAGCGGGCGGCCAGTGTAGCCGCCTGCTTGCCGGCGTGTTCAATCCTTGGCCGGCTCCTCGCCGTAGAACAGCTCGTCCTGCCGGATCCGGTCGCGGCCCTGTGCGCGCCGGTGGCGGTTGCTGTCGCGCAGCGAGTACACGCAGCCGCAGTATTCCTGCTGGTGGAAACGCTTGCGCTTGCATGATCTCGATCATGCGCTGGCTGCCGCCGCCCTTGCGCCAGTTGTAGTGCCAGTACACCAGGTCGGGACAGGGCGCGGCGACGCGGTGGCGGCGGGAACGAGCCGATCGTGCTGGTCGGGTAGGCCGGCGGCAGCCGCGCCAGGCGGTCGCTGCCAGCCATCGTCTTGGACAGTCACAGCGGGCTGCGGGGCAGCTCCGGAATGGCGGCAGGCCCGGCCGGCGTCAAGCCGGGCCTGCCGTCGTCCGGACGCTCGCGGGGAGCTCGAGCGATGGAGTCAGAAGCGGTACTCGGCGCTGATCGAGGCCAGGTTGGTGCTGAGGTCGACGTCGAACTTCTTGGCATCGAAGTGATCGTAGTTCGCGCCGATGCTGAAACGATCGGTGACGTTGTAGCCGACGCCGGCACCGGCGTACCACGAGACCCTGTCCAGGTCCGAGCGGCTCTCGAACACATCGTCGTTGCTCAGGCCATGGCCCTTCCAGCCGTACAGGCCGCCGTGCAGGCTGGCGTACCAGCGCGGACTGAAGTTGAAGCGCTGGTTGATGCCGACGGTCCAGCCGCGCAGCTTGCTGGTGTCCTGGACCACCTCGTCGCCATTGAACAGGTTGCTGGCCTTGATGTTGCCCAGGTCGTTGTAGCCGACCTCGACTCCCAGCGAGAGCCATTCGAACAGGCCCCAGCGGTAGCCGCCGGCGATGCCGTAGCCGGTGTCGCTGCCGTTGTAGTCGTCCTTGTCGATCGACGCGCGTCCGGCGTAGCCACCGACGAACCAGCCCGAACCGTTGGCGTCCTGGGCCAGCGCCGCCGGTGCGGCGGTAAGGCCCAGCGTGGAAAGGATCAGCAGAATTACCGGCTTGTTCATGAACAGACTCCTTGCTTGGTTGGGGGAGAACCATCGACGCGCCGGCCGCAAGCGGGCTGGACGCGGTGGCGTAGGGATACCCAGCAAGGGTTAGTTTTTTCTAAGAAGATCGATACCGGATTCAGGCGCGTTACCTGGCGATTCAGGGAGTCCGGAGTGAGTCCGCCCGCAAAGGCGGTGCCTATCCATGTGCGGTATTCCGTCAGGCGAATCCTGCGCGGGCGCACGACACGCCGATGTACCGGGGGGGCTCGACGTTCCGGAACACGCGTGCCCGAGCCGTGCATGCAGCGCCCGGTCCGGGCGTGGTCGAACGAGCGCCTGGCTTGTTCGTGCCCGGGTGCGGAGAGTCCGGGTGGAACCGGGCCTGTCGGGCGGGGAGCGTGCCGGGCTCAGCTGCCTGGGTTGAATGACAGCGTGCGGCGCGTGGTCACCGGCGCGGCGACCGGCTCGAACTTCCAGCGCTTGATCGCATTGAGCGTCTCGCGGTCGAATACCCGCACCGGCGTCGCGCGCAGCACGCGCGCGCTGGTCACCGAGCCATCGGTGCCGATCGTGATCTCCACCAGAACCTCGCCGGCGGTGCCGGCGCGCAGCGCCTCGGGCGGATAGCGCGGTGCCGGCGTGCTGATCGGATGCAGCGAAGGTGTGGCCGGCGTCGCCGCTGCTGCCGGCTGCGGGGTGCTCTGTTGCGCGGTGGCCTGCTGCTCGGCCTCGCGCTTGGCGACGGCCTGGCGCTCGGCCTCCGCGGCCTGCTGACGAGCGGCTTCCTGCTGGATGGGGATTTGCCGTGCGGCGACCACTTCCCTGGTCTGTTGCTCGGCCAGCTTGTTCTGCTCGACCTGCTGCCGTGCCCGCTGCTCGGCGTCGCCGCCGCTCGGTGCGCTCTCGCGTGTGGGCCGGCTGGCCGCGCTCTGGATGGCATGGTCCACGCCGGCCTTCAGGCGCGGCAGCGCGGGTGCCTTGGCGTCAGTGCGTTCGATCAGTGCGATCAGGCGTTTCGCCTCCGGCAACTCCTCGCGGGCAAGGCTCTGCTCGGCGGCGATCAGGGTGTAGGGCATCAGATCGGTCAGCGCGCTGCTGATCGTGGCGTCGTCAGGATGCTTGGCGCGTAACGCCAGGTAGTACTCCAGTGCATTGTCGCCGGCCGGGGCGTACATGCGGTTTTCGTGCAGCGCCTGGGTCGCCGCGTCGCGCAGCACGTTGTCGCGCATCTGTTCCAGCGCCGCCGACTGCGCCCGCAGCGAGGCCGCCGCATCGGTGGCCGTCGTTGCCGGCCGGTCAGAGGACTGGGCGGCGGGCTTGTCGCCCTGCCCGGAGCAGGCGGCCAGACCTGCCAGCAAGATCAGCGGTGCGCCCCGGTGCGTCTTGCGACCCATCTTCAGAACCGGCATGTATCCCCCCCTTGACCCGATTGCGAATGAACGGCTGTCGATGCGGACCGCCGCCGGCTTCTCCCGGAACCGGCGACGGGGCTGGCAATCTAGCATCGACGGGCGTGGCCGGCGCGGACCGCGCCCGTCATGGAAAGAACAGCGACGTAAGGCGCCCGGGTCAGTGGCGGGCGGCGTGTCCCTGCGCCGGCGAGGCCATCAGCCGGTCGGTCCAGGCGATGCCGATCGCCGAGAGGATGAAGACGCAGTGGATGATGGTCTGCCACAGCACGCCCTGCTCGGTCAGGGTGGCGCAGCTGACCTGGCTGATCTGCCCGGCGGTCTTGCTCAGCACTTCCGGTGCGCACATCGGCATGCCGCCCAGCGCGCCGGCGGCGATGAAGGTCTTCAGCAGGTGGATGGAGGAGATGCCGATGATCGACAGCGCCAGCTTGACCTTCAGCACCGAGGCGTTGACGTGGCTCAGCCATTCCGGCTGGTCCGGATGGCCTTCCAGTCCCAGCCGCGAGACGAAGGTCTCGTAGCCGCCGACGATCACCATCACCAGCAGGTTGGAGATCATCACCACGTCGATCAGGCCGAGCACGATCAGCATGATCTGCTGCTCGCCCAGGCTCGGCGCCTCGTGGATCAGGTGCCACAGTTCCTTGCCGAACAGGAACACATACACGCCCTGGGCCAGGATCAGCCCCAGGTACAGCGGCAACTGCAACCAGCGCGAAGCGAAGATCAGGGTGGAAACGGGCGAAAGCTTGGGGAGGGGCTGCATCGGCCAAGGTCGTGGTGGGGGGGAGCCGCAGGGTAGCGGCGCACCGGCGTGCTGCCAAGCACGCCGCCACGCGGCGATCGACCCGCGCGGCGGCATCCTCCGGCAGCGTTGCGCGCGGGAAAACACAGCGTTGCCACGGTTTCGGCACGGGGTTGGCCTACCATCGGCGCTGCCCCGGGTGCCGTCGCGCCCGGTCCTGTCCGCAGCGTGGAGCGATCATGATCGACCTGTACTACTGGCCTACCCCGAACGGCCACAAGATCACCTTGTTCCTGGAGGAGGCCGGGCTCGACTACGCGATCAAGCCGGTCAACATCGGGGCCGGCGACCAGTTCCAGCCGGCGTTCCTGGAGATCTCGCCGAACAACAAGATGCCGGCGATCGTCGACCACGCGCCGGCCGATGGCGGCGCGCCGGTGAGCGTGTTCGAGTCCGGGGCGATCCTGCAGTACCTGGCCACGAAGACCGGGCGCTTCCTCGGTGAGGGCGCGCGCGGCAGGATCGCGGTCAACCAGTGGCTGATGTGGCAGATGGGCGGGCTCGGGCCGATGACCGGGCAGTACGGCCACTTCAACGTGTATGCGCCGGAGAAGATCGCGTATGCGATCGAGCGCTACAGCAACGAGGTCAAGCGCCTGCTCGGCGTGCTGGACCGGCAGCTGGGGGCGCACGCGTTCGTCGCGGGCGAGGATTACAGCATCGCCGACATGGCGATCTATCCGTGGATCAATCCCTACGCCACCGCGCCGCTGGACATCGCGTCCTATCCGAACTTGCAGTGCTGGCAGTCTGGGATCGCCGCGCGCCCGGCCACGCAGCGCGCCTATGCGCTGAAGCAGCAGGTCAATCCCAACGCCGGCAAGCCGCTCACCGATGAGGAACGCAAGCAGCTGTTCGGGCAGAAGTGAAGTCGGCTGCCCAGGTGCCATGGCCCAGGCCCGGTGGGGGCGACTTCAGCTGAACGCCCTTCGCAGGAATGGCGTCGGCATGCCGGCGCCATTCCCGCGAAGGCGGGGGGCGTTGTGCCGATGCGTATCAGGGCGATTGCGGTGCGTCCGGTGGTACCCAGATCGCCACACCGGCAGCGTGTTTCTGCGTGGTCGGAATGCCGATGCCGAGTCCGCCGCCGACGCGGCCGCCGTAGCTGCCGGCGCCCACCGACACGCCGCCGCCCGAGCGTTGCGAACCCACGCCCATCAGCACCACGCCGTTGGCGCCGAGCTTGGCTGCTTCGCGCTTCAGGCGTTGCACCGCCGCGTTGGTCTGGCCCTGGGTGCCGAAGCCGGCGGCGCTGGTCGACTCGATCTGCGCGATCTCCAGCGCGCCGGCCGGCGTGGTGTTGTAGATGCGCACCAGCGCAGGATCGATCGGTGCGCGCGCCTGTCCGATCATCACTTTCGATGAACTCGCACAGCCGGCCAGCGCGAGGCCGAGCAGTGCGGTAGTCAACAGGCGTCGGGTCATGGCATTGCGTTCCAGTGGTGGGCGCAATGATCCGGCTGGGCCGCTGAATGCGGCCGGACCCCGGGATGAGTGGAAATGCGCGGGCGTGTGGCATAGGCAGGGCATGACCACTGGCCGATGGCGGCTGGCCGTCGCGGCACGCTATCGTGTCGGACCGGACCGAGGAGGACTACGCATATGGGGCTGATCAGCCTGTTGTGGGGCATCGTGGCGCTGTTGTGGATGATCCTGGCCTTCATCCCGCTGCTGGGTTGGGGCAACTGGTTCCTGATTCCGTTCGCGGCGGTCGGCGCGATCATCGCCGCCATCGGCCTGCTGTTCACGTCTGCGGGCAATCGCGGTCGCGCCAAGGCCGGTCTGCTGCTCAACAGCGTGGTGGTCGTGGTCGGCGTGCTGCGGCTGGTGCTGGGCGGCGGCTTGATCTGAGGCGGCCTGGCACGGCGGCGGCCGTGCCGGCGTAGAATATCCGTCTCCGACACGTTTCCCCTGATGACCGGCCGGCGCATGCAGCGTCGGAGCGGTGCCCTCCGATGATCATCCGCCCGCGTCCCCACGGCTGGCAGCTGCTGTACATCCTGCGCGGCTCGGTCGTGCCCGCCGTCGCGCCCAAGGTGCTGACGATCGGCGCGCTGGCGCTGGTGGTGGCCGCATTGGCCGAACGGGCGCATCCGCCCGGCATCGAGCGGGTCTCGGTGGTGCCGTTCAGTCTGCTCGGCCTGGTGCTGTCGATCTTCCTGAGCTTCCGCAACAACGCCTGCCACGAGCGTTGGTGGGAGGCGCGCAAGCAGTGGGGGCAACTGGTTCAGGACGCACGTAGTCTGGCGCGCCAGTGCGCGGTGTTGTTGCCGGATGATCCGGCGCGGCGGCGGCGCGTGGGTTACCTGGTGACAGGCTTCGCGCACGCGCTGGCGGCGCGCCTGCGTGGACGCGACATGCAGGCCGCCGCGTTGCCGTGGTTGCCTGGCACCGATGCGGGCGTGCTGCGGGGACGCGGCAACGTTCCCGACCAGCTGTTGACGCTGATCTCAGCCGAGTTGGCGCAGTCGTTGCGTGAGGGCCGGCTGGATCCATACCTGTATGGCCAGTGCGAGGAACGCGTGCATGCACTGGTGTCGATCCAGGCCGCTTGCGAGCGCATCGCCGGTACGCCGCTTCCGTTCGCCTACACACTGCTGCTGCACCGCTGCGCCTGGCTGTTCTGCGTGCTGCTGCCGTTCGGCCTGGTGAGCACGCTGGGATGGGCGACGCCGATCGTGTCGATGGTGCTGGCGTATGCGTTTTTCGGCCTGGACCAGCTCGGCGACGAGATGGAGGAGCCGTTCGGACTGGCGCCCAACGACCTGCCGATCGACGCGCTGGTACGCATCATCGAGATCGACCAGCACGAGGCGCTCGGTGAGCGTGCGCCGCCGCCGCTGCTGCCGCGCGACTACCTGTTGCAGTAATCCCGCCCCCGCCAGAGATATCCCGCCATGGCCCACCCGCACTACCGCCCGCGCCGCATGCGCCGCCACGACTTCACCCGCCGGCTGATGCGCGAGCACACGCTGAGCGTCGACGACCTGATCTGGCCGGTATTCGTGCACGAACTGGACGGCCGCGCGCCGGTGGCCTCGATGCCGGGCGTGGAGCGGCTGTCGATCGACGAGCTGCTGAAGGAGGCCGAGCAGGCGCTGGAACTGGGTATCCCGGCGATCGACCTGTTCCCGGTGATCGACCCGACGCGCAAGAGCCTGGACGCGGCCGAGGCGTGGAATCCCGAGGGCCTGACCCAGCGCACGATCCGCGCGCTGAAGGCGCGCTTCCCCGAGCTGGGAGTGATGACCGACGTCGCGCTGGACCCGTACACCACCCACGGCCAGGACGGCATCATCGACGCCAGCGGCTACGTGCTCAACGACATCACCGTCGAGGCGCTGGTGAAGCAGTCGGTGTCGCATGCACAGGCCGGCGCCGACATCATCTCGCCCAGCGACATGATGGACGGGCGCATCGGCGCGATCCGGCGCGCGCTGGATGCCGATCCGCGCCTGCTCAACGTCAGCATCATGGCTTACTCGGCCAAGTACGCCTCGGCGTTCTACGGTCCTTTCCGCGATGCGGTCGGCAGCGCCGGCAACCTCGGCAAGGCCGACAAGAAGACCTACCAGATGGATCCGGGCAACGGCGACGAGGCGCTGCGCGAGATCGCGCTGGACCTCGAGGAAGGCGCGGACATGGTGATGGTCAAGCCGGGCATGCCCTACCTGGACGTGGTGCGCCGGGTGAAGGACGCGTTCGGCGTGCCGACCTACGCCTATCAGGTCAGTGGCGAGTACGCGATGCTCAAGGCGGCCGTCGCCAACGGCTGGCTGGACGAACGCAAGTGCGTGCTGGAGTCGCTGCTGGGCTTCAAGCGTGCCGGCGCCGATGGCGTGCTGACCTACTTCGCGCCGCAGGTGGCGCGCTGGCTTCGGGAAGGCTGAGCGGTCCGAGTGCTGGCGGGCGTGGATCCAGCGCGTTGATGCGGATCGCGGTGCAAGTCGCTGGATGCCCGCTTGCGCGGGAATGATGGTCCGCTTCGCGCTTTCTGTGGGAGGGACTTCAGTCCCGACGGGCTTTCCCGTCGTTGCCTGATGCGAAGGCAACCACGACAGCGGGTTGCGCGCCGGCGCCGCGAGGAATGATTCTCATCTAAGATCGATGGTTCGATCATCCCCTGCGCCCACCGATGTTCAAGAAAATCCTGTTCCAGCTGCACTGGCTGCTCGGCATCAGTGCCGGCGCGGTGCTGGCGCTGATGGGCCTGACCGGGGCCACGCTCGCCTTCGAGGACGAGGCGTTGCATGCGCTGAATCCGTCGCAGGCCGAGATCGCCCAGCGCCACGCCCGTGGCGAGGCGCCGCTGCCGTTGCCCGAGCTGGTGCGACGGCTGGGCATCGGCCCGGAGCAGGGACTGTCGCGGCTCAGTGTCGATCCGACCGGCGCGCGCCTTTCGCGACTGCGTGCCGAACGGCAGGGGGTGCGTACCGCCCTGTATTTCGATCCGTACACCGGCCAGCGCCTGGCCGAGCCGCGCGGGGCGGCGTTGTTCGAGTTCGTCGAGGACCTGCACCGGCGTCTGGCCGCTGGCGAGCGCGGCAAGGCGGTGACCGGGGTGTGCGTGATCACGCTGCTGTTCTTCTGCCTGTCCGGGCTCTACCTGCGCTGGCCACGGCAATGGTGGCACTGGCGCGCCTGGGCGGTGGTGGAATGGCGACGCCAGGGTCGCAGTTTCCTGTGGAGCCTGCATTCGGTGGTCGGTACCTGGTGCCTGCTGCTGTACCTGGTGATCGCACTGACCGGGTTGTACTGGTCCTACGACTGGTATCGCACCGGGCTGACACGATTGCTCGGCGGCACGCCGCCGGCGTCGGCCGGGCAGGGACCGCGAGGCGACGCGCGGGCCAGGCTGGAGCTGGCCCGCGTGCAGGTGGCGCTGGACGCCATTCCTGGTCTGGAGCGCGATTTCCACGACCTGCGCTGGCCTGCGCGTGGCGCCCAGGTGACGGTGCGCTACCGTTCCGCGGCCGCAGCGCATTCGCGCGCCTACGATCTGATCGAGATCGACGGCGCCAGCGGCCGGGTACTGCGCAGCGAGCCGTATGCCGAGCAGGCCGCCGGTAAGCAACTGCTGGGCAGCATCTTCGCGCTGCACAGCGGCAGTTTCTTTGGCCTGCCCGGACGCATCGCGTGGATGCTGGCCTCGCTGTGCATGCCACTGTTCTTCGTCACCGGCTGGTTGCTGTACCTGGATCGGCGGCGCAAGCAGCGCGCGCTGCGCGAGGTACGCCATACGCTGGCGCCGGTCGCGGACGCGACCGGCGGCGAATCCTGGCTGATCGGTTTCGCCAGCCAGAGCGGTTTCGCCGAACGCCTGGCCTGGCATGCCGCCGGCCAGCTGCGGGCGGTCGGCGTGCCGGCGCAGGTGCGGCCGCTGGCGCAGCTCGATCCGGCCACGCTGGGCGCGACCCGGCGCGCGCTGTTCGTGGTCAGCACCTTCGGCGACGGCGAGCCGCCGGATGCCGCGCGCGGCGTGGAGAAGACCCTGCTGCGCCAGGCTCAGGCCCTGCCCGATCTTGACTATGCGTTGCTGGCGCTGGGCGATCGCCAGTACGCGCGCTTCTGCGGCTTCTCGCGGCGGCTGGAGGACTGGCTGGCCGCGCAGGGCGCGCGCGCGCTGTTCCCGACCGTGGAAGTCGATAACGCCGATCCGCAGGCACTGGCACAGTGGCAGCAACACCTGTCCGGCCTGACCGGCGCGGCCGCCACCGCATTCGACCCGCAGCGCCCGGCGTTCGCCGGCTGGCGCTTGCGCGGTCGGCACTGGCTCAATCCCGGCAGCGAGGGCGGCGAGGTCTGGCGGATCGACCTGGCGCCGCCGCCCGACACGCACTGGCAGGCCGGCGACATCCTGGAGATCCAGCCGCAGCAGGCGCCCGACGCGGTGCGCGCCTGCCTGCTGGCGTGGCGGCTGGAGCCGGGCGCGTCGGTGCGCAGCGGCGGGCGGGTACTGACCCTGGCCGAGGCGGCCGCGTTGCACACGCTGCCGCCGATGCCCACGGCGGATGCGTCGCCGCCCGCGCCGCAGGCCTGGCTGGACGCGTTGCGGCCGCTCGGCACGCGCGAGTACTCGATCGCCTCGGTCGCCGCCGACGGTGTGCTGCAACTGGTGGTGCGGCAGGTGCGCGACGCCGCCGGCCGTCCCGGCCTCGGCTCGGGCTGGCTGGCGCTGCACGCGCCGATCGGCGCCGAGGTGCTCGCG